>JAUIKE010000120.1 GCA_030430845.1 Bacteroidia bacterium | reverse complement strand
TTGGATAGCCTCACTAAAGAGCTGGGGCGCCTGGGGAAAAGCTTCATAAGCGGCACTTACGATCTCCACTTCCAGTCTTCCATGTCCTGCGACAGGAAAAGAGCGAACGGAAAAAGGGACTCCCGGGAACTCGTCACTGTGGACTGCACCCTCAAAAGTCCATCTCTCCAGCGGGGTATTACCCATATAAAACTCAATGGGCTTATCATTCCAATCAAAAGAAAGACTTAAATTAACGGTTGAATTGGCGTTTACCTGACTTATTATCCAGAAAAATGCTAACGTAAGCGTAAAATTCTTCATATTATGTATGCTTGAAATGATCTCAGTTCTTAAGGCAGCCTGTTTTTTATTTATTTCTTTTATTTATGGGAAACGATTTATCCCTTAACTGGTTCTAAGGGGAGTCAATCAAATGAAAGTTCGACAGTTGACAAAACCGGGTCTTTAATCCTTTTCATTTTCATTATACCGACAATCGTTGTTAGAACGTTACATACTAATGAGTATTACTATAATGATCCGATAAAGGCCCGAAATGTCGCCTGTCAGTTAAGGTATATATTTAGTAGCGGCCGCCGGCCGCTACTAAATATATACTCACAAACTTACTCTATTTTATCTTAGTTCAATAACGCATAGATGTCAATGATCAGACAAGTATTAATTTATGGGGTGATTCTTTTGGGAGGTATTTTGAACATCCAGGCTCAGGATGTAACCTTTAGTCAATTTTATGCGGCTCCCTTACACCTCAATCCGGCCTTTGCAGGAGTCACCCTTGGCCCTCGTATTTCCCTAAACTATCGAGATCAGTGGCCTTCCTGGCCGAATGCTTACCGAACTTTCGCGGCTACCTACGAACAGCCCATGGAGGATCTCAACTCTGGACTAGGCGTGATCCTGATGGCGGATGATGCCGGCAACGGTATTTACAAAACCATTTCTGCCAGTGGCGTTTATAGTTACCAGTTACAAATTCAGGATAACCTGATGATCAAGATCGGTGTACAGGCCGGGATCGTACAAAACAGATTAGATTGGGACCAGCTCATTTTTGTAGACCAACTTGATCCGCTTAATGGAGTAGACGGCCCCGACGGTACACCTATTATATCTGATGAACTAAGGCCGGATCGCCTTAACACGACCATGCTTGATTTTTCTACAGGACTATTGATCTATGGAGGGCAGTTTTACGGAGGTATTGCCATCAAGCACCTTAACCGCCCGGATGACAGGCTATTGGCCGTCAATGATAATTTGAGTATTGGCTTACCTTCTCGTTTTTCTGTACATGCAGGTGCACAAATTTACATTAACAGGGGCAATAATAGATCTGCTCCCACGTTCATATCTCCGAATATCCTCTTTGAGCAGCAAGCCGGTTTCGGGCAACTAAATGCAGGAGCCTATGCCTCTTACGGCCAGGTCTTCGGAGGTCTTTGGTATCGGCATACTTTTGAAAATCCGGATGCTGTCATCGGTCTGATGGGCGTTCGTTACGGCGTCCTGAAAATCGGATACAGTTATGACCTGACTCTTTCAGAATTATCCGCGAGCAGGCCGGGAGGAACGCATGAAATATCTGTGATAATTAATCTGGAAGATAGCCGCCAAATGAGGCGTAAGTCTTCTTCTGATCTCAATGATTGCTTCAAAATGTTTAATTAATTCAACTTATTAGTAGGAAGAACAAGGTGGGTTGTGTGAAAAGGCCGTACGCCGTCGGACGAAGCTGTGCCTCCTCGCCCCGGCCTCCATTGCCACTATGGCAGGGGGGCGAAGGACATTTTACACAACCTCTGAATTAAAAAATTGAATGGTTTAAGCCATTCAACATACTTTTTCTGCCAACTTACCGTTGGATATCTAACGGGCAAAAAATTGAATTTGGAAAACAATTAATTGTCACTTATTTTCACGTGTCCTTTTCAAAAGGGCCATAAATTGAACAGTTCGTCAATTCCTAAAAACACAAACTAGGCAAGAAGAATGAAAAAGCTTTTGATTTTAAGTGTTTATGCACTAACGGTGGTGTTTCTTTTCAGCTCTTGTAGTAAAAAGGAGCGCTCCGCAACGACAGGTTGGAAATACAACGACCAGAAATGGGGTGGTTTCGAGAAACTGGATTATAAAGGTCAGGAAGCTGGTCCTAACCTGGTTTTGATCGAAGGTGGTACTTTCACAATGGGAGTTACCGGAGAAGATGTTACTTATGAGTGGAACAACGTCCCCAGAAGAGTAACGGTTTCTTCATTCTATATGGACGAAACAGAGGTTTCCAACATAGATTACCGGGAATATACCTTCTGGTTGAGTAGAAACCTAAGAAATTCGTACCCCGAAATTTACAACGACGCTTTACCAGACACCCTGGTATGGAGAGAGGAATTAGCCTTTAATGAGCCGCTTGTGCAGACTTATTTCAGGCACCCTGCTTTCGATGAATATCCCGTCGTTGGTGTTTCTTGGGAACAGGCTGAGCAATATACTCAGTGGCGGACCGACCGCGTGAACGAAATGTTGTTAATCGAGGAAGGTATTCTGAATCAGAATCAGGGCAATGATAATCCTGAATTATTCAATACCGGCTCTTACCTGGCAGGTCATTACACAGGGAATGTTCGTAAAAACCTGAAGGACTTGACTACTGGCGAAGAGCGCCCCGTTCGTTTTGAAGATGGTATCATGCTTCCCGATTACCGTCTGCCAACTGAAGCAGAATGGGAATATGCCGCTTTGGCCCTCAAAGGCAATCTGCTTTCCGAAAAAGATGAGATCATCTCCGACCGTCGTATTTATCCTTGGAACGGTAACAATATGCGCTATCAGAAGCGTGACAAAAACCAGGGGCGGATGTTGGCTAACTTTAAGCGCGGACAAGGTGATTATATGGGTATTGCCGGTAACCTGAACGATAATGCAGCTTTCCCGGCACCAGTGCGTTCTTTTATGCCAAATGACTATGGTCTTTATAACATGGCAGGGAATGTTAATGAATGGGTGGCAGATGTGTATCGTCCGCTGACGAGTATCACATTAAGAGATGTAGAGAATCACGATTTGAACCCATATCGGGGTGGTGTATTCGAAGAATTGATCCTCGACCAGGACGGTCGTCCTGTGGATGACCTGGATAGCTTGGGTCGCCTGCGCCGTCGCCCGATCAGTGATGCTGATGTGTCAGATCGCGAAAACTTTAAGCGCGGAGAGGTATTTGATTACCTCGATGGTGATGAGCAGTCTAATGCTTACTATGATTTCCGGAAGCACACCATGATCAGTGATAGTACGCGGGTATATAAAGGTGGTTCATGGGCCGATCGCGCCTACTGGCTGTCTCCCGGTACACGTCGCTTCAAGGAGCAAACCAGATCTGACAGAGATTTAGGTTTCCGTTGTGCCATGATCCGTGTGGGTGGAGTGAGCGGAAATAATGAAAAAGGTGGTAACCACTTTGATGTAAAACAAAAGCGTAAGCGTAAGAGAAGATATTAAAAAAAAGCGATGGCCCTGCGGCCATCGCTTTTTTAATATATTTTAGCGGTCAAAACGAGAACTAAAGCTCGTTTTGACCGCTTTTTTATTAAAATACTTTTTTATGGTGACTATTGAGCGCTTATATTCCATATACCTGGACCATCCACAAGTTTTTACCGATTCCAGAAAATTGGTAAAAGGCGGACTGTTTTTTGCCTTAAAAGGAGAAAATTTTGATGGGAATCGGTTCGCTAAAGTGGCCCTGGAGAATGGAGCGGCTTTTGCAGTTGTGGATGATCCCACAGTAGCGGGTCGGAGTGACCAAATGCTTCTTGTCGAAGATAGTCTCCAAACACTTCAGGATTTGGCCCGGCACCATCGCCAACAATTTGATATTCCTTTTATTGGCATTACGGGCAGTAATGGAAAAACGACTACCAAAGAGCTCGTCAGCGCCGTTTTGAGTAAAAAATTTAAAACCTTTTTCACCAAAGGAAATTTCAATAATCATATAGGCGTTCCTTTAACCGTTTTGTCCATTCCCCAGGATGCGGGCCTGGCGGTGATAGAAATGGGGGCCAATCATCAGGGAGAAATCGCTTTTTTATGCACCATCTCTCAACCTACCCACGGACTGATCACCAATATTGGAAAGGCCCACCTGGAAGGGTTCGGCGGATTAGAAGGAGTGAAAAAAGGGAAGTCGGAGTTGTATCGTTACCTCGCACAGCATGATGGAATTGTTTTTATTAATAAAAGCGAAGCTTTTCTAGAATCCCTGGCAAAAGCTGTAGAGAAAAAAGTTTTTTATAAAAAGGCCGATAAAAAAGCATTTTGGGAAAAAAATAATTTCGGCTTTAAATTCTTGGGGGCTGCTCCTTTTGTACAAGTAGGCTTTAAGGATGAAAAGGGACAGAACTGGAATATCCATTCAAAGCTTCCCGGACAATACAATTTTAATAACATCATCACAGCAGCTGCTTTAGGTTTATATTTTGAATTAGATCCCGTTCAAATAGTTGCAGCTATTGAGGGATATATTCCACAAAATAACCGCTCTCAAATCCTCGAATCTGGCTCGAATACCATTGTTCTGGATGCTTATAATGCCAATCCCTCCAGTATGGAAGAGGCTCTCCGGAACTTTTCTGAAATGGAGGGAAATAGCAAAATTGCTGTTCTTGGGGATATGCTCGAATTAGGACCTTATGCCGAAGCAGAGCATCTGAGGATAGCTGAAATGGCCAAAGAAATGGGGTTTCAAGACATTATTCTGGTAGGTAAAGAATTCTCCAAGCTGAGCGAAGAGGACATCTATATTTTTGAAAATGTGGAGCAATTGAAAGCCTGGTGGAAGGGTGAAAAAATTGAGCATTCGCTGATTTTGATCAAGGGGTCGAGGGGCATACAGCTTGAAAGACTATTGATATGAAATGAACTATCACCCATACTTTCTTAGCGCATGCAACAATCTCTCCGGTAGCTCCCCCTGGCTCGCTTTCTTATAATCGCCATAGGAGCAACTCACCAGACGGTGCCTTTGTAAAGACTTACCTCTCTTAAAAGGGATCTGCATCCACCACCGGCCACTTTTGGAGCTTCTCCAAAAGGTCAGTTGATAACTGAGTTGTTTGAGATCAACGATATACTCAATCAATCCGTCCATGGAAACCGGAAAATCCTGTTTTCGGTTATAAACTCCATCCAGGAAGTACCAAATAAGCTGGGCGATGGTTTGTGCGGTAAAACCCTGCGAAATAAGTTTGGAGTTGATCCCGACGATGTTAAAAGCTTTGAGTTTGTCACTCATACCGGCATAGCGACATATGATACAAGACTCAGACAGACTAAAGCCGCTGGGGGAGGGGAAGGGTTGTTCGGGCGCAGCGGGCCCTTCGATAGCTGCGAGGTTGAATGTCAACAAATCACCATCCCGGATCATGGGTTCTAGTTCTTCCATATTTGCTTTGGCACGCCCCAAACGGATACTGTCAAAGTTGGCACC
This sequence comes from Bacteroidia bacterium, assembly GCA_030430845.1. Lineage (GTDB taxonomy): Bacteria > Bacteroidota > Bacteroidia > Chitinophagales > Saprospiraceae > JANQPA01. The sequence goes on along the minus strand of JAUIKE010000120.1, from coordinate 21,291 downwards.
TTCCAGGTAGGCAAATAAAGCTGGATTGGTGGCATGTGCCTGGCAGCCTATCAAGGAGAGGTGGTAAGGCTTTTCACCCTGGCGCAGTAAAATTTCTTCGAGATAATTGCTGGGGTCAGGTTGATCCTGCTTAGGCAAGTCTGCCTGCCGATCGATGACAGTTAGACTAACCTGATGAAGCAGTTGGTTGAAAGCTTTATAGCTGGCAGTGGATAAAAAGGCAATATCTCCGATCAGAACAGGAATAATATTCGCCTTTAACAACTCTTCGATGGCAGGGATCATAAAATCCACTGTGTTTTTTCGAAAGTTACCCAGGTCAGCAACCCGAAGGGCCGTAAAAGGAAAACTTAGCCTGTAAAGCGATTCCCGCACGGTGTCCGCCGCTTTTCCGGCTCCTATCAGCGCAACCTGAACATCTTTTAGTTTTGGAAGCTGCTTTTCAAATTTGAGTAGGTGGGACCCCAACTGATAGGGCTCATAGGAGGGAGAGTCTTTTCCGGGCTTGATTGGTTTTAACCAATTATCCAACATATTTGTATTTCTTTTAAAAAAGCATTTTGATTGCTGACAAATAAACAATAAATTTGCTTCATAGCCTAATATAATGTATATAGGCTTAAGGATCAGCTTGGTTTAAATAGCATTTTTGAATCTAAGTAAGAAGGGTGTAGTTTTAAGGATAATTTTCCCTATGATGTGAAAAAAATTATATCTAAACCTACTCCTGAACTTATGATGTCTTCGCTAATTAACAATTCTTATCAATCTCAAACGATAATTAAGTTGATATTTTTCAATTTTTTTTTCGGAAAATACCAACCTATTTCCATCTTTCTCCCGTATAAGCAAAATAATAAGGTATACTCGTTACCATTGTAACGACTATTGGTGATTAAGGTAAAATATTTACCTTCGCCCCGAATAATGATCTTGACTGTCAAAAGTGATGGTCACTAATTAACCCAAGTTGTGATAGAACTAACAATAGAAAAATTTATCTTTTGTACATCGCAACTTATGATTTTATAATCTATTACCAGGTATTTGTTGATATCCCATAGAAACATATACCGATTTAAGACATTTACAATTTCATAATCCCGTTGCTAAATTTTTTACTATGAAGAAAATATTACTTTTAGCTAGTTTCCTGGTAGGATTTGTTTTTTGTCAAGCGCAGGAGGAAAAAAAATCTTCACCTTCTGTTGCCGGCACCAAATCAATGTTTGAGGTAGGTTTGCATGCCGGTGTACCTTTCGTCGGAGGTGAAATTACTCCCGAATTTGGATACGGCGGAGGGATTCACATCAGATTGCCTTTGGACCACATGTTTGCTATCAGAATAGATGGCTTGTATGCTATGGCCAAAGGAGAGCAGATGAATCCTGCCCGGCAATTTGATAATAAATGGATTTCAGGTGCCCTGTTCGGTGTTTTGACGCTGAACAATATGCGTTTTGACCGCCCCATTCGTAAAACGAATCTTTATATTCTGGGAGGTGCGGGCTACAACAGCATGGAAGTTACCTATACCAGAAGCGATGAGCCACGTACGCCTAACCCAAGGACTTTAGAGAGCAACAACCCTTTTGTGGCTTTCGGCGCCGGTTTAGCGGTCCGACTCAATAAACGAATGAACATCGGTATCGAACACATTACCGGTATCGTCCCAGGTGCCAATTCAGATCAGTTAGACGGAATCGTGCGTACAGGTGGAGAAAGAACAGCTTTTGGTGATTCCTTTAACTACACCAACCTGAGAATTAATTTTAACATCGGAAACAGCTCCAAGTCGGAACCATTATATTGGGTCAATCCATTCGAGATAGCTCTGGCCGATATCAGCAAACAAGCTAACAGCCGGGCCGATCTGGCTATTTCAGATTCGGACGGCGACGGGGTAATCGATGTATTGGATCAGGAACCAGATACTGCTCCCGATGCCATCGTTGATACCAAGGGCCGTACGCTCGACAGTGACCGTGACGGAGTACCCGATCATCAGGACATGGAACCTTATTACACTCCTCGTCCAGGTGAGCGCATCAATAACCAGGGAGTTGTAGAAAATCCTATCGTAGGTGGTGGGGTGACCGAAGAGCGCGTTATTGAATTGATCGACGAAAGATTGAATCGCTTCCAGCAAAATATTACCAATGAAGGGGCACAAACGAATGTGACCAATAACAGCCTGACCATGGCCAACCTGTTCCTGCCTATGGTTCACTTCGGTTCAGCCAGCGCTGTTATCAAATACTCTGATTATGGAACGCTGGCCAGTATCGCAAGAGTGATCAAAGGTTCTCCTGAATTACGAATTGCAGTTATTGGTTATACAGACCAAACAGGAGATGAAGCCACTAATAACGAATTGTCTTATAACAGAGCACTGGCAGTCATTGAACATCTAGTAAATAATCATGGGGTAGCCAGGGGGCGATTGGTATTGATGTGGAAAGGACAAGATGATGCTTTAGTGCCATCTACTTCAAGCTATATGAACCGTCGGGTAGAATTCAGAGTCGCATCTCCTGAAGATATAGAACAGGACCCTCCTTCTATGGATTTTGACGGAAATTAATAGATCGATGATAAAAAAAAGGGATGCGGCCGCCGGCCGCATCCCTTTTTTTTTTAAAGGCCGAAGCCTGATTGCTCAGACTTCGGCAATACAAAAAGACTCTCAATGTCTATGAGACATCCCAGATCTGTTAAGATATGGGATGCCACAACGGTCATTGTGTTATTGCAAATATCCTTGATTCTGAACCATATTTTGGTTGACATCCATTTCTCTTTGAGGAATGGGGTGTACCGTTTGGAAGTTGTCAGGAGTGATTTCACATGGGCTGTTGACCTCCAAACCGGTGTTGCACTGCTGACGGACCATACTCAGGTTGTTTCTCCAGTAATCAAAGGTTGTGTGACCTTCGAAGGCCAACTCTCTGTGACGCTCGTCAATGATATCCTGGAAAGTGATGGCATTCAGCGTGGAGGCACCTCGTGCAGCCCTCAGGGCGTTGATCTCTGCCAGGGCATCAGCAGTGTTTCCTAGTTTGAAGTTTGCTTCTGCACGTATCAGGTGGATTTCTCCCAAACGTAATATTTTTGGGCTGTGAAGGCCGGGAATCCCTTCCTGAAGCAGATACTTGCTGTGGTACATCTCCCCATCCTCAAATTCATAGATCAAACCGGCACGCTGATCATTTTCTTCATACAGGCCTATAAGGTCCTGTGATACACGGATATCTCCATAGCTATCAGGGTTGTAAATAGACCCCAGGTTGTCGGAACCTCGGTTTTCGGATGACTCGGTCTTTAGGGTCAGGATCTCCTCAGATGAACCCGGAGCCTCAAACATGGCTGCGAAATCTCCTGCAAGGGAGTAGCTTCCTGAACCGATCACCGCAGCTGCTTTCTGAACAGCCATGCTATTGTCCCCTTTGTACAAGTATACCCTTGCCAGCAACGCATCTACCGCATCCGGATTAAAGCGGTGAATACCTTCATCACCAATAATAGCCCGGGCAGCATTGAGATCAGCAATCACCTGATTGTAAACTTCTTCAATAGTGTTACGTGCAGGTTCATCGATTTTGGCCTCCAAAACGATGGGTACACCGAGGTCAGAAGCCGGAGTCGCAGTACTGTTGGTGTATTGCTTGGCAAAGAAACGTACTAAATCGAAGTGCACTAAAGCACGGATGGCCAGTGCTTCACCCTTTATCTGGTTTTTCTGAGCAGCATCACCTTCGGTATCATCGATATTATTGATGATGTTGTTAGCACGCAACAAAGTTGCGTACGGAACATTCCACATATCCACAATGTCACCCGTTGTTGGAGTCCACTGATAGTTGTAGCTGGAAACAAAACGGTTAGAGTTGTTCAGCGATAAGTACACCAGATTGGCTTCCACTTCCGGCATAACCAGAAACTCCCGGCCGTAATAAGCTACTGATTGCAAGCCGTCGTATGCACCGTAGAGTGCTGTCTGAAGCCCATTGATGTCTGATAATGCTTCACTTTCAGAAAGCGATTGTGAAGGCTCCAGCTCCAGTTGATCTTCGCAGGAAAAAGCGAAGAGCATCATAAAAGCTAAAAATATTATATTGACTTTTTTCATTTTTTTTCGTTTAAAACCTTCTTAAAAAAAGAACTTCTGCTTTAGGTAAGAAAAAGAATAATTTTCCTCCTTCGACCTTCGACCTTCGACCTTCTAAAAGGTCACATCCAATCCGAAAGTAAGGGACTTACCTACCGGATAGCGGAAGAACTCGTTACCGTCTTCGTCTCCTTCCGGGTCAAATCCGGTGTAATCGGTCTGCGTCCATAAGTTCACGCCTTGGGCATAAATGAATACTCTGCCTACGTTCAGGCGATCTGTAACTGATTTAGGCAAAGCATAACCTAAATTCACATTGCGCAAACGAATGAAGGAAGCATCTTCCAGATAACGGGTAGAAGTAGCAGTAGAGGCACTGTTACCCCCTACCAGTGGCTGAGGTCTTTCTACCTGATCACCGGGGTTCATCCAGAAATTCTCTCCGGCGATAGCCAGGTGAGACCACCCAAAACGAGCACCGTCACTTTCTACAAACGGACGAGAGCCGTTGTAAATGTAGTGTCCCTGAGCCGTATAAAGGAAGGCAGATAAGGTGACACCTTTAAAGCTAAATGTGTTATTTAAACCTGCAACGTACTTAGGCTCTGCGTTGCCTACCAGGAAGCGTTCTGCCTGATTATAGGTGCTGGTTACACCACCTTCAGCTGTTTCCCACTGTGGCTTACCGTCGGCAGGGTTAACACCTGCCCACTTTTGCATGTAAAATGCCCGGAACGGCTCTCCCTCTCTTCTGATCTGGACTCCGTCATTGATGTCTTCTCCGCCAGGTAAGGCCAGGATCTTGTTGCGGTTGAAGGAAATATTGAAATCCAGATCCCAGTTGAACCCATTTTGTGTTGATGATTGTACCGGTGCTATAGATAGAGTTACTTCCACCCCTGAGTTTTCCAATTCTCCAATGTTTTGTGTAGCAGAAGTAAATCCAGAAGTTGAAGATACCGGTACATTCAATAACAGATCCGTAGAAACCCGACGGTACCATTCTACTGTACCGCTCAAACGACTATTCAGGATAGCGAAGTCCAAACCAATGTTCAGGTTGTTGGATTTTTCCCAGGTCAGATCCGGATTGCCGATCTGAGAGGGGGAAGAACCGGGCTGGTTAAGATAAGCCGCACCAAATCCATAAAGCTGTAAGGAAGCAAAGTTGCCGATAGCAGCGTTACCGGCTGTACCATAACTGGCTCTGAGGCGTAAATTGTCAAAAGGACCATTTTCCAGAAAACTTTCAGAAGTAAGGATCCAAGACCCCCCGACCGACCAGAAGGTAGCATATCTGTTGTTGGCACCGAAACGGGACGAACCGTCGCGACGGCCACTCAAGCTCAGGAGGTACTTCTCTCTAAAGTTGTAGTTCAACTGTGCCAGTATAGAAACGAAAGAGTAATCTGTGATGATTCCAGAAGGAACACCGTTAGCTTCAGCCGCAGAGTTTAAAGTTTGTAGCTTGCCGGAAGCAAATCCTTTGCCGGAAGCGTTGAAATCCTCTAGCCTGTATCGCTGGAATTCGAAGCCGGCCAAGGCATCAATGTTGTGATCATTGCCTACTGATGTATAGTACTTCAACAGGGACTGAGTCGTCAGGGTACGAGTGTTGGAATATGACTGGCCCAGGCTACCTCCGGTGGGAGCACCGTCGTTGGTAGTGGCATCGTCATAGTCCTTTTCGTCTAGTGTCAACCAGTCAACGTTGGCTGTTTGAGTGAAGCGAAGATTTTTCAGGATGTTATAGTTCATCGTTACTTTGGACAGCAAACGGAAGGTGTTGATGTTAACGTAGTTCAGCGGCTGAGAGTAGAGAAAGTTATCTCCTACAAAACCAATCCAGTCAGATTCCAGGCCTGTGTACAATTCTCCGGTAGTAGGGTTCACGGAACCTTGAAGAGGAGTGTTGATGAAAGCGCCTACCAGAGGAGATTGGAAGCGGTTACCGGAAACAGCGTTCAACTGCTGAGAATACGTAGCGTTGAAGTTCAATCCAAAATCCAGTTTGTCGGATGCAAAGTGATCCAGGTTCAAACGTGTAGATACGCGGTTGAAATCGGACTCGATCAGCGTACCTTCTTGTTCAAAATATCCGGCGGAAGCAAAAAAACGAGTTTTGTCATTACCTCCTCTGGCTTGTGCTTCAACATTGTAGGTAGAACCATTGTCAAATGCAGCATCTACCCAGTCTGTTGTGTTATCCAAATAACTGCGAGGGCGGATCTCGTCAATTCGGGTTGCCGAAAAACCGGAATTGGCCAGGATCTGGCGCTCGTAATTCCAGTAAGTTTCCGGATCCATCATATCAAAACCTCCAAAAATTGGTTGGGTTGTTCCGTATTGTCCCTTAACAGTTACCTCGGTTTTACCGGCTTTACCTCTTTTAGTTGTGATCAAAACAACTCCGTTAGAACCACGAGAACCATAAAGAGCAGTTGCAGATGCATCCTTTAGGATAGTGATGTTCTCAATGTCATTCGGGTTGAGGTTGGCAAGGATATCCGGTTGTTGAGCGCCGGCTCTGTTAGAGATATTGCCAGATTCGATGATTACGCCGTCTACCACATACAATGGGTTACTACCCGCAGAGATAGAACCCGTACCGCGTACCCGGATCTGCTGAACCGAACCGGGCTGACCAGACTCCTGAGAGGTAAACACCCCCGGGGCCCGTCCCTGGATCAGGCCGTTAACACTAGTAATAGGTACATTCTCTAAAGCTTCATTGTCTACAACGGCTACGGAGGATATTAGCTTTTTGGCTTCTATCTCAGAGTAACCTGTCACAACCACTTCATTGAGAAGCTGTGCGTCTGGAAACATCTTAATGTCAATTACATTGGATGTACCCAGTTCGATTTCCTGTGTGCCATAACCGGTGTAGGAAAAAATGAGCATGTTGGAACCAGCTGGAACGCCTAAGGTGTAACGGCCGTCAATGTCAGTCACCGTTCCTGTAGTTGTTCCCTTTACTAAAACGGTTGCGCCGATTAGTGCTTCACCGTTTTCATCTGTCACAGAACCAGAGATGGATCTCTGGGCTGCCAGGCTCGTGATGCCGACAAAAGTAAATAGCATCAGAACTAGTGAGAATCTTTTCATGTGAAAAATTGAATTGTTAAAAAAAAAGACTGACCCTAAAGTCAATCCAATAACTCTCTGTCCCACTAACGAACCTTTGTTAGTAGGGTGTAGACAAAAAATGAGCCACACACTCCCGACGGAGTATGGGCTCATTTGGTACTGAAAATTTACGAAAAAAGATGAACTACTTGTATCTGATTTTCGACGAACAGAAGCTGTTTTGATCTATTTTTCGGGAGCTTTTGTCTGGAAAAAAATGGGATTGGCAGTGAAAAAAAAGCTGTTTTTTAAGTCGCTGATATTCAGTTAGTTATATAAATGAAAAAAGGCCGCTGCCCAATCGGGCAGCGGCCTTTGTAGAAGCTTTTTTAAGCTCTTATCTTATTGTAAGTATCCCTGATTCTGTACCATATTCTGGTTAACATCCATCTCTCTTTGAGGGATAGGGTGAACCGTCTGGAAATTATCAGAAGTAACTTCACAAGGGCTGTTTACTTCCAGCCCTGTGTTGCACTGCTGGCGAACCATGGTTAAGTTGTTTCTCCAGTAATCAAAAGTAGTATGGCCTTCGAAAGACAACTCTCTGTGACGCTCGTCGATAATTGTTTGAAGCGTAACTTCCGTTAATTCGGAAGCGCCGCGAGCTGCTCTCAGCGCATTGATTTCTGCCAATGCATCGGCAGTGTTACCCAGCTTGAAGTTAGCCTCGGCACGGATCAGGTGTAATTCACCCAAGCGAAGGACCTTTGGACTGTGTAAGCCACGGATACCATCCTGCTCGCTGAATTTGCTTTGGTACATTTCACCGTCTTCAAATTCATAAATGAATCCGGCACGCTGGTCACCTTCTTCATACAGGTCGATCAAATCCTGAGATACGCGGATATCTCCATAGCTGTCAGGATTGTATATAGAACCCAGGTTGTCAGAACCTCTGTCTTCAGAAGTTTCATTTTTAACCGTAAAAATTTCTTCGGAAGAACCAGGAGCAGCGAACATATCCATGTAATCATCTGCCAGCGTGTAATTACCGGAACCGATAACAGTAGCTGCTTTTTGAACGGCCATGTTATTATCACCTTTGTACAGGTACACTCTGGCCAGCAATGCATCTACGGCATCCGGGCCGAAACGGAAAGTACCGGCGTCTCCTATGATCGCTCTGGCTGCATTCAAATCGGCAATCACCTGATTGTAAACTTCTTCTATAGTATTACGTACAGGTTCATCGATCTTTGCTTCCAGTACTACCGGCACACCCAGGTCAGTACTTGGAGTAGCAGTGCTGTTAGTATACTGCTTGGCAAAGAAACGGACCAGGTCAAAGTGTACCAAAGCACGGATGGCCAGGGCCTCTCCCTTGATCTGATTTTTCAAAGCAGCATCTCCTTCCTTGTCATCAATGTTGTTGATGATGTTATTCGCACGGAGAATTACATTGTAAGGTGTGTTCCACATACCGACGATATCACCGGTAGTTGGTGTCCACTGATAGTTATAGCTGGATACAAAACGGTTAGAGTTATTTAATGATAAGTAAACCAGGTTGGCTTCCACCTCCGGCATTACAATGAACTCACGTCCGTAATAATCCACTGCCTGCAAACCGCTGTATGCTCCATAAAGAGCTGTTTCCAAGCTTTGGAGGTCGGCCAGAGCCTCACTCTCAGAGAGTGATTGTGATGGTTGTAGCTCTAGTTCATCTTCGCAAGAAAAGGCGAAGATCATAACAAAAGCCAAAAATAATATATTAAGTTTTTTCATTTTCTATAAGTTTAAAATGCTAAAAAAGGTGTTGACTTCTTTTTTAGAAAGTGATATCCAATCCAAAAGTAAGGGACTTCCCAACAGGATAACGGAAGAACTCATCTCCATTTTCAGGACCTTCAGGGTCAAAACCACTATAATCAGTCTGTGTCCATAGGTTCACACCTTGAGCATAGATGAATATGCGACCGAGATTCAGGCGGTCTGTAATGGACTTTGGCAAGGAATATCCTAAGTTGACATTACGCAAGCGGATGAATGAGCCATCCTCCAGGTAACGAGTAGAAGCAGCAGTAGAAGCATTGTTTCCACCTACCAGCGGCTGAGGTCTTTCAGCCTGATCACCTGGGTTCATCCAGAAGTTCTCTCCGGCAATGGCCAGGTGAGACCATCCAAAGCGAGCTCCGTCACTTTCGATGAAGTTACGTGAACCGTTATAGATCATATTACCCTGAGAAGTATACAAGAAGGCAGACAATGTCATTCCCTTAAAGCTGAATGTATTGTTCAAACCGGCAATGTAATCAGGAGCGGCGCTTCCGACGATGAAGCGCTCTGCCTGGTTGTAAGATCCAGTTACACCGCCCTCGGCAGTTTCCCATTGTGGGGTACCATCAGCTGGGTTTACACCCGCCCACTTCTGCATGAAGAATGTGCGGAATTGCTCGCCCTCTCTTCTGATCTGACGGCCTGCGTTGATGTCCTCTCCACCAGGCAATGACAAGATCTTGTTGCGGTTGAAAGAAATGTTGAAGTCAAGGTTCCAGTTGAACCCTCCTGGATTAGAAGAAACAAATGGAGCAGCAGAAAGAGTGACTTCAACTCCAGAGTTTTCCAACTCACCAATATTCTGGGTAGCAGAAGTAAATCCGGAAGTAGAAGAAACTGGTACATTCAATAACAGATCAGTAGACAATCGGCGGTAATATTCAACTGTACCGCTCAAACGACTGTTCAAAATGGCAAAGTCCAAACCGATGTTGAAGTTGTTTGATTTTTCCCAGGTCAGATCCGGATTACCGATCTGAGATGGTGAAGAACCAGGCTGGTTCAGATAAGCTGCACCAAATCCATACAGCTGAAGAGAAGCAAAGTTACCAATGGCAGCATTACCGGAAGTACCATAGCTTGCTCTCAGGCGTAAGTTATCAAACGGACCGTTTTCCAGGAAACTTTCAGAAGAAAGGATCCAAGATCCACCCACAGACCAGAAAGTGGCATACCTGTTGTTAGCTCCGAAACGAGAAGAACCGTCACGACGACCACTTAAGCTTAGGAAATACTTTTCCCTGAAGTTGTAGTTCAACTGCGCCAGCACGGAAACGAATGAGTAATCAGTAATCGTACCGGAAGGAACACCGTTGGCCTCAGCAGCAGAGTTCAGAGTTTGGAGTTTGCCGGAAGCAAAACCCTTACCGGAAGCGTTGAAGTCTTCCAATTTATAGCGCTGGAACTCAAAACCTGCGAGTGCATCAATATTGTGATCACTACCCACTGTAGTATAGTATTTCAATAGTGACTGAGTGGTCAAGGTACGCGCGTTTGAGTACGACTGTCCAAGGTCCCCGCCGTTGGGAGCACCGTCATTGGTTGTAGCATCATCGTAATCTTTTTCATCCAGCGTCAGCCAGTCAACGTTAGCCGTTTGAGTAAAGCGAAGGTTTTTCAGGATGTTGTAGTTCATCGTTACCTTCGATAACAAACGGAAGGTGTTGATATTCACGTAGTTCAAAGGCTGAGAGTAGAGGAAGTTATCCCCAACGAAGCCGATCCAATCAGACTCAAGTCCGGTATAGAGTTCGCCGGTAGCTGGGTTCACAGAACCTTGCAGCGGTGTGTTAATGAAAGCACCTACCAGAGGAGATTGGAAGCGATTACCTGAAACGGCATTCAACTGCTGAGAGTAAGTAGCGTTGAAGTTCAGCCCGAAGTCCAGTTTGTCAGAAGCGAAGTGGTCCAGGTTCAAACGAGTAGATATACGATTGAAGTCGGACTCGATCAGGGTACCTTCCTGCTCAAAATAACCGGCTGAAGCGAAGAAACGAGTTTTTTCATTACCCCCTCTTGCCTGGGCTTCGACATTATGAGTAGAGCCGTTATTAAAGGCAGCATCCACCCAGTCGGTAGTATTATCCAGATAGCTGCGAGGACGGATCTCATCGATGCGGTCAGCAGAAAAACCTGAGTTAGCCAGGATCTGACGCTCGTAATTCCAATAAGTTTCCGGATCCATCATTTCGAAGTTACCCAGAAGTGGTTCAGTAGTACCATACTGTCCTTTAACGGTTACCTCTGTTTTACCAGCCTTACCTCTTTTGGTAGTGATCAAAACAACACCGTTCGAACCACGAGACCCATAAAGTGCCGTTGCAGAAGCATCCTTCAGGATGGTTACGTTTTCGATGTCGTTCGGGTTCAGGTTGGCCAGGATATCAGCAGCTTGGTCACCGTCGCGGTTCGCAACGTTACCGGACTCGATGATGACACCATCCACTACATAAAGTGGGTTGTTACCAGCAGAGATCGAACCTGTACCACGTACCCGCACTTGCTGGACCGCACCGGGCTGACCGGAGGACTGAGTCGTGAATACCCCGGGGGCACGCCCCTGGATCAATCCGTTAACAGTTGTAATAGGTACATTCTCCAATGCTTTGTTGTCTACTACAGCTACCGACGAGATCAGCTTTTTGGCTTCTATCTCAGAGTAACCCGTTACAACTACCTCATTAAGGAGCTGGGCATCAGGATTCATTTGAATGTCAACTACATTAGATGCACCTAATTCAATTTCCTGAGTCGCATAACCAGTGTAGGAAAAAACAAGAGTGTTGGAACCAGAAGGGACGCTTAGCGTGTAGCTACCGTCAATGTCGGTAACAGCACCTGTCGTGGTTCCCTTAACTAAAATGGTAGCACCAATCAGTGCTTCACCACTTTCGTCGGTAACAGTTCCAGAGATGGATCTCTGGGCAACCATTGCCGTGAAACTAGCAAATGCTAGCATAAGAACTAGTGAGAGCCTTTTCATATTAATCCAAGTTTTAAAAAAAAATATTTACTAATCCATAAACCATGAGCTCGACTGGTAGTGACAGCCTTTTGAGCTAACTATGACTTTTTACACAACCCCCATAGCGTAGGGCTGAGGTCTTTTGAGACAGTCTCTTATTTTTTTTCAACAAGTTTTTTGGGAGATGGGGCCTTTTTTAGATTTACTGACAATCAATTCATAAAAGCATGGAACAGAAAAATGAGATAATTGTTACAAAAATCTTTTAAAGGTTCGTTTCGAAAAAAATACTTTGGAAATGTTTTTTGAATGCTGAGCTGATAAACAATTGATAGTTTATGCTAGAAAGTTGCAGTGTAGAGTGTTTTGATTGGGGATGAACACAAAATTATAGTGGGCTTAAGGTGGTTTTAACAAAACATCTCCTGCAAATCTAAACAAAAAAATTGATTACCAAACTCTGAGTGTTAATTTTTTAACTAAACGTGGCAAAAAGGAGAAACGCTGGCTGAAAAAATTAATTTTTTCTTAAAAAAAACAGAATAAAATTCGGTTTCGTCTGGAAAACGAGTGTGTTTGTAGAAAAATGCAGTAAAAGCACCGGCTTGCTGTTTGGATAAAATGCTACTTTTTAATGGGCGTTTTTTTATAAAAAACCGGCTGCTAAATAAGGCATTCAAGGTTAGTTGGAATTTTTAAGTTCAGAAAAAACATAAAATTGACTAAGCTTTGATCCTTTCTTCCTAAAAAACTGTTCTACCTTTGTGTTAAATCCGCTCAATTAGTAGAAAGTAAAATGTAGAAGGTAGAAAGACTGGAAAACTATAGACCTTCTGCCAGTATACAATTATTAATAATGGTGAAAAAGATCAGCAGAATCATAAAAAAACAGGCTGAGGCAGTCATTCCTACCCCATGGGGCAATTTCAGTATGATCGCTTTTTCGGAAGAAGCTTCTGACTGGATGCCGCATCTGGCATTGGTGCACGAAAACTTTGATATGGAAAAGCCGGTATTAGTACGCATTCATTCCGAATGTATTACCGGAGATCTTTTTGGCTCCAAGCGTTGTGATTGCGGTGAGCAGTTAGATAAAGCTTTGGAGTTGACTGCGGCCAAGGGAGGAATGGTACTATATTTGCGGCAGGAAGGAAGAGGGATTGGCCTGATCAATAAATTGAAAGCTTACAACCTACAGGATAAAGGCCTTAACACGATGGATGCGAATGTACATTTAGGCCTGGAGGTGGATGCCCGCCAGTACGATGTAGCTATTAAAATGCTGGAACATCTTAAAGTGAAAAAGATTTGCCTGCTAACTAACAACCCCGAGAAAATTGAGGCTTTCGAGTCGTCCAATATCACGATCGTAGAACGAGTTCCCCTGATCGTGGAGCCTAACGAGGATAATTTAAATTATCTCAAAACAAAGGCTGAGGATATGGGGCATATGTTTGATTTATGAAAGCAATAACGCTCAATTCCTTCGGTGCTCCCGAAGAAATGCACATCACTGAGGTCCCCAATCCAGAGATTGGCGAAAATGAAATACTTGTCAGGGTACATGCTACTGCACTCAATCGGGCTGACCTGCTCCAACGCCAGGGTAAATACCCGCCGCCGGAAGGTGAAAGCACCATTATGGGCCTGGAAATGGCAGGAGTCGTCTATAAAACTGGATTTGGAGTCAGTAAATGGAAAGAAGGAGATGCTGTGTGTGGATTGCTCCCCGGAGGAGGTTATGCCCAACTGGCAAGGATTCATGAAGATATGGCCTGGCCGGTACCGCAGGGCTTTAGTATGGAGAAGGCCGTAGCCATCCCGGAAGTCTTTTTAACCGCCTTTCAGGCCATTCGCCTGCTGGCAGATCTGCAACAGGACGAAACCCTCCTTATCCATGCCGGAGCCAGTGGTGTGGGAACGGCTGCTATTCAATTAGCAAAAGCCATAGGCGCCCGGCCTATTGTGACCGCTTCTAAAGGCAAGCATGATTTTTGCCGAAAATTAGGAGCTGCGCATGCCATTGATTATAAAAATGAAGATTTTGAATCGGTCATTTATTCACTGACTAACGGCAGAGGCGCAGATGTGATCATGGATTTCATCGGCGGGCCTTATTTCCAAAAAAACCTTAATAGCCTGGCCTTGGAGGGACGATTGGTGATGCAAGGATTTATGGGAGGGCCAAAGCCGGCAGCTGTAAATCTCGCTCCTATCCTGCGCAAGCGCCTGAAGCTGATCGGTTCGACTCTGCGTTCCAGAACCTTAGATTATAAAATTGCCCTGGCTAAAGATCTCTATAACTTTGCCTGGCCTTTGTTCGAATCAGGTGATTTAAAACCCATCATCGATTCAGTATTTGATTGGGAAGAGATCGTGAAGGCTCATCATTATATGGAAGCGAATAAAAATATAGGGAAAATCATATTGAAGGTTAATTAAAACCCGTTCTATCCGTGTGAATCCGTGTCTAAAATAAAGATTCCCTTTTAGACACGGACCTTCACTGATTATACGGGCTATTTCACCTTCACAATCGGCTGGCTGTTTGGATCTTCCTTTTCCAGAATGGTTTTTTTCTGCTTCCAAATAGGATTGAAAAATTGATCCTCCCCCACAAACCAGTATTCGCTTATTTCATAGGTGCCATCGCTTTTTAGTTTTTTCTCGACCATAAAGGTTTTGATATCCTGATAGGGCTGAAAAGCAAACTCTCCATGCATGACTCTGTTCAATTGAAGGCCGTCCCAGTAAAAATAATTTTTTTCGATACTTACTTCACAGCCTACCGTAAGGGTGCTGGCTTCGATGATTTGTCGACCTATTTGAGGCTGATCCGGAATAACTCGAAGTAATGCACTGGAGGCACATTCTTCAAATACGCAAAGCCCTGATACCTGCACCTGAGCCAAAAGCTGGGTACCTCGCAATATCCGGATCTCTGCCTGAATGTTCTCTAAGTTTTCTCTTGGGCGGGAAGAAATACCCAGCATAATCATTTCAGGCTGTTCGTCCTTTTCAAAGTCAAAAAATGCCCATCCCTTGGCCAGAAATCCTCCCCAAACGTAACCCTGCACAGGTGCACCTTCTTCATTTATGGTGGCCACGAGATACCAAAGGTCATCATATCCGTTAATTTTATCTTCATTTAATGAACTTTCGAGAGCGGGAGAAATTAGGTTTTTTACTTTCTGACCGATCGATAAGTGAGCTACTATCTCGCTGTCGGTACAGGGCTCTTTCATTAGAGGCGTTTCGTATTCAAAGATGTAAAGAGAAGCTTGTGGTGTGTAAAGTAATTCGGTTTGAGCGTGTTCGTGAAACCAGTCGTAATAGCGGGTATAGTCAGCAGCAATAAACCTCTGCTGGGCATTTCCCGTTAGGAATAATGCCATGGACAAGCAAGTAAGTGTTGTCGCACGCATATGAATAATCGGTTTTTAGAATATAATATTTTTATATACAACAATTGTACTTGAATAGATATTGTGTAAACACTGTAAAAAGAAAAATAATTCTCTCGATGAAAGGAAAAATTGAAAATAATGTTAGGCTTCTTGCCATAGTAAGCGTAATACTGTTTTTTATCTCTCTGCATCCTTTAAAAGCTCAAAGAATGACAGAACACTTATGGGAAAACAGGGTGCTTCTACTTTTTTCTCCCAATGAGGAATCCAAAATTTTCCAGACTCAACTCCAGGAGTTTATTATTTCTGAAGAAAAAATGATTGACCGCGATTTACTACTATATCAAGTATTTAATAATAGTGGTACTACTCCTTCCGGAGAACAATTGGCCAAGGAAAAATTAATGAGTTGGAGAAAAAAGTGGCAGGTAGAGCCGGAAGGTTTTTTGCTCGTCCTGATTGGGAAGGATGGAGGAACAAAATATAAATCTCCTGAAAAAACTGATCCTTCTGTTATCTTTGACCTAATTGATAGTATGCCGATGAGAAGAGCAGAAATGAAGAATAAGAGCCATCGTTAATTGCAATTGTCAAAAGCAGGAAAGATTAACGGACAATCAAATAAATGAAACGTTTTTTTCTCAATATTCTACACTACATCAAACGTGCTTACAACGCCATTCATTTTCGTATAAAATCCTTGTTGGGGATATGGACGAAGGTACCTGTCCGAATTGACGATTATGGGGGCTTTGCCCGGCCGGACTATCTCTATTTGAAGGGGCGCGTCCTGGCTGATCGGTTCATTACCAACACTAATCAGGATTCGGCCTGGCGGATTTTGATGAATAATTACCGGCGCTTTGGTAGTCGGGAAATACAAGGGGCGCTGGTGGAAGTAGAGTTCGGAGACAATACCTTTGAGGTGAGAACGGATATTGAGGGATACTTTGTTATTGACCAGGCATTGGAGCATCCCATCGAAGAAAACAAACGGATTTGGCAACGGGCATTTTGCCGGGTCATTCGAACCCCCTGGCAGGAAGTGGATGTACATCAGATCACCGAAATAATGGTTTTACCTGACCATATTCAAAAAGGAGTCATCAGCGATATTGATGACACTATTTTAAGGACAGAGTTGAAATCTCTTTTTAAATGGAGAGCGATTTACCTCACCTTTTTAAAGAATGCAGCCGGCCGGCAGATTTTTAAGCAAGGGCCTGCTTTTTACCAAAAACTGAAAGATGAGCTCTGCCCGGATAAAAAAACGCCCTTCTTTTATGTGTCCAAAAGCCCCTGGAATTTGCATGATGTTTTGCTTGACTTCATCAAACTCAACAAATTGCCGGCCGGTCCCATCTTTTTAAGAGACATCGGTTTGCCTCATGAAAAAAGGCCTAAGGGTTATCTTGGGCATAAGCACATTCACATAAGAAAGATCATGGAGACTTTTCCCCAGATTCAGTTCGTACTGATCGGAGATATTATGGAAGCGGATCCGCGAATTTACTTAAGCATTAATCGCGATTATCCGGGCAGGGTGCCGGCTATTTATTTGAGAGATGTAGGAAGTGAAAAAAAGAGGAAAAAATTTCACAGGCTTTTGAAGGAATATCCATCAGATGTCCCGGTATGTCTTTTTAAGTCTTTCGAAGAGGCAAAGGAGCACGCCCTAAGTGCAGGGATATTAGGGGATGGTGGCACCCCTTGATCCCGCCCTTATCCTTAGTCAATACGAAGAATTTTTTTGATCCAATTGTGCAGACGGTTCTTGTCTTCCAGCACTGGATCCGGTACGGAAAACAGGTAAAGAGGCTGCCCGTTTTTCTGGATCTCTACTTCTATATCAGGATTTGATGCGCAGGCTTTGTCGGTTTGCAGTTTAAACTGACCTCCTTGGATACGCCCAAAAGTAATATCATCTCTTTTGAACCGGATACCCTCTATTGTTTTTTGAAAAGTGATGCCCTCCAGTTCACTCATTTGATTCAGAATAAAGTTGAGTAAATTTCCCCCTTTTTTCATGATACTTTTTGTTTCAAAAACACCTAGGGTGCAGGATAAGTTTTGGTAAAAAGAAGGCTTAGACAAAGGGCAAGTGTTTTTCTACTAATGCTGTTGTCTGGATCGCGGATTTCCGCGGATTCAGCGGATGGCACTGAGTTGATTTTTGCCCTACAGGCAAAAATCCTTCCGTGAAACCCGTACAATCCGCAGTCCAGACAAAAAGAAAAGAATCCCATCTCTCAATCCGTGCTTTTCGTAGAAAATCGCAGGATAATTCATCGTAGCAAGGAATAGTATTATTAAGTTTATAGGGATTTTTCAATAAAAACTAACATATGAACAGTATGAAGCTTAAGACCTGGCATCTGCTGGTGGCAGGCTTATTTTTGGTATGTGCTTCTTGTCAATCTTCCGGCGAAGATCCAGGCGGGGAAGACATTAAATTTGAAGTACCGGTTGATTACTACAAACTGGATAATGGCTTAAAGGTGATTTTATCACCCAATACCGTTAGTCCTACGGTTGTGGTCGGAATCTATTACAATATAGGTTTTAGAATTGAGCCAAGGGATCGGACTGGCTTTGCCCACTTGTTTGAGCACATGATGTTTCAGGGATCTGAAAATTTAGGGAAAGGTGAATTCATCAGTTTGGTTAACAAAAACGGCGGAAATCTAAATGGCTCCACGCGTTTTGATTTCACCAACTATTTTGAGATTGTCCCTTCTCATAAGTTGGAAACCTTCCTATGGGCAGAAGCTGACCGGATGAAGGGCCTGGCCATTACACAGGATAACCTGACCAACCAGCAAGGAGTGGTGAAGAATGAGGTGAAGGTAAATGTCCTGAATCAGCCTTACGGTGGATTTCCCTGGCTGGACATGCCACAGTATGCCAACGAGAATTGGTACAATGCACATAACTTCTACGGTGATCTGGAAGACCTGGATGCAGCCACTTTGGAAGATGTGCAGGATTTCTTTGCTAAGTATTATACACCGAGTAATGCAGCACTGTCAGTAGTCGGAGATTTTAATGTAGAGGAAGCGAAGCAGTGGATCGAAAAATACTTCGGGAATATTCCCGGACGAGAACCTGAACCTATGCCGGACATCTCTGAACCAAAGCAAACGGAAGAAAAGCGTTTTAACAAACCCGACCCTCTGGCGCCTAGACCGGCGCTCGCACTTGCCTATCATATGCCGGCACGAAATACGCCCGAATACTATGCCATGGGCTTATTAGACCAGATCCTGCTTCAGGGAAATGATAGTAAACTCTATCAGCAGCTGGTTCAGGAAAAGGGCTTTTCTGCCGGTGTAGGAGGAGGGATCAACTACCTCGGAAATATGTTCAATTATAATGGCCCCATGATCTGGATGTTCAACCTGACCCATGATGATGCCGTGAGCCCGGACTCCATCATCGCCGTGGTAGATGAAGTGATTGCAGAACTTCAATCAGAAGAGGGCTTAAACCAGGAACATTTGGATATTGCCATGGTGAAAAACCGTTCGGGCTTGTATGACCTGGTTAGCCAGACCTTCGGTTTAGGGCTTTTAGACTTGCTTTGCAGCTTTGCACTCTTCGACGATGATCCTCAGCGAGTCAACCAATTGGATGAAGAGTTTAAAAAGGTAGATCTGGAGTTGTTGAGAAAAACGGCCAGGGAATATTTGGTGCCAGCGAATCGAACCATCCTGACTACGGTGCCTGCACCGGCAACGCCAGAGAGTTAAACACCATTTTTTTAATAAAAAAGAAGACAATGAAATTATATAAAAAATATTCGTTTCTGATTCTGCTGTCCACTTTTGCCTTTGCTTTACAGGCACAGGACAAAGAATTACCACCGGAAGGGGGCGAACCCAAAAACTTCCAAATTCCAAAACCGACAACCGTAGAACTAGATAACGGGATGAAGTTGGTCATGGTCGATTATGGGATTGTGCCGAAAGTACAACTACAACTCATCATCAATGCAGGTGCGATTAACGAGGAAGAAGAAGAACAGGGGATTACCAGCTTATTGGGTAACTTATTGGAAGAAGGAACTGAAAATTATGATGGAAAATCGCTGTCCAGAGCATTCGCCAAAATGGGTGGACAATTGGGGGTGAATGGAGGCTTGCATAATATTGGGATCGGAACGACGGTTTTGTCTGAGTTCGGTCCCCAGGCTATCGGACTGATCGCTGAAGTAGCACAGCGGCCCCTGCTACCGGAAAGTGAGTTGGATCGGTTGAAGAACAACTACAAACGCCAGCTCAGCGTTTCGCGGAGCCAACCTCAAACCATCGCCAATCAGGAGTTTCAAAAGGTTATTTATGGTGACCATCCCTACGGTCGCGAGCTTCCGTCGGATGAATTAATTGACAGCCATACCATCGATGCTATCAAACAGTTTTTTGCGGAAGAGGTGGGGGCTAAGCGCAGTACCCTGTATGTAGTCGGAAAGTTTAATGAAAAGCAGATCAGAGAGGCTGTGGAAGGCCAATTTTCAGCTTGGCAAGCCGGAAAGGAAAAAGAATACATTCCTGCCGAACCGAATATGAATGTAGATGTTGAACTGGCCGACCGACCCAATTCTCCACAGGCGACCCTTCGCTTTGGTATTCCTGTTCCGGATCCTTCTCATCCCGATTATGTGGCCTTAGAAGTGATGGATGATCTGTTGGGAGGCTCTTTCTCTTCGAGAATTACCTCTAACATTAGGGAAGACAAGGGGTATACCTACTCACCTTCGAGTACGATTACCAGCAATCGGTATAAAAGCGCCATATGGTATCAGGCGGCGGATGTTACCATTGAAAGTACCGGAGACGCCATGCTTGAAATCTCCAGAGAGATTGACCGTATCAGAAGTGAAGCTCCAACCGCAGAGGAATTGGACGGGATCAAAAACTATATGGCGGGCATCTTCGTTCTGCAAAATTCTACGCGTGGCGGAATTATCGGCCAGCTCAACCAGATCGATTTCCACGGCCTGGGAGAAGATTATTTGAATAAACGAGTACAAAGTATTTATGATGTAAGTCCTGAGAAGATTAAGGAAGTAGCTGAGAAATATCTCGACCCCGAAAAAATGTTTTTGATGGTTGTTGGGGATATGAAAGCTACCGAACCTCAAATCGAAGCATGGAAAAAGGCAGATAAGAAATTTAAAAAAGTCGTTGATTAACAAGAACGCGGAGCTCCGGCTCCGCGTAATAAAAACTATAAAAATGAAATATTTAAAATACCTCACACTCTGTTTCTTTTTATTTTCAGGTTTCAACCTTCAGGCCCAGGACGGCCCCAAAGCCAATCCGGCTGATGTAGAGAGCGTTGACGCCATCATTGCCGCCTTGTATGATGTAATCTCCGGCCCGGCAGGGGAGAAGCGCGACTGGGACCGGATGAGATCTTTATTTGTTGACAATGCCACCTTAACGGCAGTTGGTCTGGATCGGGAAGGAAATACGCGCAAGACTCCGATGACGATTGACAGTTATATCAAAAATGCCGGAAAGTCCTTAGAAAAGAATGGCTTCTTTGAAGAAGAGGTAGGACGTACTTCGAATACCTACGGGCATATCTCGCAGCTGTTCAGCACTTATATCAGCAAGCGAACGGCTGATGGGGAGGTTTTCCAAAGGGGAATCAACTCCATCCAGGTGATGTATGACGGAAGCCGCTACTGGATCGTGAATATTTTGTGGTTCTCCGAGAATGACAAGTTTCCGATTCCGAAGAAGTATCTGAAAATGAAGAAGTATTAAAATGAAAAAGAGCATGGGCGACTGCCCATGCTCTTTTTTTATTAAACGATAAAAACCACCGTCTTTGACGGTGGTCATGTCAGTAGGCTTTGCCAGTCTAAGATTTGAAGAGCACATGTGGATAACTTATTAAAA
>JAUIKE010000119.1 GCA_030430845.1 Bacteroidia bacterium | reverse complement strand
CGGCAATGGTTAGTATTATCGGCGACGGGCTTTATCCCGTGGTACTAGGCTCTAGGATCCTGGGTAATGGTGCGCTAAAAGGGGGTATGCCTATGTACAAGTATATCGCCAACCGCTTTTTGACATTAGTTCAGAACATTCTCGTCAATCATAAATTATCTGAATATCATACCGGCTATCGGGCCTTCAGCCGTGAAGTCCTCATGGGAATCAATTTTAACGGCAACTCCGATGACTTCGTTTTTGACAACGAGATGCTCTCCCAAATCATATTTGCTGACTTCGGGATCGGAGAAGTCACCTGCCCTACAAAGTACTTTGAAGAAGCCTCGTCCATTAATTTCAAAAGAAGTGTCAAATACGGATTAGGCGTTTTGAGGGTTTCACTGAACCATTTTTTCCAACGTATGGGAATCGCCCGGTTTGAGTTGTACAAAAAACCTTCCGAACAATAAATATAAGTACCTATGGGGTCCGTTGAAGCTTTGCTCAATCATTTCGCCGACAAATTTAACTCAGCAGCATTTATTGAGACTGATCCCATCCTTATTCCCCATTCTTTTTCCCAAAAGCAGGACATCGAGATCATGGGCTTTTGGGTGGCCATGCTGGCCTGGGGCCAAAGAGTAACGATCATTAATAAAGCCAGGGAGCTGATTGAGTTAATGGACGGTGCTCCTTATGATTTCATCCTCCAGCATGAAGAAAAGGATCGAAAAGCCTTCCTCCAATTCAAACACCGGACGTTCCAGGCTACCGACACCCTATACTTTCTGGAATTTTTTCAGCAATACTATCGAAAAAACGAATCTTTGGAGGATGCCTTTGCTCGCTTTTTACCTCCAGAAGCTCCAAATATCGAGGCAGCGCTGAAGGGGTTTCACGAGCTGTTTTTTTCACTGGACAATGCACCGCACCGCACCAGAAAACATGTGTCCACACCGGCCCGCAAATCAAGTTGCAAGCGCCTGAATATGTTTCTGCGATGGATGGTGCGCCAGGATGACAGAGGAGTGGACTTTGGTATTTGGAAAAAAATAAAGCCCTCCCAACTGATGATGCCGCTGGACGTACACGTCGACCGGATCGCCAGAAAGCTTCAACTACTTCAAAGAAAACAGACTGACTGGCTTGCCGTGAAGGAATTGACCGACAAGCTGAGGGATATTGATCCTGAAGATCCGGTGCGTTTTGATTTTGCTTTGTTTGGGATGGGTGTACTGGAAGAAGAGCCCCTCGACACGATCATGAAGTCATTTGGGCTTGCCTGATTATTCTTTGTCAAATCGTACTTCCTGGATCAGATGCTGCTCACCATTGACCCTCATGTAGATATAAACCCGAAAAACGGCTTTCTCGGTAGTTAGATTACCGATGCAATAAACGGAATCTTTACTTTTGGAAGTACCTCTGTGTACCTGAGAATACCCACGGGGAGGATACTGGGCAAAAAAGGCTTTTAATTTCTTGGAAGCCATCCCTTTGCTGTAAACATCCTCGTCATTGAGTATGGCCAGTTCGACCGACTCATCGAAGTAGGCACTGATCCCATCGGCATCCCCTCGGCTGATTGCCCGCGTAATTTCTGCTACATTTAAGCCGCTTACCATAGGCAAACTACACGCCAGAACGCAAAAAATCATTGTTTTCATAGCCTATTCATTTTCCTAAAAAAATTGTTTAGAAGCATATCGACCTCTTGTGAAGCCAACAAACTTCCTCTCTGGTTTTGTTCTTTGGACGTCAAAAAAGTATTTAGTAACACTTTTTTAACAAATTTTTATATCAATGAAACGTTGATATTTAATTTTCTATTACACTCTTAACAAGAATAATTAAAGATGAAAAAGGATGAGGCTGCCTCATCCTTTTTCATCTTTAATTGAATTCCTTTCCTTGTTTTTTTCTCTTGTCCTTTCATAAAGTTATTTTTGTTTTCAAAGAACCAACTTACACCAAAACACACCATTATGGCAAAACGCAACATGCTTATCATATTAGATGGTTGGGGCCATGGCCCTAAGCCCGAAGTTAGTGCCATTGCACAGGCCAATACTCCTTTCGTTGATAGTTTGTACAAGAAATACCCCAATTCCGAATTGGTCACCTACGGTGAGCAGGTAGGCCTGCCGGAAGGACAGATGGGAAATTCTGAGGTCGGGCACCTGAATATCGGAGCAGGTCGCATTGTATATCAGGAACTGGCCAGGATCAATAAAGCCATCCGCGATAAGGAATTTCATCAAAACCAGACCTTACTCGATGCATTGGCCTACGCTAAAAAGAACAATAAAGCAGTGCATTTTATGGGCCTGGTATCAGACGGAGGGGTGCATTCTCATATTAACCACCTGAAAGCACTTTGTGACATTGCACAAGAACAAGGTATTGAGAACGCCTATATTCATGCCTTTATGGACGGGCGCGACACCGATCCTAAAGGAGGATATAACTACCTACAAGACCTGTTGGACCATATCGAAGAAGGGCCTGCCAGGCTCGCTTCTGTGATCGGACGTTATTACGCCATGGATCGGGACAAAAGATGGGAACGCATCAAGCTGGCCTATGACCTGCTTGTAAACGGAACAGGAGAAAAAACAAGCGACATTCTGGCTACTGTAAAAGAAAGGTATGATCAGGGTGAAACGGATGAATTCCTGAAACCCATCGTTTGCACGGACAGCCAAAATGGGCCATTGGCTACTCTTCAGGAAGACGATCTGCTTATCTGCTTCAATTTCCGTACGGATCGCCCGCGAGAAATATCTACTGTTCTGACACAGAAAGATTTGCCGGAATATGACATGAAGAAGCTTTCGCTCCGCTATGTCACCATGACTCGCTATGACGAAACTTTCAAAAACATCGATATCCTATTTCATAAGGACGATCTGAAAAACACGCTCGGCGAAGTTTTGTCAAAAGCCGGGAAGACACAGGTCAGGATAGCCGAAACCGAAAAATACCCGCATGTCACCTTCTTTTTTAACGGAGGCCGGGAGGAAGCCTTTGAGGGAGAGCGGCGGATATTGATCCCTTCCCCCAAGGTAGCCACTTACGATCTGCAACCGGAGATGAGTGCCTATGAAGTTACCGATGCCATTGTGAAGGATATACAGGAGAACCAAGCCGATTTTGTGTGCCTGAATTTTGCCAATGCAGACATGGTAGGCCATACCGGTGTTTTTGAAGCCGCCGTCAAGGCAGCCGAAACGGTTGACGGATGCCTGAAACGCCTGCTGGAAACGGGTGATGAATACGGGTACGATGCCATTATCATTGCCGACCATGGCAATTCGGACTTTATGATCAATGAGGACGGTACCCCCAATACCGCCCATACGATGAATCCGGTACCTTGTATCTATTACGGTAAAAACACGGATGGTTTCCACATCAGTGATGGGAAGCTTGGAGATATTGCCCCTACCCTGCTGGCCTTATTCGAACTGGAGCCACCTGCAGAAATGGACGGAAAGAATTTGTTGAAGTTGGTGAAGGTGATGAATGAATAGGCTGCTTGAACATTTAAAAAGGGTAGAAAAGTTAGCCGGGACATCTAGGCTGGGTCGTTTTATAGCCCATCCCGTCAAATATGTTCTGACCATTCTGCACCGGAAAATCCTTTATAGAGCCCTAGGCCGGCACTGGAAAGTCAAAACTGCCACCTTTTTCGGTAGCAAGATGGCCATCTTGTTGCCTGGCGGAACCGATATTTACCTTACCGGAGGCAAAACACATATTTCAGAGATCCAGCTAGCACGTTTTTTAATAAAAAACCTAAAGGCAGGCGAGGTATTTCTGGATATTGGAGCCCATTATGGTTTTTTCTCTCTGCTGGCTGCGAAATTGGTCGGCAGCGAGGGAAAAGTATGGTCAATTGAACCTTCCGAGCGCTCTTTTTGTATCCTTTCAGAAAACAGCCAGGCTTTTGAGCAGATCCATTGTTTTAAAAAGGCCGTTTCTGACAAAGGTGGGTTCATCGATTTTTTTGAATTTCCGGAACTGTACTCAGAATATAATTCAATTGATCAGACCCAATTCAGGGAAGAGGAGTGGTTCCGACAATTTGCTCCTCAAAAAACGACCGTTGAAGCTATAACACTTGATCAGTTTTTGAAAGACAAAACGGCCCCTACTGTTATCAAAATTGATGTGGAAGGTGCAGAATACGAAGTATTATTGGGGGGCAAAACATTTTTGGGTAGTTCAGCACCCGTGTTGATCTTAGAGTACCTGAGTCCGACAAAAGGCAATGATAGTCATAAGCGAGCCGTAAAATTGGCCCAGGAACTGGGATACAGCTTGCATACACTTGATAATCAAGGAGAAAAGAGTGAGATACCGAACACAGACTTGCTGGATCAAAACCTGATAGGCAACGGCCTGGAATCAACAAATGTTATTTTATTTAAAAAAACAATATGATTAAACCGACCCTTTTATTCTTTTCCCTAGTCCTCTTTCTCTCGGCCTGCACTCCCCCAGCTAGCCCCCAGGCAGAAGGAAAAAGAACCAACCGCTATTACGACCTGAAATCCTATTTTGAAAAAGAAGTTGAGCGGCTCAACCAAGTCGACAAAAAAGTCATAAAAACCGTAAGACTGAATGAGGAGCAGGAAAGAAAAGAGGATCTCGAACTGGATTATGCTAAAGAACTCCAGATTTTCAGCGAATCTCACATCAACAAGGTTTCCTGGTGGGGGAAATATGCGGGCGACACTTCTTATTACAGCAATGGTCAAATTGAACAGATTGGCTATCAAGCCAAAGAAGAAGATCTGAAAACAAAATCAATTAATATATTCTTTTCGGAAGTTGGAGAGATCGATAGCCTATTGATCATCAATTCCACAAACAACCCTACCATTAATACTTACCAGGAATTAACTTACATTCCAAATGTCAAATACAGGATCTTGAGTCAGGAGAAAGTCGCGCTGTCGAAGGATCGGAAAGTGACTATAGAAGGAGTCTTTTCCAAATAAAATTTCAAAAAAAAAAGAGGCAGCGCTACCACAGCACTACCTCAGCCCTAACCAAATAAAACCAAATTATAAATCTTTACCTTGTATCTTGATACAAATTTACACACTTATTGTAAAAAATACAATTACAAATTTGATAAAAATTTAAAAAAAAATTGATGGTTGAGATTGTAAAAAACTTTTTTTCTTGAAAAAATCCCAAATTTATCCATTTCCAGGCCTTAATAAGCGTACATAGTACTTTTTACAATAAATGATCCTGCGGTTTTTTTAATTCCCTTGGCGATTTTTAAAATAAAATTTCTCAAATTTGACCCTCACACAAATTTTTATACGCAATTCAGAATCATCATTTTTTCAGTCTGAATAATACCGGTTCGGTTTAATTTTTTGCATTCAAAAAGCAGATAATCAATATGAACAAAAAAAAAGTACATCTAATTTTTTTCCTGGGGTTCCTTTTTTCCCTGAATCTTACGTCTCAATCCGATAAAAGCGTTGAAGAAGACGCTTTTTTTATTAGATCCATCTATGATCAGGCCCTTACGGAAGGGCAGGCCTATGACTGGCTTATGTACCTCACCCAGCGCATTGGCGGACGTTTGAGCGGGTCTCCACAAGCGGCAGCGGCTGTTGAATATACGCGCCAGGAATTACTACGCCTGGAACTGGATACCGTTTACCTACAGGAATGTATGGTACCTCATTGGGTCAGAGGAGAGCAAGAACGGGTGCGGATCGTCAATAGTCTTAAACTTGGAAGCTTAGACCTCAACGCGCTTGCACTGGGTAATTCGGTAGGAACCGGCCCGTCGGGACTGACCGCCGAGGTTGTTGAAGTAAAAAGTCTGGCGGAGGTGGACAGCCTGGGAGAGGAAGTCCGCGGGAAGATCGTTTTTTATAATCGCCCAATGGACCCTACTCAAATTAAAACCTTTTACGCTTACGGAGGCGCTGTTGATCAACGTGGTTTTGGCCCTGCTACGGCCGCTAAATACGGCGCTGTTGCAGCCATTGTGCGCTCCATGACCAATCGATCGGATGATATTCCACATACCGGAGCCACTATCAACGACCCCCGCTACCCTTTCATCCCATCCGTAGCCATCAGTACCAATGATGCGGACCTGCTAAGTGAATTGCTTACGGAAGAACCCGTTAGAGTGTATATTCGCACCACCTGCAAAAACCTCCCTCCAGTAAAGTCTTACAACGTTATTGGCGAGATCAAGGGCAGCGAAAAACCTGAAGAGATCATACTGGTTGGCGGCCACCTTGACTCCTGGGATGTCGGTACAGGCGCCCATGACGACGGAGCAGGCTGCGTGCATGCCATGGACGTACTCACAGTACTCAAGAAGCTAGATTATAAGCCCAAACGAACCATTCGCTGCGTTTTATTCATGAATGAAGAAAACGGCCTGGTGGGCGGGACTAAATACAAAGAAGTATCATTCGAGAAGAATGAATACCACATGGCCGCCATCGAATCAGACCGTGGAGGCTTCACACCCAGGGGATTCACCTGTGAGGGGGACCCCAGCATTTTCAACAAAAAATTCAGTAAAGTTTTGGAATGGCTTCCCTTACTGGAGCCCTATGGCCTGAATTTGTCGACCGGAGGCTCCGGCGCCGACATCTCCGGTTTAAAACCCCAGAAGGGTTTGCTGTTTGGTTTCGTTCCGGATTCACAACGCTATTTTGACTACCATCATACTCCAACTGATGGCTTGGATGTCGTAAATAAACGAGAATTGCAACTTGGTGTAGCCTCCATTACCAGCCTTGTTTATTTGCTGGATAAATATGGAATTTAGGATGAAATGGCCGTTTGGCCATTTCATCCTCTGTATTTTACTTATTTTTGCTGCAAAATTTTAACAGTCAATGAGCGATCAACTGATTTCCGTAGGAGACTTAAGATTTAAACCATACATTTCTGCCGAAGACATCAAATTGAAAGTAGATGAAATGGCTCAGCAGATCAGAGAAGAATTTGAGGGAACCAAGCCTGTTTTCCTGGCTATTTTAAACGGATCCTTCGTTTTTGCGGCCGACCTGCTCCGGGCAACGAATATTGAATCTGAAATCACTTTCATTAAACTCGCTTCCTATCAAGGAACTCAATCCACCGGCCAGGTTGATACCCTGATCGGTTTGGATGCCGACCTGGAAGATCGACATATCATCATCGTCGAAGATATTGTCGATTCCGGCAAAACCTTATCAGAGTTTATTCCCGAACTGCATAAGTTTCGCCCCAAAAGCGTCACGATTGCCTCTCTCCTATTGAAGTCAGAAGAATTGAGATACCCGATCGACGTCAAATTCGTCGGCTTTGACATTCCACCCAAATTTGTAGTGGGTTACGGCCTGGACTATGACGGTTATGGACGAGAATTGGCTGCGATCTATCAATTAGCAGAGTAAAAACAAACATGGCTTTAACAACTCAACAGCTTCAGGACATTTGTAAAAAAAGTATCCCTATCATAAAGTCTGCCGGGCATTTCATCCGCGAAGAATTGGGTAAAGTATCCAATCCGGATATTGAAGAGAAAAGCCTGAATAGCCTCGTGAGTTATGTGGATAAAACGGCGGAAGAAAAACTGGTAAGTGGGTTAAGGGCACTTCTCCCAGAGGCCGGCTTTCTCACTGAAGAAGGAACGGTAACCCAGGAAAGCAAGGAGCTCAACTGGATCATCGACCCCTTGGACGGCACTACAAATTTCCTGTTCCAAATCCCTGTTTTTTCCGTAAGCGTAGCTCTCCAGGAAGAAGGAGAACTGGTGTTAGGCATCGTTTATGAAATTAACCGGGACGAATGCTTTTCCAGTTGGAAAAATGGTGGGGCCTTCCTTAACGAACGACCTATTCGGGTTAGCAGTCGGGGAACCATAGCAGAAGGGCTTATTGCTACAGGCTTCCCTTATTACGATTATTCCAAAACGCCCCAATACATGGAGGTGCTTACTACCTTCATGCAATCCACGCGAGGTATTAGAAGGCTTGGCTCCGCGGCTGTTGACCTCGCCTATGTTGCCTGTGGTCGTTTTGATGCTTTTTATGAATACAGTCTACATATCTGGGATGTGGCGGCCGGGATCCTGCTCGTCCGGGAAGCGGGTGGTATTGTCAGTGATTTCCAGGGGAGAGAAAGTTATTTAAGTGGCGATGAAATCTTAGCTTCGAGTACACAGGTTTATGAAGAGTGTAAAGGTATTGTAGGGAAGGCCTTTTATTAGCACTCGGTTTTGGGGCATCACATTCCCAGAATACCAGACCACCAGAATGCGTGTCCTCTCCATACGTCTATTACCTACTCCCATTAATCGAACAATTAATTGTACCTGAGCATTTAGTCTTAAATTCGGGCATCGCAAAAATGGAAGAAAAACTATGGATTTTCTTGAGAATATAAATATGGCGGTTGATTCGATCCGATCGAACTGGCTCCGGGCCATTTTGACACTGATGATCATTGCCCTGGGGATTATGGCCCTGGTTGGCATTCTGACGGCCATTGACAGTGCTATTTATTCACTGAATGACAATCTTTCCTCTATCGGAGCCAACACCTTTGACATAGATCCCAAAGGAGATGGCATTAGTGGAAACAGAGGGGGGAGAAGAGCGAAAAGAGGAGAACCCTTCACCTACAAGCAAGCCATTGAGTTTAAGGAGCGCTACGATTTTCCGGCCCGTCCGTCCGTTTCCTTCAATTGTACCGGTAACGCTACTATTAAATTTAAGAATGAAAAAACCAATCCGAACGTTGTTATTTTTGGAGTAGACGAGAACTACTTTGAAGCAAAAGGTTTTGAGATTGAATACGGCCGTGGGTTTTCCGCCCGGGAGATTTATTCAGGTTCCTACAACACGGTAATCGGAAGTGATATCGTCAAGCAACTTTTTGAAAACAAACCCGAAAAAGCCCTCAACCAATCCATCTCCGCAGGAAATATTAAGCTGAAAGTAATTGGAATCATCAAATCCAAGGGATCTAGCATGAATGCCAGTGAAGACCGCCGCATCATGATCCCCTTGTATACAGGTAAAAGATATTTTGCTCAGCAAGACCAGAATTACAATATTTTAGTAGCCGTTAATGATGCCAGCCAGATCGACAATGGTATAGCCACTGCTACCGGCTTACTGAGAAACATCCGGGGCCTCAAAGCTTCCCAACAAAACGACTTTGAAATATCAAAGAGTGACGGATTAATTGATATCATCAAGGAGAACACCCTCTATTTCCGCTTAGCCGCCATCGGTATCGGATTGATTACATTGGTTGGGGCTGCCATCGGATTAATGAACATCATGCTGGTAACCGTAACCGAACGAACTCGCGAGATCGGTATCAGGAAGGCCATCGGCGCCAACCGTCGTACCATTCTGATCCAGTTTCTGACCGAGGCGGTGGTCATTTGTCAGATGGGTGGTATTGCCGGAATTCTGTTAGGTGTGCTGGTTGGAAATGTAGTGACCTATTTATTAGGCGGCAGTTTTCTGTTCCCCTGGCTCTGGATAACCATCGCTATTATCACCTGTACCCTCGTAGGCCTCATCTCCGGCCTGTACCCAGCTTTGAAAGCAGCGAGGTTGGATCCCATCGAATCTCTTAGGTATGAGTAAAACATGAATCATCCCGAATTTTCGAAAGGTCCCAATAAACTGATGCTGTCCCGATTGAAAACCGGATAGCATCTGTTTTTGGTCATCAGCTAAAAAATTCGGGATGTCTCATGTTTATTTTCTCTATTTTTCGGGCATGAACCGTTCCTTTGTCCTCAACCTGATTTTTCTGATGGCTATCAACCTGTTGATCAAGCCTTTTTATTTATTTGGCATTGACAGGGTGGTACAAAATACGGTGGAAGACGGAACTTACGGTTTGTACTTTACTTTTTTCAACCTGGCCTATCTTTTCCAGATTATCAATGACTTTGGCATTCAACATTTCAACAATCGCAATATTGCCCAGCACAATCAATTATTGGGAAAATATTTCTCCAATATTCTGATTCTAAAATTAGGCCTGGCACTGGTCTTTATGCTGGTACTGAGTTTAACGGGGCTGCTGCTCGGATATCGGGCCGAACAATTTCCATTGTTGTTATGGATTGGATTGAATCAAGTACTGGTATCGCTCATTTTTTATTTAAGGTCGAATATTTCCGGATTGGGAAAATACTGGCTGGACAGCATTTTCTCTGTTTTGGACAAAATTTTTATGATTCTGATCTGTGGTAGTTTGCTGATCCAAACCTCCACCAGGGATCAATTTATCATCCAATGGTTTGTTTGGGCCCAGACTGCTTCGTTACTGCTTACAGCTCTACTAGCTTTTATTTGGGTTGGGAAAAAGGTGCCCCGGCTTAGGTTTCGTGTAAAACCCGTTATGCTTTTATTGATCATAAAAAAAAGTTATCCTTTTTCCCTCATTTTATTGTTTATGGCTATTTACACCCGTACAGACGGGATTATGATAGAGCGTTTACTGCCGGACGGGATGATCGAAGCTGACCGTTATGCGTCTGCCTTTCGTCTCTTGGACGCAGCCAATATGCTTGCATTGTTGTTTCCTGCCCTTTTACTACCTATGTTTTCAAAAATGCTGGCCAAGGGGGAAGAAGTGGGGAAATTGGCACATCTGGGCTTAAAAACGATTTGGGCAGGAACTATTGCCGGAGGATTAAGCATATTTTTTTACAAGACAGAAATCATGGTATTATTATATGATACCGGTAATGCTTATTCGGGCGATATATTGGGCTTTCTTATATTGAGCTTTTTGTCTATGAGCGGCACCTACATTTACGGGACATTGTTGCTGGCCAATAACAACACCAAGGCATTAAACATCCTGTTTGCCCTTAGTGTAGTGGCCAACATCAGCCTTAACTTCCTGCTCATTCCGGAATACAAGGCACAGGGAGCTGCGGTCGCCACCCTGATCACTCAGACCGGCGTTTTCATTGGAGAATGTGTATTAGCCTATAAGTTGATATCCATGCGCCCCGACTGGTCCGTTTTTTTCCGAGCGGGAATATTAATTGCGCTTATTTTGGGTAGCCACTTTTTTTTAGTCCTGAGATTGGAAATACCCTGGAATGTTAAATTTTTCCTGAGTATAGGGATAAGCTTAATTTTATCGTTTATTTTGCGTCTGATTGATGTTCCTTATTGGTTAAAACTAATAAAGAACAAACCTTCAAATTAGAAATAAGTGAATAATAGCTGCCTGCCGGCAAGCATTTTTCCCTTAATCGAAACACATCTGGCTTCGTCACTCCTCAAGAAAAGACTCAAAGGCTTTTTCCAGGCTATTGATTTTCCTACATTTGCCAAACAATCGAAGCACGAATGAAACCACAAGACAATTTGTTAGGAGTTATCAGGAATTTGTATGAGAGAAGGAGGTTCATCATCTACACCTGTATTGCGGCTGGAGTACTAACCGCAGCCCTTTCTCTTTTTTTTCCAAATTTTTATCGCTCTACAACGGTATTTTTAGCAGGAAGCCCCGACCAGGCCAATCCTCAACTTTTATTCAGCCAGGGATCGAGGGAAGCCGGTTATTATGGCAACGATAATGACATCGATCGAATTCTCACACTGGCCGAATCTCATGAGTTAATCTATTTTCTGGTGGACTCTTTTAAGTTGTATGAACACTACGAGATCAATCCGGATCACCCCAAAGCTGCGTTTAAGGTAAGGGCAAAGTTCCTGGATCATTATGAAGTCAATAAAACAGCGAGAGACGCTATTGAACTTTCCATCGAAGATACCGACCGGGAACTAGCTGCGGCTATGACCAACACGGCCCGGGACAAGATCGATGAAATCGTTCAGCAACTGATCAAAAAAACGCAGAAGAAGAACCTGGTAACTTATGAAAATACCATTCAAAACCTGCAGCAGAATTTAAAAATACTTAGTGACAGCCTTATCGTATTAAGAAAACAATACAACATCTTCGACCCTGTTTCTCAAGGAGATTTTCTGACAACCCAACTAGCTTCTTCCGAATCACAATTAGCCCAATCTGAGGCCAAGCTCTCTCTTCTTCAAAATAATGGGGTCAACATTAGGGGACAGCGGGATAGTATTGCCAAGTTACGAGCCCATATTGTGGGCTTGCAATCCAAGCGTGATACCATTGCAAAAAGGCTGGACTCTTTCAATGAAGGCTCTCCCTCAGTAAATACCGTGTCCCGAATGTATTTCGATGCGAATGAAAGTTTGTCAGAAACCCAGGAAAAATACAAACAACTGCTCAATGTATACAGCGCCAATATTCCTGCCATCATAATTGTAGAAGAAGGAGCCGTTCCGGTAGTGAAATATCGCCCCAGGCGGTCGATCATTGTCATAGCGGCCGGCTTTGTAGCTTTCTTTTTTAGCGTGTTAGGAGTGCTGGTTTTTGATGCGTATAAAAGAGTAGACTGGAAAGAAGTTTTGAAACCTCAAAAGGGATAACAGGAATGTTCAATGCGCTGAATGATACACTAAAGCGAAGTAGCCAGGATCAGTTGATTCTGGTGATCTGGAGCCTATTGGTAGTGGGCAGTATCCTGCTGGCAGTCCTGATGGAAGAATATCTGCTGTTCGGTTTGCCAATGCTTGTTCTCCTGGTGTATGTAACAGTAGTGGATTTCAAATCTATTTATTTCTTGCTGTTGGCTTCCATCCCCATTTCTACAGAGTTTTATTTGCCGGGCGGTTTGGGAACAACGCTACCTACCGAACCGCTTATGGTAGGTTTGATGCTGGTTTTTATCCTTTGGGCTATCCGGCATGCTCATCAGGTCCGGTTGGACGCCGTTCTCCACCCATTAAGTTTATTGTTATTAGTTCATCTGTTCTGGGTCTATTTAACTTCCATGGCTTCTGAATTGAGATGGGTATCATTCAAGTTTGCCCTTTCCAAAACCTGGTATATTTTCGCGTTTTACTTTTTTTCCCTGATCACCCTCAAAACGATCAAAGACTTAAAAAAGGCCTTTTGGTTTATTTTTATTCCGATGTTGCTGACGGTTATCATTACCTTAATCCGGCATGCGGCCATCGGATTTTCATTTGAAATGGTGCATACCGTTTT
The DNA here is from genome assembly GCA_030430845.1 of Bacteroidia bacterium. Lineage (GTDB taxonomy): Bacteria > Bacteroidota > Bacteroidia > Chitinophagales > Saprospiraceae > JANQPA01. Next base: position 13,752 of record JAUIKE010000119.1, on the reverse strand, counting down.
TCATCCGTTCCATCGAAATCATGTCAATTATTCAGCCTTACTCAGTTTGTTTTTCCCTATACTGGTAATTGCCACCGGATGGTATGGCACCTACAGCCAAAGGTGGTGGCTGCTGGTCTTATCGGCGGTCATTTTTCTGATAGGCATTTATTTTGCTTATACCCGGGCAGGCTATATTGCCCTTATGATCGCTGCCGGAGCTTATGTAGTGATCAGGATGAAGTGGATGAAAATGGTACTCCTAGGCTGCCTGGTAGCGGGGTTGGTAGGCGTTGCCTACCTTGTAAACGACAACAAATACCTGGATTATGCACCCGATTTTGATCGCACCATTACCCACACGGAGTTTAACAATCTGTTGGAGGCCACTTATAAAGGAGAAGACATTTCAACCATGGAGCGGGTATATCGCTGGGTAGCCGGCTTCAACATGATTGCCGACCATCCCGTTACCGGCGTTGGGCCCGGCAACTTTGTCAATTTTTATCAATCATACACAGTTACTAGTTTTCAGACGTATGTAAGCGACAATGAAGACAAATCCGGTATTCACTCTTATTATTTAATGACCGCTGTAGAACAGGGTATAGTCGGCTTAGTCATCTTTTTAATCCTTTGCGCCGTCCAGTTGATCATAGGAGAGCGGGTTTATCATCAGACGAAGGATCCCGTGTGGCGCGGAGTGGTGTTAGCGGCCTTAATGTGCCTCGTGGTAATTGATGCATTCCAGATCATTAACGATATGCTGGAGACGGATAAAATGGGGCCCTTTTTCTTCATTACAACTGCCTTGCTCGTCAATGTGGACCGGATGAACCGAAGGTCAGAGCAGGCGGAAGCCTAGAATAATTCCCAGCAAGCCTATGATCAGGCTTCCGGCAACATAGGCCAGTGCCAGACTGAATTTTCCGTCCTGGAGTAATAAATAAGTCTCGCTGGAAAAAGTTGAAAAGGTACTAAAGCCTCCACAAAAACCGGTCATGAGTAATAAGCGATAAGAAGGGCTTAAAGGCGACTTCAAATTATACGCAACTAAATACCCGAGGATAATACAACTCAGGGCATTCGCCAGCAGTGTGCCCCAGGGAAATAGCTGGGTATAAGACTTCAGCACATCCCCCGTGAGGTATCTGGCAATACTTCCCAGGCCCCCTCCTATAAACACCCACAATAAATTGATCATTTCGCCAGGTTTTTCTCTTGCCTAACCTTTCTTAAAGCAAAGGTTAACCACAAGCTCATGGCTGTGGCCAGTAATATGATGAAGCCAAGCAGAGCATGCAATTCCATCCATTGATGGCTTGAAAAAACCAAGGTAATGAAAATCACATTCACCATAACCAAGGCTGCAGTAGCCTGCATATGCGTTAGGCCAAAATCAATCAGCAAATGATGAATATGCCTCCGGTCGGGCTTAAAGGGAGATTTTTTACGGATCATTCGGGTGATGAAGACTCTTACCGTATCAAAAAGCGGCAGGATCATAATACCAACTGCTACGGCAGGGACGGATTCAAATTTGTAAGGGTTCCCTTCCGGCAAATGGTAACTAAAGTCAATAAACTTAATAATAAGAATAGAAGAAACGATTCCCACCAGTAAGGAGCCTGTATCCCCCATGAATATTCGAGCTGGAGTAAAATTATATCTTAAGAATGCCAGGACAGAACCCGTGATGGTGAAAGCCACAATAGCGAGTTCTATATGCCCAACCATGAAGAACCAACTACCAAGTACGCCGGCTATCAAAGCTCCGATGCTGCCCGCCAGTCCGTTGATGCCGTCAATCAGGTTAAAGGCGTTCACAATGACCAAAATGGTAAAGATCGACAGCAAGATGTAGGTTGCCCGGCCCAACTCTTGTTCAATGCCCAAAAAACCGTAGAGCCCCGTCAGTTCGATATCCGATTTAAATACCAGTATGGAGGCGGCCAGGATCTGACCGATGATCTTTTTGGTAGGAGAAATGGGCGATATATCATCCTTTGCTCCGATTAGAAAAATGATGATAAAAGAACAAAGAATGTATTGCAGGTTGCCGAACTCTTTGAAAGGCGTCCACAGAACGATGGAAAAAATGGCTCCTGCGAAAATAGCGATTCCCCCCAGCGAAGGGGTCTTTTCGGTATGAGAACTTCGCTCGCCGGGTTCATCGTACAGATGTTTTTCTTTGGCGATATTGATGATAGAAGGAATGGTAAAATACGTCAGCGTAAACGCTGTTACAAAACTAGCGATGATAACAAACATAGCTTCAAATCGATTTTTGGAACCTAATGAAAGAGCCTTTCCGTTAATTATTCGGGCTTCGGGTAAGGCTATTCAGTTTACAAACACCTTTTAGAACGCTTTTATTTCGCAAAAATACATAAGTGCAGGTGCAAAATAAAGGCGTCCCTCTAAATAGATTATATAATACCTTATTCTTTTGTTAATTTTGTGTATAAAGAGTGTTGTAAATGCTATTTGTAGTTGCCGGCCCGCCCTTGGGCGGGCCGGCAACTACAAATAAATCTATTTACTTATAGGACACTGTAATAAATCTTTATACGTTCAGAAGTCTTATGGATGTTACAAAACAGGCCAAATTCTTTTTAGCGTAGCCGATACTGGCTTTTCACCGAAGAAATGATGGGGGCATAATGGATTTAAAATCACAGATTAAGCCTGAAAAGTTACCAAGTCATATAGCCATTATAATGGATGGGAACGGGCGTTGGGCAAAACAACATGGCAAGCCCAGGGTATTTGGACATCGAAACGGCGTCAAAGCTGTCAGAGAATCGACTGAAGCCGCCGCCGAACTGGGCGTCAAATATTTAACTTTATACGCTTTTTCTACAGAAAACTGGAAGCGGCCTCGCCTGGAAATAGACGCCCTGATGAAGCTATTAGTGGAAACACTTTCCAAGGAGGTGAATACACTCATGAAGAATGACATAAAGCTCAGGGCTATTGGAGATATCAAAAAACTGCCGCCACTCACCCATAAAGCCTTGTTAGAGGGAATTGAACGAACCAAGAACAATAAGCGCATGACGCTGATCCTGGCGCTTAATTACAGCGCCAAATGGGACATCCTACAGGCCAGTCAAAAGCTGGCCCAGGCTTTCAAGGATGGGTTGATAGATGCGGAAGCCTTTGATGAAAAGACGTTCTCCAATGCGCTCAGCACAGCCGGCATTCCGGATCCTGAGTTATTGATCCGTACCAGCGGGGAAGCCCGGCTTAGTAACTTCCTGCTCTGGCAACTGGCCTATGCCGAATTGTACTTCACTCCAACCTTCTGGCCCGACTTCCGAAAAGAACAATTGTATAAGGCTATTCTCGATTTTCAGCAAAGGGAAAGGCGTTTTGGAAAAATTAGCGAACAATTAGTACCATAACGTACAACCAATTACACTTTATTAGGATCGTTATGGTATCATTCTGCTAGAACATGTTATCTTTGCACGTTCTTAGTAGACAATACTTTGTAAAAGAAATAGTTTAATGGGCTTTCTACTGCCCTACTGTCAAATACTTGAACTATACTATGTTTAACCGACTGCTTTTTATCACCCTCATTGGAGTTTTATCCTTGTCTGTCACGCCCTCATTCGGACAGGATACAGATACTGTGCCTCTTTTTGACTATTCCAGCAAAAAAGAGTTTGAAATAGGAGGCCTTAAAGTCGTAGGCAATAATTACAGCGACGAAAATGCCATCATCAGTATCTCCGGCTTGAAAGTCGGAGACAAACTCCGTATTCCGGGCAATGCCATTCCAAAGGCCATCAAAGCCCTTTGGCGGCTTCGATTGTTTACGGATGTTCAGATCCATCAGGAAAAGACCATAGGAGATGTCATCTTCTTAGAGATCATCGTCGAAGAGCGCCCAAGGTTATCCCGGTATTCTTATACGGGCGTTAAAAAATCCCTGCACGACAACCTCAATGAAGAAGTAGACCGATATCTGCTCAAGGGAGGTATTGTTACAGATAATGTAAAAGTTAACGCATCTGAAGCCATTGAAGAGTACTTCATTGGGAAAGGCTATCTGGATGCCCAGGTAAGTGTAGAGGAATTTCCTGATTCTTCGAGAGTCAATTCTGTGCGACTGGTTTTTGACGTTGACCGTGGAGAAAGAATTAAAATCCAGAATATTGCCTTTGCCGGTAATGATAATGTCAAAGAGAAAAAGCTGCGCAAGCAGTTGGATAACACGAAGAAAAAGGGGCGGCTCTTTGGTTCTTCCAAATTCATTCAGGATGAATATGAAGACGACAAACAATCTCTGATTACCTACTATAATAATATTGGCTTTAGAGATGCACGTGTTCTTGGAGATAGTATCTGGCGGGAAGAGGACGGCGACCTGAAGATGATCATTAAGGTTGATGAAGGCAATCGTTACTACTTCAGAAATATTGGATGGAAAGGTAACTCCATTTATGATAGTCAGACGCTGTCGGATGTTCTAGGCATTGAAAAGGGTGATGTATACAACCAGGAATTGCTTGAAACTCGCCTGCGTTTCAGTCAGGATGGCCGGGATGTCAGTTCTTTGTATCTCGATAACGGATACCTGTTTTTCCAGGTTGATCCTGTTGAAGTAGCTATTTCAGGGGATTCTATCGATTTGGAACTGCGAATTTTTGAAGGCCCGCAGGCGACCATCGACAAAGTGATCATCACAGGAAATGACCGAACGCACGAGCATGTGGCTCGCCGCGAATTACGGACCCTGCCTGGTGAGAAGTTTAGCCGCTCGGATATTATTCGCTCTCAGCGTGAATTGGTAGCCTTAGGCTATTTCAACCCGGAAAACCTGGGTATCAACACACCGGTTAACCCACAACGAGGCACCGTAGATATTGAGTATGCCGTTGAAGAAAAACCATCTGACCAGCTGGAGTTGTCGGCCGGTTGGGGAGGTCAGCGCCGTGTGATCGGTACCCTGGGGGTATCGTTCAATAACTTTTCTCTGAGAAACATTTTCAATAAAGAAGCCTGGCGCCCTTTGCCGATGGGTGATGGACAACGCCTTTCACTCAGAGCACAAACGAACGGAGATTTTTATCAGTCTTATAATGTTTCCTTCACTGAGCCTTGGTTAGGCGGGAAAAAACCGAATTCATTTACCGTTGCCGGTTTCTTTAACCGTTTTGCCTTCGGTACTCGTAATACTTCTTCTTATCAAACGTTCACCATCAAACAGGCTTCTATCAGCCTCGGTACCCGTTTGAAGTGGCCAGATGATAACTTCGTGTCGAGTACGGCTGTCAACATTCAAACTTTATCTCTGAATAACTGGCTACAGGGGCTTTTCCGTACGGATGACGGCGGCGTCGTTTCTTCCGGTAGTTACAACAACTTCAGTGTTAAGCAAACGATTGCCCGTTCTACTGTGAGTGACCCGATCTTCCCAAGAAACGGATCTACGGTGTCGCTTTCTGTTCAGTTTACACCACCTTATTCCCTGTTTAGTAAGAAAGACTATACAGAAGAGCCTGTTGAAGAGCGGTTCCGCTGGCTGGAATACCACAAGTGGCGCTTCGATGCAGAATGGTATACGCCTATCGCCGGTAAGCTGGTCCTGAAAGCGCAGGCTAAGATCGGTATTCTCGGTTATTACAGCCGCGATATTGGGACGTCTCCATTTGAGCGCTTCCAGTTGGGTGGAGACGGTATCAACAACCAGCAATTTGGGTTTGCGGGGGTAGACATTATTTCGCTGCGAGGATATGAGGTAGAAGACCTGGAGGCTAATATTGACCAAACGGGCGTTCAGTCGGCCACGCCGGCTTTTGACAAATTCACTTTGGAGCTCCGTTATCCGCTGTCGCTGAATCCAAGTTCTTCGATTTATGTTCTGGCTTTTGCGCAGGGCGGTAACACCTGGCGGTCGCTCCGCGACTTCAACCCATTTGACCTGAAGCGCTCCGTTGGACTTGGTCTGAGAGTATTCTTGCCGATGTTCGGTACGCTTGGATTTGATTATGGTATCGGCTTCGATAAAAGAGGGGATGGTATCAGTGAGCTAGGGGACTTTAACATCATCCTCGGTTTCGAACCGGAATAAGGTGCTAATAAAGCTAACAAAAAAGGGCCGCCGATTGGCGGCCCTTTTTTGTTAGTAAAAGTAAGTTTTCAGCCAGGCCCAGATCTCGTACCTCTCCTTAATCACCCAAACCACCAGGGCGATGCTCCCAAAAATGGCGATCAGTCGAATGTTTCGCGTGGTTTGCTGGTATCTCTCCCGGCGGCTCTTGTATTTGATTTTGCGGCTTTGGTATCCCATGGTATAATTGATTGTGGGTGGTCTAATGATGTTGTAGTGGGGTGCAATATTGTTGCTAGTGAAAAAGTGTCGGTAGTGACCTGGTGACTTGGAGTCACCAGGTCACTACCGCATCTGCCTTTCGGGCTCAAAGTTACAGCAAAAAACCGAATCCGGCCCACAGCTGTCCGCTTTTGTCCGCTTTTGGAAGGTTTTGGAAGCCTGCCCTTATGGGGTTGAAGGCCTACGCGGCCATACATGCTGTCTGCCTGACCGTATGGACTATTGTCCCTAAGCTCTCCAGGGGCTGATCCATCGGCTCGGACAATAAGAATTTCGAGGCTTACATCTTCTTATTGCGCTCCCAGTAGTTTTGTTCTTCGATTTCGTCGAGTAAGGCGAGATAGTTGAAATAGCGGAGTTCGGAAACTTCGCCGGTTTCGAGGGCATCTTTGACGGCGCACTTCGGTTCATCCCTGTGTAGGCAATTGCCACCGAACTTACAGGATTCTGACAGCTGGAAAAACTCTCTGAAGTTGTGCGCCACGTCTATTGGTTCGAGATTGTTAAAAGAAAGGGTTTTTATCCCTGGGGTGTCGATGATTGATCCGCCGAAATCCAGCTCAAACATTTCGGCGAAGGTCGTGGTGTGCTGTCCCTTTCCGGAATAATCCGAAAGCTCTTTCGTGCGAAGTTCCAGTTGTGGCTGAATGCTGTTGATCAAAGTAGATTTTCCAACACCTGATTGACCGGCAATTAAGCTTATTTTGTCTTTTAACAATTTCCTGAGCCGATCTATACCTTTTTTCTCGAGTGCCGAAACCAACAGCACTTCATATCCTATTTCCTCATAGATCTCTTTTAACAAATCAAAAACCGAAAGGTCTCCTTCATTGTATAGATCTCCTTTATTAAAAACTATCACTGAAGGGATGTTATAAGGTTCGGTCATCAATAAAAAACGATCGATGAAGCCTTGTTTTAATTTGGGCTGAGTAATGGTCATGATCACAATGGCCTGATCAATATTGCTGGCCAATAAATGTAAATCATGTTTTTTCCGGGGAGATTGCCGGACTACATAGTTTTTACGTTCCAAAATTTTCACTATCGACCCTGCCTCTCCATCTTCTTCCATTACGACCTCAACCTGGTCTCCCACAGCCACCGGATTAGTCAACTTCAAACCATCTAAACGAAAGCGCCCTACGATTCGGCAAGGGACGATGTGTCCCTCCTCCATTTTTACATTATACCAACTACCCGTAGATTTAATAACGATCCCTTTATTCAAATTTCTTCTTTTTTATTTATCTACTCATGTTAAAGTGAAACTTCCCCGACACCAGGAGAAGCCATCATGTGTAACTGTGGAAATTTTCTTTTAGTTCATATTTTATCTCTTGACTTCAAGAATCAATAACTTTTGAAGATTTGATGGCCGCGCTCATCTCTCCCAACAGGCTCGGCTCTTTTTCAAGAATATTACCTACTACGATGAGGTCCGCCCCAGCCTGCACTGCCCGATGGGCCAGTTTGGCACTTCGGATGCCTCCTCCTACGATCAGGGGAAGTGAAGTAGCCTCTCGAACACTCCGAATGACCGGCTCCGGTACTGGCTGAAAGGCCCCGCTGCCCCCATCCAGATAAATCAATTTCAGGCCGAGCATCTCCCCTGCCATGGCCGTACACATAGCTATTTCCGCTTTATCGCCAGGAATGGGTAAGGTATTGCTCATATAAGAAGCAGTGGTAGGTTTTCCTCCGTCGATCAATAAATAACCTGTAGAGATCACCTCTAAACCGCTTTTTTTCAGATAGGGAGCTGCTACTACGTGCTGTCCGATCAATAATTCGGGATTCCGGCCGGAGATAAGCGATAAAAGCAGGATCGCATCCGCTTCTGAATAAATTTGGAGAGGGCTACCCGGAAAAAGAACCGCCGGTATAGATGTTCGCTCTCGAATCCGATAGATACATTCTTTGATCTGATCTTTTACTAACAAACTTCCTCCTATGAAAATATAGTCGATATCCGCTCCTTGTGCCAGTTCCAACAAATGATCAAGCTGCTGGGGGATCACCTTATCCGGATCAACCAAAACGGCCATTTGCTTTCGGCCTTTTGCTTTTTTTTCCAAAAGGGTTGTATAAATCCCATTATCCACCAACATAAATGTATCGTTTTTGAGATGAAGCATGTATAATCGCTAATATCGCAAAAAAACATATCACGCGGAACTAATTCAAAAAGCCTTGAGTTATTTCTTTGCTGAACACTTGGACAAATTTAAGTAGATGTTTGCTTGCGGCCGAGGCCGCAAGCAAACATCTACTTTATTGATTTAAAATTAAAGGCTAAAAAACAGCCGCAATTTTTCACCCTATAAAGGTTCATCTTTTATAAGCTATCGTTGTTAATGCATCAACATTAGCCTGGGACCTTTATGTCAAAAAAAAGGAGGCGCATACTATAATGGATAACTCTTTAGTGCTTATGAGACTCTTTTTACTCTTTTGCTTTTTGGCTTGTCGGCTGATCAGTATAGGGGCATCCCATGCACGGAAGAAAAGAAAAGAGAATCAGGTGAAAATAAGCCGGCGAAAAAGGTTGATCCTTTTGAAGGAAATGGCTCAGAGGGGTTTTTCTCAGAAATACTATACCCACCCACTTTACACGGAGGTCGAGAAGACCATCAAAAGGTACGTAAAGATTATGCAGAATGAAAAGGGAGAGCTAAGTTTTGTCGCACAGGTCTTTCTGGTAAGAATGGTAGAAAATGAATGGCTTTTAAAGCAATTATCTACCTTTATGACCAGGCAGAGTCCGGGCAGGTTTGTTCTAAAGGCGATAGAGCATTTTTACGAGGAAAAAGCAATACGGCCCATCAAAGATTGGCAACCTCAGCCGGAGGATCTGATCTCTAACAATGCCTTGCAATTGGTGGCTTTTCTCTTTGAACAATATCCGGTTCCCAAACATATTGCCAGGCATTGGCTGCATTTTCCTTTTGAAAAACACATTCAGCAAGAGTTAAATGAATTGATCGAAGTTAAGAGTGAAGCTCGTGTGGATAGCGCTTATTTTGATCTCTATTTCCATCTGGCCGAAGGGCTCAATGTAAGAAGCTGGAAGCCGGCTTATTTTAAACCAAGTAAAAAGGAAGTCCATATCTGGATGCATACCCAGGAAGAAAGGCATATCAACCTTTTGGACTCGTTCTGGAGAGCCGTGTACCTGGCCAGAGGTGGTAAGTTCTCAGAACACCTTATGAGCCATCTCCCGCTCTCCCTGAAACATCTTCCTTTCTGGAGGCAATTCATGGATATGTTAGTCCGGGAGGAAACAAAGGAACTGAACTACAGTGAGGTTTCAGAATTGATCCACCTCATATGCTGGGTGAAGTTTGGGGAAAATAAAGGGATATATAACGTCACAGGGATGGAAGATCTCAGAAGTAGCCAGCCCGACTTGTCGTTAAAACGAGAACGGCTGAGCTCTCTGAAAAAAAAAGTATTTAGAGATATCAAGTCGGAATACGCTCTTCCTGAAGGCTTCCTGGAGAAGTATGTTTTCACGGATGTAAGCGGACAGCTTTTCCAAATCAGACAGCTGAAAAGCAGGTGGGAGCTTCAGAAAGAAGCCAAGGAGATGAAAAATTGCCTGGATGACTTGGGTTACCACATAAGTGCTTATAACGGAGACGCCCATTTCTGGTCACTTAGGGTGATGGATAAATTACCGGAAGGAACACCTTTGGTGTCAATCGAGGTCTCTGGAAAATTAATCAAGGAATACCAGGGTCAAAACAATTCCTATCCCGAAGCACACCTCATAGAGATCATTGAGCAGTGGGCTGAAGAAAATGAACTGGCAGTATCCGCTTATGAGGAAGATTATTAGCAGCTTTCTCGTATGCCTGCCGGCATATGAGAAAGCTGTTTTTTATTTTTTTACAAAACGAAGATTCGTCGAAGTCGGAGCGGCCTGTTCAAATATCCGGGCGACATAAAACCCTTCATTCAATGTACTAATGTCAATAGAATGATTGGGCTCAATGGAATATTGCTGAACGATCCGTCCTTGAATATCCAATATTATGACTCTTGCGGGTCCTAAAAGACCACGTATTTCAAGTTTTCGATCAGAAGGATTTGGAAAGACAGTCAGCGGCTCATATCCGTTTTCCCAGCGCACCGGCACCACATCGGAAAATGCCGTAGTACCATCAAAATCGACTTGCCTTAAGCGATAATAGTTCCACCCACCTTTGGGATGAGTATGCAAAAATGAGTAGGACTGAGGAAGCTGAGTAGTGCCGGCGCCCTCGATCCGGGCAATTGACTCAAACAGGATGGCATCACGACTGTATTCAATTTCGAAATAATCGTTGTTTAACTCCGTCGCAGTTGACCAGTTAAGTAGGATGCCGTTATCTGCTGCCTTTCCATTGAAACGTTGAAGTTCAACCGGAAGAAAAACGGCTTCGGGTATGGTCACTGGTTCGGAGCGAATTGCATTTACCCGAACATCACTACAGGCAGGAGAACTTCCAGATACAGCATCCTCATCCAGTGCCGTGCAAGTAACGGTGAAAGTGCCATCCGTCATATAAGTGTGACTGGTGATATTGGTCTCCGTTGTAACACTGGTTCCATCACCAAAGTCCCAATAGTACTCATTGATGCCATCGGTATTTCCCGTCACGCTCGCTCCAAAATTAACGGTCGGACTCCCTTCCATTTTAGTAATTCCGAGAGAAGAAATACTCGGAGGTGCGTATGGGTTAACACCTCCATCATCCACTAACGTAAGAGAGGCATTGTCGATCCAGAGGAGGTCACTAGAGCTTGCTCCATTTACTTGTATAAACAGAGAAACGCCTGTAAGGGTACCTGTTAAATCTAAGCCGGATGAGGATATAACCACTTTATTATATTTATATCCATTGCTTGTAATCGATGTATTTGAAATAGTGCCGGTCTTAATTTGCGCCTCTCCATCTTCCTTTGATTTGGTAACATTCATAGAATAACTAACGTCCGAACTGAAGGCCGTATAAACAGGAGACATCCACCAAAAACAGAGCTGAAATTCTCCGGTGGCCAGGTTTTTAAAACAGCCTATATCTGGAAAAGAAAGGCTCATGATTCCTTCTCCTCCATTCAAGGTATAATAGCTAATGCCGTTAAAGGGAAAATATTTCTGTCCCGAACCTGGGTTAGTCATGATAGCTCCCTGGTTGTTCCGATCCAATTCATACGTTCCGGTATTATCATCTGGGGGCCCGTATGCAAACAAGCCCGGAGGAGCTGCTTGTTCGGCGGGGGTACACGTCAAGCCCATTCCGTCAATCATGCTTACATCCAGACTTCCATTGTTGTGAAGTAAAATTTTGTCGATTGTGACGCCTTCAATATCCGGGAATACGGCCAGCGTCTGTTCGTCATCCAGCGTAAAGCCTGTAATACGCACAACATTGAACCATTGGTAGGTGGCTAAGCCTGTAGTCTCAATTTTACCGATCCCAAAAAGAGAACCTGCCACATCGGACACATAAAAAGAGGCATCATCATTGTCATTGTCTGTTTTGTATCGAACATACATAGTATAGTTCCCTCCTGCGAGTAAATTCAATTTATAAACGGACTTCGCTGCCATCAGACCACTTGAAGCAGCAGTTCCACTAGAGCGAATTCCGTCAGAAGTCACATTCCATCGACTGTTGCCATCGGTAGCGCTGTAGAGGTCTGAAAAATCTTCGGCTTCAAAAAGAATGTAGTTGGGAGTAGATTGATTGATGAAATGGTCCACCTGAGCGGAAGCGAAAGGGGAAGCACAAAGTAGTATGGTTACTACCAAAGTAACCTTTGTGTTTAATCGATTATTCATGGAATTAACAATTTTGTTTAGGCAGTTTTTGGGATAAATATCATTATGCCTTGTAAACAAATATAAGAATTTTTTGGCGGAGGGGGAAGCCATTTTTTTGTCATTAAGACGAAAAAAAATGAACTTTGTCACCTTACAGAAAAGAAAAAACAATATATATCTGCCTAAATTTTTCTTTGTTAACTCTTAATATATTTTATTTTATCAACATAACCGATCCGGGAATAAATATCTTGCCTTTTAAATAATGATTGAAATAGAAAAAAGACTCCAACTGAATCAATTATTCGGAGGAGGTCTCACTCCTTTAACTCATCCAGTTCTCCTATTTTTTTTATGTATTCAAAGGTTTCAAGCGCTTCTTTTTCGTCTACCACACTGATGGCGACCCCTACATGTACCAAAACATAGTCACCCAGCTTTGCTTCGGGCACCATACACAGGTTGACCTCTTTCATGATGCCGCCAAAAGATACTTTAGCCAGCCTAAACTGCTCATCCAATTGCTCGGTAATGGACATCACTTTTCCAGGAATTGCCAGACACATGCTTATAGATTTATTTTATGAAGTTGTAAAATAGGCTGCGGCCTATTTCACCTCTTAATAATCATTTTACTCTCTAGCCAAGTATACCATTCAGGAAGCCCTTCTCCAGAAGTAGCAGATAACTCTAAAAATTCAATATGATGATTAACTTGGCGAGCATATTCCTTGGTTTTTTCAACATCAAACTGGACGTAGGGCAACAAATCAATTTTATTGATGATGCACAGGTTGGCCGTATGAAACATGTCCGGGTATTTAACGGGTTTGTCATCCCCTTCCGTAACACTGATGATCACGACCCTGAGCGCCTCACCCAGGTCAAACATGGCGGGGCACACCAGATTCCCCACATTTTCTATCATTAGGAAGCTTTGATCTTGAGGTTTCAGCTTATGAATGGCTTTGTGAACCATATCGGCATCCAGATGACATCCCTTACCGGTATTGATCTGAACAACCTCCGCTCCGGTAGCGGCAATCCGATCTGCATCATTACTCGTTTGCTGATCTCCCTCGATGACAAAAAAGGGATAACGCTCCTTCATATCCACAATGGTCCTTTCCAGCAAACTCGTTTTTCCTGAGCCCGGAGAACTTAGCAGATTCAACGCCAAAATATTTTTGGCTTCCAAATATCCCCGATTCCGTTCTGCCATTAAATTATTCTTGTGCAGGATATCCCGTTCCAGTTCGACCACATCTTTCACCTCCGAATGATGGTGATGCCCCTGACGATGATGGTGGTGATCATGACCGTGGTGATGGTGTCCTTGATCATAGTGATGATCTTCTCCGATTTTCGTGAAGGTCACTCCATTTTCTTCGTGGCCGCATCCGCATGTAGTACACATAGTTATTGGTTGTTGAGTTATTGAGTTATTGACTGACCTTACGCACCTTGACCGAAGTGTCGCTGCCCTGCAGCTTTCAGGAAGCTGCGTTTCTAATGCTCGGGTTGACACCCGAGCTTTGTGAGCTTTCGCCGCCCTGCGGCTTTCCGATGCTATCCTATTAGCCGCAGGGCGGCGAAAGCTCACAGCCTACGGTGC
>JAUIKE010000118.1 GCA_030430845.1 Bacteroidia bacterium | reverse complement strand
ATTTTCAAACTTAACTCGCTGCAACTACTTTTCAAATTCCGTCCAAAACTTTAGACAACTTCTAAATGTCAACCGGCATGTGAAACATGCCCGTTTTAAGAAAAAAACAAAGTTTTTTTCTTAAAACGACCTCCTAAATAAAATTTAATGGGGTGCGCAAAAACGAGGAACGAGTTTTTACACAACCCCCAGCCCCATATGATTCTTTTTAAGGGGTGTTTTTTAGAGCCCGGACGGGCTCTAAAAAACACCCCTTAAGGAAATATTATTGGCTGGCGAATAAGGCTGAAAGACTTATGAGACAGCCCCCTTCTATTTCACAACTTTTTTTTCCTGATTCACTGAATAAAAAAGGTGCGTGAGGGTAATAAAAAGGATTTTTGAAATAAAAAATCAAATGAACAAGTTGCTTTTTATTTTAATCGGTTTCATTTCAAGTTGCGGTAACACCGCTATCGAAAACCCCGCTCAAGACTGGTCGGTAAAAGCCTACTACGACCTATTACCTCAGGAAATGACGCTTTTTTACGTAGGAGGAGTTTTAAATGAAGTAGAAGATACCCTACGCCTGGTATTGGATGAAGAAAGCCGTTATATGGCCTATCATCTTAATTATTATGGTGAAGATTATGTACCCTTTCAAATGAAGTTATTCCCCATTGAAGGAGAAACGGAACCTTTGCTTGTTATTAACCAATATGTGTGGGATGTAGGAGATCCTTTTTACCAAACCCACATCATACAGTTTGATGAAACACATCAAAACTACCAAAGTAAGATGGCAAAAACGACAGAGGCCATTTCCGGCCGACGGGTATTTTTTCCGGAGACGGCCTGGCAATCGGTCCGAAAGATCCTGGATTGCCAGCTGGAAGATATGGGCTACGAGATGTTTCCGGAAGTCGCTTTTGTGATCGATCCGAAAAAAGGTGAATTGAGCGCTGTTTTGGACGGCATTGAAGGGTTTGTAGATTGGTGCGGGCTAAGTCTGGAAGAGTGGGAGCGGACTTTGGAGGCATATCGGCCGATTTCTTTGCACTGGGATGCCCGGCAGGCAGTATTTAGTAAAAAATAAAGCAAGGCGGTCTGTTTTTACTTATTTTTGCAATAAAAAAATCATGAACTACTGGCTGGTCAAATCCGAACCCGATGAATACAGTTTTGATGATCTCATTAAGGAAGGCAAAACCATGTGGGATGGTATCCGCAACTATGCGGCCCGCAACCATTTACGCGGCATGAAAAAAGGAGATCTGGTATTGTATTATCACAGCCGAAAAGGCTTGGAAGTGGTCGGTGTCAGCAAGGTAGTGAAGGAGGCCTACCCAGACCCCACTGCTGAAAAGGGCGACTGGTCGGCCGTGGACCTGGAGCCGGTGAAGAAACTCGAACGGCCGCTTACCCTCAAAGAAATCAAAGCCACACCTGAATTGCAGGAACTTCCTTTGGTCCGGATCGGGCGCTTGTCGGTCATGCCGGTGCAGGAGGAGGAGTTTCAGCTTATTCTACAGATGGGGGAGACCGAATTGTAGTTGTTGGGGGGACTGTGTGAGGAGTCCTTCTCTATTTTCACACAACCAAATCATACAGCATCTTACTATCATTCAGCGTCTGAAAATCGATCTTGTTTTTCTCCATACGCTCGATCAGGCCATCGTAATCTTCATGATTTTGCAGCTGGATACCCACCAGCGCAGGACCGGATTCGCGATTGTGCTTTTTGGTGTACTCGAAATGGGTAATATCGTCGTTGGGGCCGAGCACATTGTTGAGGAAGTCGCGAAGTGCGCCGGCGCGTTGTGGGAAGCGGATGACGAAATAGTGTTTTAAGCCTTCATAGAGCAAAGCTCTTTCTTTGATCTCTTCTGTTCGGGTGATATCGTTATTGCTACCGCTGACGACGCAGACCACGTTTTTACCTTTAATTTGTTCTTTATATTCATCCAGGGCGGCAATCGTGAGTGCTCCGGCGGGTTCTACGATAATGCCTTCTTCATTGTACAGGCTTAGAATGGTGCTGCAAACCTTACCTTCATCCACCAAAACGATATCATGAACCACCTTTTGAATGATCGGAAAAGTTTTGGTGCCGACTTTTTTTACGGCAGCTCCGTCAACGAAGCTATCGATTTTTTCAAGCTTGACCAGTTCTCCTTTTTTGACCGACTCATACATGGCCGGCGCGCCTTTCGGCTCTACGCCTATGACCTTCGTTTGGGGGCTGATATGATGGAAATAACTTCCCAGTCCGGACGATAGGCCACCGCCTCCGATCGGTACAAATACATAGTCAATGGGCTGATTGCAATCTTCGAGGATTTCCAGGCCTACGGTGCCTTGCCCCTCGATGATCCGTTCATCATTAAATGGATGAATGAATACCTTGCCTTCCGACTCAGCTTCCTGCATCGCTTCGTGATAGGCATCGTCAAAAGTATCGCCCACCAGGATGACTTCGACATAGGAGCGGCCAAACAGCTTGACTTTTTTGACCTTTTGCTGAGGAGTCACTCCCGGCATAAATACCCTACCTTTGACCTTCATCTTCTGGCAGGCGAAGGCGACTCCCTGAGCATGATTACCGGCACTGGCACAGACAATCCCCTTTTCGAGTTGTTCGCGAGGCACAGTAGCCATTTTGTTGTAGGCTCCCCGAATTTTATAAGACCTAACCACCTGTAGGTCTTCTCTTTTTAGATGGATATCGCATTGATAATGTTCAGATAAATTGTAATTGGACATTAAGGGGGTATGCTCAGCGATGCCCTTCAGGCGGACCTTTGCTTTGTAGATATTTTCTACCGATACCAAGGGAGTACTCGTTTTAACAGACATAATGTAGAGTTCTGAATATGCAGGGATTATTAAATAAATAGTGTCGGAAGGGCTCCCTTCCGACACCAGAATGTAAAACGTTTTTCGCTAAAGGCCCTCGAGGGTAGAAGCATTTTTTTTTAAAAATGGCTTCAATTATCCTTCTACAGGCGCATCTACCTTTTGATTTTCTGGGCGGAGGCCACGTACGGCTCTGCCGGCTTGCCACATTTCGCTATCTCTCATCTCTGTTAGTTCCTTTTCGAGTTTTTCGCGATAATCGGGCTGGCTATTGGTGTTAATAGATCTTTCGGCCTCTTTGCCACTCGCTACGCTGTCATATAAATCGTTGAAAACCGGCTTGACCGCGTCGCGGAAGCGGTTTTTCCAATCGAGTGCGCCGCGTTGTGCCGTGGTCGAACAGTTGGCATACATCCAGTCCATGCCGTTTTCTGCAACCAATGGCATTAAACTTTGGGTCAACTCTTCTACCGTTTCGTTAAAGGCTTCACTTGGAGAGTGGCCTCTTTCTCTCAATACGGTATACTGAGCTTCAAAGATCCCCTGGATAGCCCCCATCAGGGTACCGCGTTCACCGGTGAGGTCACTGTAAACTTCGTGTTTGAAATCGGTTTCGAAGAGATAGCCTGATCCGATGCCTATACCGAGTGCAATGACTCTTTCCTTGGCGCGGCCGGTAGCATCCTGATAAATAGCGAAGCTGGAATTCAATCCGCGGCCGGCTACAAACATACGACGCAGGCTGGTTCCGGATCCTTTTGGAGCTACCAGAATTACATCAATATCAGCCGGGGGGATAATATTCGTTTGGTCGTTATAGGTAATCCCAAAGCCATGAGAGAAATACAAGGCTTTACCTGCCGTTAGTTTTTCTTTTAAGGTTGGCCAAACGGCTATTTGAGCAGCGTCGCTCAACAGGTATTGGATAACGGTAGCCTTTTCAGCGGCTTCTTCAATACTGAATAAAGTTTCGCCAGGTACCCAGCCGTCGCTAACGGCCTTATCCCATGATTTGGAAGGCTGGCGCTGGCCAATAATTACATTAAAGCCATTATCACGCAGGTTCATCGCCTGGCCGGGGCCTTGGACGCCATATCCAATGATTGCAATGGTTTCGTCTTTTAATACTTCCCTTGCTTTTTCTAATGGGAATTCTTCACGCGTTACTACATTTTCTTCAACGCCTCCGAAATTGATCTTTGCCATGTTTGTTCGTTTTAGTGGTCTGGTGTTCTAGGGTTATATTATTCCAGTGGCTTGAAACCCTGATCTGATTAGGGCACTGGAAAGATAGTCAACCCATACACATTTCAAAATCGAAGCAAATATATAGGTTAATCAGGCTACAGGCGAGGGAAGTACAGTTAAAAATGACTTTTTTTACAATTTCTTAGCCTGAATAAAATTGTTCGATGAAGCTGTTTTTTAGTTTATTAAGAGCTGACAATCAATGTGTTATGCTTGCTATTCTTCCGGTCGATATATGATGCAAAAGGTTTGAAATCTAGTGGGTTCACCTTGCCTATCTTTCATTACATCGAGGATGAGTTCCAACGTCCTTGATTCAGAGCCGGTATAAATGAGCCCTTCCCAAAGAATTTCGACTTCTCCATAATTAGCTACACTGGATTCCGGGACCAGGGCGAGCAGGGCTTCTCCATTCGTTTTTTCTTTGATCTGCTCTTCACTTAGGTTATCAAAGGCCCGCCTTTTGGCATAATAAGGTAGATTCCAGGTGACAAAATGCTCAGCCATTAAAGGAATACTTTGGTCGGGAACCCTCTCCAAAATAGCTTCTCCGATTTTGTCGTGGTTGCGATAACCATCTTCTACAAAGGGGAAAACAATTAGTGAAAATAGGATGTACATGCAGGCAAATCCAGTAAAGGGGAAACTAAATGCTTTTAACAACTCAATATCTTTTCGGTAGCCTATGATCAGCAATATGACCGGCAAAATAGCCAGAACTAATAAAACATAGGAGGCCGGAAAGGCAAAGATGATCGCAATTCCACCTATTACAAATAAAGATCCAGGCAGCCAAAAACTGACCTGAAACAAGGTTTTCCACACTTTGGAAAAACCGGCCATTTGCATCACAAAATAAGCCGTAAACAAGGACATACCCGGATACCCCTGAATGAAGTAGGTCGGAATTTTTCCCTTAGAAGCTGTGAAAATAACCAACATGACCAAAAACCAGGCTGAACCGATCAACAGGGCTTTGTTTTCAAAAAATCCTTTGAATTTATGGATCAATAAATAGATCAGGCCGAAATAGAAGGTGAGTGAGTAGGGGAGGAAGCCCCAAATATTGGCTTCGAGATAGAAAAAGGGCTTTAATCCTTCACTTTCTCTGGTGAAAGCTCGCTCGAAGGTTTCCATCATAAAAATATCCCAGAACTCCTGGCCGTAGGTGGCATACATGTAAATGATCCAGGTCATGCCGATGATGATGGAAATCGGCAGGCCGATGTATAGCCGGAGAAAACCCAGTTTTTTGAAAAAGTCTTTCCAGCGAAATCTTTGATCCAATAAGATGTAAAAAACAATGACGGCACCTATGATAATGAGGTAGGGATAACCTTTGGTGAGAATGGTGACCCCCAGCGCAATATAAGCCAGCAATATGTATTTGAACTGCTCGCGATGATAGCCTTTCAAAAACCAATAGACCGTCAGGGTAAAGAAAAAGGTCAGAGAAATGGCCGGAGCTGCATAACGGGCATTGATGGCAAACTGAAAGGCAAAAGTCATGATGATGGCTGCCACAATGCCCAGTTGCCGGCCCTCCAGGAATTGTCCGATCCTGTACACCAGGTAGATCGTACCCAGGCCGGCCAGTGCACTCGGCAGGCGTATCGCAAACTCATTCAGGCCGAAAATAGCCGTGGAAAGCAGGACCTCCCAATAGATCATGATGGGTTTGTTGAAGCGGGGCTCGTAATTGTAAAAAACTTCAATAAAGTTGCCGCTTTCCCACATCTCCCGGATAGCCTCCGCATAGAAGCTTTCATTGGGTGTCCAGATGTTATTGAGGCCTAAGTTGCAAAAAAAGGCGGTTACAGCCATCAAGCTGAGCAGGCCTACTACTAATTTATCCTGACGCGTAAAAGCTTGGTCTTTCATCTACCCTTGGTTGTTCCAGGCTGCTTAAGCCTTCTTTTTTCCTATAAATAAAACATATTCCCAAACACCTCCATAAGCCGGCTTTACTTCTTCGACAACCGGTTCGTAAAGTTCTTTCATCAACTTCAACAAGTGGCCGTCCATGCGTACATGATGGTTCGACATGTGCTTTTTAAACCAAAGGAAACGAGAATCATGGAAATCAGCCAGTCCAACCACGCCTCCGGGCTTTAGGTCGTTCACTGCATGGCGGATCAGGTCTTCCCAGTGAGGGTTGATCATTGTGAGCGAGTAAGAGAACAAGATGGCATCGTACTTTTTAGGAACGGGAGGTTGATTAGGCCCGTAGGGCTGCTGCAGAAACTCCATCCGGTCTGAAAAATCCCGGCATTGCTTTTTGGACAAGCGGATCATATCTTCCGATACATCCAGGCCAGTGATATGGGCATTGGGATAGGCTTTGGCCAGTCTTTTCAGGTTATAACCGGTACCGCAGCCTATTTCCAGTATGTCGATTGCCGCATTTTTATCAAAGGGCAGCACCCTGACTAATTTTTTCCGTCCAAACAAAAAGGTCCAGCGTGTGGCATCATAGATCTTGGACTGAAGCTTATAATAATTTTGTATGTTCTTATTTTGATCTTCTTCCGAAGCGGTTTTGACTAGATTGTTGGATTCTTTGCTCATTCTTTTTAAGATGTTGGATGTTGAGGGCGTCTCATAACTCCTTCCATACGGACCGTCGGGTCGTCGTTATTCGCCGCCAAATAATTTTCTTTTTGAGAGGTATTTAATTATCAAAAATTTCGTTTTTGATAATTAAATACCTCCCAAAGAAATATTATTGGCTGGCGAAAAAGGCCGTAGGACTTTTGAGACAGCTTCAATATCATTTAACAATTCCCATATACACACTTGCGTAAGTGCCTACTCGATCCAGTTTATGGGTCCTGGCCGTTTCTTCTTGTTCAAATTCCAGTGCATCCAAAACGAAATCGGGGAAAAAGTCGACTTCCGAGGCCGCCGAACGCAGTAGGATGCGGGTGCCCGGCCGGCTATTTTGGAGGATCAACTCCCATTCTTCCCGGAGGGCCGGGACATCATTGGAGGCCAGCCAATCCTGATGATCCAGTAAAATAAAGTGTGAATACTGGCCCGGATTAGCCTTTAAGAAGCCACTAATGGTGTTATTGTGCGTTTGGATCTTATGGGTTTGAGAGCGGAAAGCCTCAAAGTTTTCTTCTTTCAGATAGTTAGGGCAACATTCCTTAGAATAATACCCGTCAAAATACACTTTCCAAAAATAGTTTTCCTGGATTGGCAAATTGGTGAATACATTGCGCAGACATTCCTGAATGAAGCCCAGAGCGCCGCGATCATACTTTTCCACGAAAAGTTCCTGTTGGCTTCTGGGAACGCCCAGCAAACACATGGTGATATGACGGTTCAGCAGCCACTCTACTATTTTGTTCATCAGGCTCTCCTCAATTTTGAAGTACCATTGCCGCTGTTCTTCGATGTCCTTGGATTCAAAAAGTTTCTTTATGCTCCGGTATAATTCTTTCTGAGATTTCAGGTATTTAGTGGCCAGCCAGGCGAAAGTACCCGAAGTGCCAAAATGATAAAAAGATTTCCGGGGGCCCTTGCCGTTGAAAAAGTTGAGATTTTGATCCCAATATTCCTGGGCAAAATCGGGTAGGGCAGGACGAAGATTCTTCTCATAAACCTTTTTGATGTGCTTATCGACTCCGGTTCCAAAAAGTTGGAATAACTGATCATGATCCGTTTGCTCAAATGTTTTGAGCTTGAGCTGCAGCAGAGCATTCTGCCTCGGATTCATATCAATACAATGAATTCTTTTGGGAGAATCCATCAGATAGTCAAGGGCATTACATCCGGCACTCGTGATCATAACAATTTCGCTATTCTGATCAAAATCCAGTAGCTGCCGGTCGCAACGAGGATCTTCCCAGCAAGTATTGTACACCAGATTGTTGGTGTGTACTTTTTTGAAGATCCAGTCTCTAAATCTATTCACTTCTTTAACCATATGTATTTTTTCTTTCTACTTGCAAAACAACCATTGCCAAATTTAAACCTGGGCAATTATAAAAAAATAAAATTGCTTGAAAACTTAGCAAATATAGATTAGTAGAACCGGAACTAATACTTTTTGGCTAAAAAATCATAAATCGCAGCTTGGGCCCTGATTTTTTCTTCATGGGGTCGTTGTATCTTATAGGCATTATCCTGTTTGGGATTGATCCACCGTGCCTTGGTATTGTCTTGTAGTTGGATGTCAATAATTTGCCTGATTTCCTGGAAAATATCGGGATCATAGATAGGCATGACTACTTCTATGCGCCGATCCAGGTTGCGGGTCATCCAGTCGGCAGAGGCTGTGTACATCACTTCCTTTCCGCCATTGCAAAAGATGTAGACTCTTGCATGTTCAAGAAATCTATCAATTATACTTATGATTTCAATGTTTTCACTCATGCCTTCAATACCGGGTATCAAACAGCAAATGCCCCTTACGATCAATTGGATTTTGACTCCAGCCTGGCTAGCTCGATATAAGAGCCCTATCATCTCGATATCTTCCAGACTGTTCATTTTCAGGATCATATAGGCCGGCTTTCCTTCCCGGGCATTTAGAATTTCCTTTTCTACCAGATCTTCCATTTTTTTGCGGGTAGAAAAAGGGGAAATCATCAGGTGTTTGCTTTTGGGAATGATGATCTTTCGCTCCAGTATATCAAAAACCTGGGTGACTTCATCCGCCAGGCGTGGGTCAGCCGTGAGCAGGGCATGGTCACAGTATAGTTTGGCCGTTTTTTCATTGAAGTTGCCGGTGCCCAGGTAGGCGTAGTTACGCAGCTGATCGGCTTCCCTGCGCTGTATCAGCAACAATTTGGAGTGTACTTTAATACCGGGGTAACTGTACAAGACCTTACCACCTGCTTCCTTAAGCCGATCCCCCCAGTACAGGTTGGATGCTTCGTCAAAACGGGCCTTGGCCTCTATAAATGCGGTGACGGCCTTTCCTTTTTCCAAAGCTTTTAATAAAGCCTGGACGACATCTGATTTCGAAGCCACCCGGTAAAGAGTGATCTTAATTTGCTCAACCGACGGATCTTCAGCGGCTTCTTCAATAAAGCGCGGAATATACTTGTACTGTTGATAGGGAAAATGCAACACCTGATCCTTTGACTGAAGCAATTCTATGATGGAAGCTGCAGATTCCAATACGGGATGAGGACGAGGGGGCATGGAAGCATCCCGGAAATCTGCCGAATTTGAAGGGTCAGGAAACCCAAAAAAATCATTAAAATTGTGATAACGTGCCCCAGGAATAATATCATCTTTTTTTAACTGGAAAATGTCTCTTATTCTGGTGGTCAATTCTTTGCTCATGGCACTGTCGAATAAAAAACGAGTGGGCAAGCCAATATTTCTTTCCTCCAGACTGGATCGGATCTTATCGATCAGGTCGCCGGAATACTCATCGTCAATGTATAATTCGGCATCTCTGGAGACTTTGATGGCGTAAGCATTTAAAACTTCTTCTTTCACCACCTCATTTAAATGATACCGTAGAATATCATCTATAAAGGTAATATAGTATTGATTATCGCTACCGGGCAGCGTGACAAAACGATCCGTTTTATCGGTCGGGATCTCCACCAGGGCTAATTTTTCCTTGTTTTTAAGTTTTACGATAAAATACAGGGCTTTATTCTTTAAAAAAGGAGGTTTCATCGTTTCATCGAAAAAAACAACAGGCTCCAACAGGGGCATAATCTGTTCCTGAAAATATTGATGAACGAATTCTTTTTGTTCTTCGGAATAAGAGAGGTCATCTGTCAGGAAAATGTTGTTTTTGCGGAGTTCCGGAAGGATCTGTCCTCGAAAAATAGCTCCAAATTCAGCTTGTTGCTGCTGAACGATCTTGCGGATTTCTTTAAGTTGTTTTTTGGGTTTGACATCCAGCCAGTCCTTTCGGTCTTTTTTCTTGAGTTGTTTAAAAGAGCGGAGAGAGGCTACCCGTACCCGGAAGAATTCGTCGAGGTTAGAGCTGTAAATGGCCAGGAACTTAATTCTCTCATAAAGAGGAACACTTTCATCTTTGGCTTCCTGCAAAACACGGTGATTAAAGGACAACCAGCTGATGTCCCGTTCCAGATATTCAAATGTATCCATTAGAAGGTTATTGAAAAACGGTCGAATAGGGTGTTAACAAATAAGGCGAAAAAATACTCTTTTTTACCTAAAAGAGAAAAAGATGAGTCGAATAAAGGAATTGGGAGCAGGAATGGTAAAGATTAGTTAACAACAGGAGCCTTTACATCAATATGTTCGCCTATGAAAAAGAGCATTTCCCGCTTAATCCGGTCACGGGTATTACGGAAAAAATTCAGCTTATCTTCATCGCTCCCTTCAAAATTGTCGGGGTCGGGAATGCTTAAGTGTATATGTTTTTTCTTTTTTAAAGAGCGTGGCAAGTTCCGGTAGGCTTCATCACAAACGGTGATCAGGAAGTCAAACTTGGTATGCTTAAAAGTCTTATAACTTTTGGAGTAATGCTCGGAAAGGTCGAGGTTATCCTCTTCCATCACTTTAATAGTGAAGGGGTGGATACCGGCTTCTTCAATGCCGGCACTGGAAATCAAGGCTTTATGCCCTGAGTAAAACTTTAAATAGCCTTCAGCCAACTGGCTTCTGACAGAGTTCCGCGAGCAAAGGACAAGGATTGACTTCATAGTGTTTCCAATGTGGATTTCACATTAAGTTAATGTAAAGATAACACAGTTGGAAAAAGAATGTTGTTTTTCAGAAAAAAAAATTAGAATTTCCTGAAATATATTTTTCCTTGGAGCTGTAGTTTAAACCCCTGCTTAAAAGCCTTTGAAGCAATCCAGCGGCGTTCCACCTCTTGAACCCGAATTGAGCCGGAAGGCCAGTGTCAGGCCTGAAATAAAGTACCAATCTTTGGCATCACCACCTCTGATATAAGTAACATCAACTTCGGTATTGGGGTCAATTTCTTTATTGCTCATCTGGGCGGCTAGTGTGCCGTTACCCCTGAGGATGTCCCTGTAATTAACTTCTGCACCGGAAACATCGTCAAAGTGATCGGTGAACAATTTCCGGGCACCGACCTCAAATCCGAGTGTGATTTTGTTATTGATGGTCATCTTGGCACCGAGCCCAAGAGGAACCATGATCTGGGTTAGCTGGTAAGGCGCTTCATAGCCGGGGAGGCCCTGGCCTTCTGTCCCAAGAGGTTGTAGCTCTACATAGGTATCTTCGAAGCGGCCTTCTGGGTTGTAATTAAACATTCCGATCCCTCCAAATATATAAGGCACAAATAAGAAGTTGTCGTTCTTCTGAGCTACACCATATAGATTGATTTCTCCAACCAGGCTGATCTCAAATAGATCGGTTCTGAAATTAAGGTCTCTCTGTGTGTTCGAGCCATTGGCATCGTCCCCCATGGGGTTGGCATAATTGATAGAGAGCTTGGCACTGACCATCTTGGCCACATCATAACGGGCAAATACCCCATAGGCCAGCCCCGCATTTTCAAAATACAAACCGAACTCACTCCTCGACAAATCTCCACTATAAACGGTATATCCTCCCAATACGCCCACTTCAAGGCGTTGAGCTTGCAAAGCGGTCAGGCTACCACAAAAAAGAAGGCAAAGAAATATAATTTTTCTCATCATCGTACTTTTCAAATATTTTTCATTCAATTTTTTCCATTCTTACGAAAAGGGGGCCATAACATTAAAATAAATATGGGCAGGGAAGGGGGAAAATTACTATGTTAACGATGGCAAATAAAAAAAATTGAATGCTTGTCAGTTTTTTTCATCGAAGGCTGAAAAATAGTCAATAATTCCAAAATGATTAAAGTCAGTAGAAATAATTAACAAATCCCTTTAAATAAACTGCAATTTTGACATTATCAGTAGGAATGTAATCAAATTGTAGTGTAGTTTTGCGCAGCGAACAACCAATAATTACTAAAATGGGAATGAGAAGAAATCGAGCGGCGAATAAGGAAGATACAAAATTGACCAAGGAGCGCATCCAGGCAGCCATTGGGATCTTTCGGTTCATACGCCCCTATATGGGGGCTTTTATTACAGGGCTCATATTGCTGGTATTATCAAGCCTGACCTTCATGGTATTCCCCGGTGCGGCCGGAGAAATGGCTAATACGGCTAACGGAGAAGCCCGATTTGAAAATGTTTCGATCGAACAATTCGGTATTCTTTTTCTGATACTTTTAGTGGTACAGGGCGTGTTCTCCTATTTCAGAACCGTTTTGTTTGCCAGAGTAAGTGAAAAAGGAATGGCGGATGTGCGCAAGGCCGTTTATCGGCAATTGATCACACAGGATATCCCTTATTTTGAATCAAAAAGAGTAGGGGAGTTGACCAGCCGCATCACAACAGATGTAGAACAACTCCAGAATGCCTTTTCTGTCACCCTGGCCGAATTTATTCGACAATTAGTGGTATTAATATCCGGGATTGCCATCATTGCCTGGCTGACACCTCGCCTTTCTCTGATCATGTTATTGACTTTCCCCCTCGTGGTGGTAGTAGCTTTTGTGTTTGGACGATACATTCGCAAAATTTCAAGAAAAAGACAGGACAGCCTGGCCGAAACCAATACGATTGTAGAAGAAACCTTTCAGTCTTTCAGTGTGGTCAAATCTTTTGCCAATGAATGGCTGGAAGCCATACGTTATGGAAACTCAGTTGATAAGGTCGTAAAGATCTCCCTCCGATTCGCCCGACTTCGGGGACTGTTCTTCATCTTTATCATTACCATACTCTTTGGAGCCATCTTTTTTATCCTCTGGCGTGGCGCTAAAATGGTGGAAGCTGGTGAAATTCCCGTCGGAGACCTATTCTCCTTTATTCTATATACAGGTATCATTGGAGGAGCCATCGGCGGTATAGGGAATTTGTATACAGCGCTGACTTCTGCTATGGGAGCCACCGAACGAGTACAGGATATCCTGAACAGGAAAACGGAAGTAAATGCCGAGAAGATCGAACTTTTGCCTGAAGAACGTATTGATGGGGCCATTACCTATCAAGGGGTAGAGTTCGCTTATCCTTCCCGAAAAGATGTGGAAGTCCTCAAAGGGATTGATCTGCATATCAATGCCGGCCAGAAAGTAGCGCTTGTAGGTGGAAGTGGGGCCGGTAAATCGACGATTATTCAATTACTCCTCCAATTTTACCAGATCGATAATGGACAGATATTGGTGGATGGTAAAAACATCTATGAGTACGACCTGACAAAATACCGCCTTAATATAGCCACTGTTCCTCAGGAGGTCATCCTGTTTGGAGGAACCATCCGGGAGAACATTTTATATGGAAAACCGGATGCTTCCGAAGAAGAGATTATTCAGGCTGCGCGTCAGGCCAATGCCTGGGAATTCATACAGTCTTTCCCGGAAGGTTTAGAGACGATCGTAGGAGATCGGGGAATAAAGCTATCGGGAGGGCAGCGGCAAAGAGTGGCTATTGCCCGGGCTATTCTCAGAGATCCGGCCATTTTATTACTGGACGAAGCGACCTCCTCCCTGGATGCCGAGTCCGAGAAGTTGGTTCAGGAGGCCCTGGACAATCTGATGGAAGGCAGAACGGCTATCATCATTGCCCACCGCCTGGCTACTATTCGGAATGTTGATTGCATTTATGTGATCGACGAAGGCGTTATTGTTGAGCAAGGAACGCACGAAGAACTATCTATGCTGGAGGATGGTTTTTACAATGCCCTGGCTAAGTTACAGTTTGAAGCCAATGTCTAGATTAGCAAATACACTCAAAGATCCTGTCTTTTGGAAAGCAGTAGCAGGTACACTGTTCTTCTTTCTTTTTATATGGACCTATGTAAAGGAGTTTGATCATTTTAACAGAATGGTTCGAGCCAAGCAATTGGTTGTTCCCGCCCTGCTTATTGGTGGGCTTTCCGGCCTGGGCCTGGGCTTGTATTTACAGCGTCGGTATCAGGATACGGTAGTTAGGCTTCAGATCGTGATGGCTTGTTTGTTTGCATTGCTGATTGTAGCTCCGCTATTAGCCAGTTTGAGTAATCGACTGCTCAGCTGGAATAAGGTCCGATATGAAGAAGTTGAGTTCGTTCAGGAAAGGGCTTTTTTTTCCAGTCGTTTTGGAGCTATAAAAGGTGAAAGCCAGATGCCGACCGGATATTATCTGTTTTTTTACTACAAAGGCCGACTGATCCGGGTAAGCATGGATCAAAGCCATTTCGAGGAAGTGGAAGATGGTGAACTTATCTTAATTCCGTTTAAAAAAGGCCTGTGGGGAAAAGATTTTGTAGTCCCCTCCCGTGTGGGCGAATCAGGGCAGTCTTTGGAATCCTAATCATTTTTATGGAAGCTGGTTTTTCTCTTAAAAAATACAACACTTTTGGCCTGGAAGCTTTCGCCAAAAAATTGGTAGACATTATTTCCGAAGAAGAAATGTTCCGGTTGCTGGAAGCATACGGCCGGCCCGACCTGATCCTGGGAGGCGGAAGCAACATCTTATTTTCAGGGCAAGCGATTGACTTAGCGGCCCTTAATCGGATTGAGGGCAAAAGCATTTTGGAAGAAAATGAAGAAAAAGCAATTGTTCAGATAGGGGGAGGGGAGAACTGGCATGAGGTTGTGCAATGGGCAATTGAAGAGGGATTAGGCGGTATTGAAAATTTATCTCTCATTCCAGGAACTGCCGGTGCAGCACCTATACAAAATATCGGTGCTTACGGCGTAGAGCTGAAAGATGTATTTTACAGCCTGGACGCCATCGACCTGGAAAGTAAAGAGCGAAGGGTATTTTCAAAAAAGGAATGTAATTTTTCTTACCGAAATTCTTTTTTTAAACAGCATAAAGGACGTTTTTTTATTACCAATATACGATTAGAACTCAGGAAGAATGCTGTTATTAATACTTCCTACGGTGCCATAAGGGAGGTTTTAGATCAAAAAGGCATCAGTAATCCGACCATTAAAGATGTTAGTGAGGCTGTAATTGAGATTCGGTCTTCGAAATTACCGGACCCTAAAAAAATAGGAAATGCAGGTAGCTTTTTTAAAAACCCAGTCATCCCGACTACTCAGTTCGAAGACCTGAAAAATCGTTTTCCCAGCATCGTTTATTATCCAATTGGAGACCATGATTACAAGGTCCCCGCAGGCTGGTTAATTGAGCAATGTGGTTTTAAAGGGAAGCGGGAAGGGGCGGTCGGCTGTTATGAAAAACAGGCGCTTGTTGTAGTTAACTATGGTGGAGCCAGCCCCCGGGAAGTTTTGGCCTGGGTCGAAAAAATTGAGGAGGCGGTTTGGCAAAAGTTCGGTATCCAATTAGAGAGAGAAGTTAATGTGGTGTAAATGTTGATTGATAGGCCTTCAATCTGACCTTTTTCCCTTTGGGAGTCAGCGCGTAATCTTCAAATACTAAAGTCACCCCTTCCAATTTTTCCAATTCGGGCCGTTTATGTGGGGTGATGATCACCAGAAGTTCGGTATGCTGAAAAAGTTGGTAGGTCAATGAGAAAAGCAAATCCTCCGGGCAGAGGTGCATAGCAAAACTGCAGATAACAGCTGAATATTCACTACCAAGGACTCCTTTCACTATGTCTTCAAAACTCCAGGAATAACAGCTTTTGCCCAGACGGGCCTGGTAGGCTTCCTGCGTATAGGGGTCGCAGGCTTCCGTTTCAGAAAAACCTAGTTCTTGTAGCACCACACTTACCTCTCCGGAACCACAGGACAGATCCAATACCTTCCGATAGTCGATGCGCTTTTCATTTTGTAAAAGCAATTGCTCGATCTGGGCGAAGTGTGGATTTTCGTATCCTGCCCCATGGTCGAGATAGTAGCCCTCAACACCCTGTTCCTGATATTTGTCTCGAATACCTTTTGGCATAAAGTATATATTTTCCAGATTTCGCTGCCCCTCCCATGCGGGCCGTATGGCTGGGGCGAATTCGTTATTGTTTCGCCCGCTTGACCCCACGCTGAAGCATGGGGGTATTCCTCTTGGTAAGATAAATATTTTCTTCTACATCCCGGCAGTATATAATACCGATCTTTTCCCGAGGTCCTGAATGACGAACCTATTGACAATATATTGGCATTGTGCCATTATTTGGGCAAAAAATACAATGTTTTTTCGTTCGGTAATTTTATGTAAGTATTTGACTTACATTGTTTTATGTTGGTTGTTGAGTGATTGGCACAGCATTTGGAATAGAGCTTGGTGAAGATTAGTTTTTCACTAACTATTATGCCATGAAAATACAAATGCAATTTCTGTACTTTGATACCTCCCAACTGATTAAGGAAAGCCAGAGCAGTCGACTCAGTTATTTGAGGAAAGGTATTCAGATTCTTTTCACCTTAAATTTTTCAAGATCATGACGCCCTTTACCAGCGACTTCGCTTTCATTCCTTCAGCAGAAAAACAAAAAGAATTACTAGGTCCGGATACTAATGATCCGGCAAGAAGAAAACTCCGAAAGGGACAGTCATGGATAACAGAAGAACTAAGGAGGTTTATTACAGAAAGAGAATCATTTTATATGGCCTCTCTGAATGAGGCCGGCCGGATTTATGTCCAGCAGAGGGGAGGCCCCAAGGGGTTTTTAAAAGTACTGGATAAACATACCCTGGCTTTTGCAGATTATAGAAAAAACAATACTCATCCTTACGGTGAAGATGAAACTGTATCTCGAAGGGTACACCTTTTTCTGACGGATCGTCCGAATAATACCCGTATAAAGATTTGGGGAGAAGCAGAGGTGTTGAATCCCACCGGGCCATTTTTGGATATGGTCCAGCATGAAGAGTATCACACCCATATCGTCCGAATCATTAAGGTCAGAATATCTGATTGGGAACTAAAGGGGCGGTTCCCTTCTTCTTTGATCCGGCGCCTTGAAGAGATTGGCTCTGACTTGAAGCGTTTGATGAGCAGGATCCAAGAAGTAAAGAAACAGTTGGGCGGGTAAAAACGAGGAACAAGTTTCTCCCACCCAATAATTTTAATTTCCGTTTGATTCTAATTGCTCATCCTGTCGGTCGTACCTCAAAACTTTTTTCCTGTTTTTGAAAGGCACGTAGCGATAAGGTCGGTCGCTGAGATCCTCCAGCAAGCTATCGAGATTACCACTTAACAACATTAGCTGCTCATAGAGTTTTTCATCCTGGAGGAGTTTCCCTAGGGTGCCTTCGCCCTGATTGAGTTTGCCGGTGATGGCCGAGACGTAGCTCAGGGCTTCGTCAGCGCTTCCGAGCGTTGTTTGCAGGCTTTCAATAGCTGCTTTGGTTTCCTTCATGATGACCTCCAATTCTCCGCTGGAAAGCTGGGCCGTCATTTTATCTGCATTAGCAAGAATGCGAGTGATGGTTTCGTTATTTTGTTCCAAATTGTCAGAAATGGAGCGCATATTGGCCATAGAACCACTGATATCTTCCGAAGAGCGTCGCATCAGGCCGTCCAACTGACGGGTAGAGGATTCCACATTGCCCAGGGTTTGTTCCAGATCAGTGAACATTCGTCCCAGCGGCGTATCCTTATCACCGTTGAGTAGCTTCTGGTTAATGGTATCGATGAGATTGCTGAGGCCCTCTTCTACTACTTTGATATATTGTTCAAATTCATCTTCACTGACCATGGAGCCAACCAATCCGACTAATTCGCCATTGATATAATCCCCGCTTTCGGCACAATTACCCTGCGAGCAGTCGCTGTCTCGTAATTCAACGATTTTACCTCCCATAAAGCCGTCGGACAAAATAGCGGCCGTCGAGTTAGGGCTGATCTGAATATCCTTACGTAAGTCTAAGGTTACAATAACTTGCTGATAATCATCCGATAATTTAATGTCTGAAACAAAACCTACATCAAAACCTCTGATTTGCACCGGGATCGAGGGCTTCATCCCTCCGATGTTGTCATAGGTGACGTAGTAGATGTTAGATTTTTTGAGGATGTTTTTTCCTGCTATGAATTTATATCCCCAGTAGGTTAAACCAATGGCGGCGATGGCTAAAAGCGCAACTTTGACTTCGTTCGACATATTGATAAAATATCCTTTTTTCAGAGACGCAAAGGTAAACAAACTTTTTATACAACACATGAAAAGAAGAGGAGTTGTATAGGCCGAAAGATTTTCCTGCAGGAAAATCTTTCGGCCTATACCCAAAAAGCCTTGTGTCCCACCCGGGGCACAAGGCTTTTTAAGGAAGTTGTTTTTTACTTCACCTGCTCAATAGGGATTTTTTCTCCATTTTTATAAACGACCAAAAAGGCATCAGGGAAACCGAGTATTCGCAGGTGGTCGCGGTCCTTCATCGCTTTTTCGAGCTCATTGGCTGTCCGGGCCCGGTATTTTAGTAGTCGGCCTTCGATGACGACTTCCACCTGGTATTCATTAATCAGTTTCCACACACCTTTTTTAGTGTCTATGGGTTGAGTGGCTGCAGCTAACTGAACAAAAAACTGGTAAGTATTTTCTTCTTTTTTCTCTTTGGCTTCTTCATCTGTGGCATTTTCGTTTTCCGGGTTCAATTTCTTTTCGGGGGTAAGCGTATTTCTGATATCATCCGGAATGCTGGGCTGAAAGTCTGACAATTCAGGCTGCGAATCGGTTGACTTCGCCTTATTTTCCTGTTCCCGAACCTTTACGGGCCGCGCCTGCCAGTGGTCAATGGATTCCTGAGGAGATTTGACCTGCGTTTCACTCATGATCAGCTGCCCTTTAATGGCATCTGTTTCCTGTTGGAAGGCTACTGCCTGATTGTTTTGCTCAGTAAGAGACGGAGGAGTAGTCGGTTCTTTTTGCTGAGCAACAACGGGGATCTCAGGAGAGAAGTCCTCTGTGATCACCTCCGATTCTACTATTTTTTTATAATCGCCGAAAGCTTTGCCTATTGCTTTGGCAATGGTGTATTGCCCGGAACTACTTTTCAGAAATTGTTCTTCATTGTAATTACTCAGAAAGCCTGCTTCGATGAGGACAGAAGGCATGAGGCTTTCTTTCAGGACTACGAAACCGGCCTGATGAACACCGCGGCTTTTTCTTTCTGCCTGTTGGGCAAAGTTCTTTTCCACCATTTCTGCAAACAGGATGCTTTGATCCAGGTAGGCATTTTGGAACATATTCAGCAAAATATTTCCTTCGGGAGAATTAGGATCGTAATTATAATTTTTTTCGTAATCCACCTCGAGCAAAATAGAGGAGTTTTCACGCTTGGCTACTTCCAGGTTATGCTCAGCTGTATGGAGCCCCATTACGTAGGTTTCGGTGCCTCTGACTTTACTACTGGCAGGGAAAAAGTTGCAATGTATGGAAATGAACAGATCCGCATCATTGCGATTGGCGATTCGGGCTCTTTCATACAGAGGGATAAAGACATCCTTATCGCGTGTCAGAATTACCTGTAATTCGGGATAATTCTGCTCCATATACTCAGCCAGTTTCAATGCAATACCGAGCGCCAAGTGTTTTTCCCTGCTACCGCTACCCGAACATCCCGGATCGTGGCCGCCATGACCGGCATCAATAACAATGGTTTTGAGCTGATATTCGTTTTTGTCCAACTCTTTTTGAATATTTGCAGTCTCTAATATTAGAGAATCCGAATCGATCGGCACCGATGAAGCAGCAATTGTGGAAATATCCTCATCTTTATAGGGGAGGAAGGAAGTAGATTCATCTTTTAAGGGAACGAGAGCAGTCCGGCATTCCTCTGAAGGTAAAGAAATGTTAAACTCTTGTGGGGTGTACGGCAAAAACGATATCAGCATCGTTTGTACTACGGAAAATATAGTTGTCATCATAGGTGTATTAAGCGCATGTTGAAGTTAAGGGGCAAAAATTTAGATTAATTTTGCACTTTCAGCTTAATGCTTCAAACGCAGTATCAGTTACAAAGTTACAATGAACTTGATAATTAGAGAGAAACGAATACGAAAATCGACATATTTTAAAAAAAATGGTGAATTGGGTAATCCTCTTTCTTTACCTGCATCAGCCATTTGTTGGAATATAGTCAATTATCTGTTGAAAAAACGTCTTTCTCTTGTAATTCTTGCCCTGTTGTCACAAAATATTGTTTTGTCGGCACAAAATCCAGTCATTGATACTCTTCCGCCTGTTCCAGATAGCGTAATGAACCGGCTCGATACCCTGCCGCCGGGAGCAGATTCCATTGCTCGCCAGGTTTTTATGGATACCATTAATATATCAGCTGATGCACTGGATGCCAGAGTGGAATATCAGGCCCGCGATTCAATGATCTCGGATATTTCCGGCCAGCGCCTTTATTTATATGGGGATGCTGTCGTGAAGTACCAGGACCTCAACTTGCAGGCAGCCTATATCGAATTGGATTTGGATAAAAGCGAGGTCATGGCCGAATATGTACTCGACAGCCTGGGCAACAAGATCGGTATTCCCGCCTTTTCTCAGGGAGAACAGAACTTTACCGCCTACCGGATGCGGTACAACTTTGAGACGGGCAAGGGTAAGGTTTTTGACATTACCACCCAGCAAAACGACGTGGTCGTTAAAGGACGAGAACTGAAGTTCATCACCGAACAAGGGGAGCAGGACACTGCTAAGAGCTATATTTTTTATGATAAAAACGCGATTTTTACCACCTGTACCGCCGATGAACCACATTTTGGTATTCGCTCCGGAAAACAGAAGGTTATCAATGATAAGCTGATCGTGGTCGGGCCTTCCAATCTGGAAATCATGGGCGTGCCGACTCCGGTGGTGCTACCCTTTGGCTTTTTTCCGATGACAAAAGGACGGCGAACCGGTTTGTTGTTCCCAAGAGATTATGAATATTCCCGACAGTGGGGATTTGGTTTGAGAGATATCGGCTGGTTTTTTCCATTGGGAGATCACATCAACCTGACCTTACGAACAGATATTTACTTAAAGGGGACTTACGGTGTAAAGGTTAATTCTCAATACAACAAAAGATATGCCTACAGCGGTAATTTCCGCTTCGGCTTTGATAGTCGCCGCTCCGAATCAAACGAAGGGGTGGTGTCCCGGCAGAATTCGATTTCTTTATCCTGGTCTCACCAGCAGGCAGCAGCAGCGCACCCTACTAATAAGTTTGGCGGTTCCATCAATATGCAGTTTCTGGGTAATTATCAGAGTTTGGTGAATAACCAGGCAGAGTTTGTTTTGAACAATACCCTGAACTCTAACTTCGGCTTTAGTAAAAAGTGGCGAGATAAGCCTTACAACCTGAATGTCACCCTTAGCCATACACAAAATACCCGCTCCAATTTGATGAATGTCACCCTGCCGGTAGTGCGCTTCTCTACAGGGACTTTATATCCTTTTGAGCGAAAAAGTGGTGGAGGGGAGAAGCGTTGGTATGAAAATATAGTGGTCCGCTATACCGGAGAAGCCCGCAACCAATTGACCGGGCAGGCGGATTCCTTTTTCCAGGCGCGTACCTTGGAGACGGCCAAAGTGGGAGTGCGGCATGATGTACAGGCCAGTACTTCTTTTAAGTTGCTGAAATATTTTAGTCTAAACCCTTCTGTGAATTACCAGGAAGTCTGGAATTTTAAGCGAGTAGATAAAAGATTCGATTCTACGCCACAGGTAAAAATTGATACCATCCGGGATGACGACGGCATTTTACCCGACCAATACGTTCGGGACACGCTTTCTTACGGGCAAGTCCTGGGCGACACCATATGGTCGTGGGCGCCGTATCGACAATACTCTTTTAGTATGGGCCTGACCACCCAGATCTTTGGTACGCTGCGATTCAGAGGGAACGGCCTGAAGGGAATACGGCATACTATAAAACCCAGCCTAAGTTTTTCTTATTCTCCGAACTATTTGAACGAAAACCTGGGGTACTATCGGGAAGTGCAGACGGATAGTCGTTTTCCGGATGAGACGCAACGATATTCGATTTTTGAGGATGGGGTGTTTGGCTCTCCATCACAAAGTGGAGAGCAGATGGCATTGAATTTTAGCTTTCGCAATATTCTGGAAGCCAAGTATTTTTCCAGGAAGGATTCGACGGATAAAAAATTGAAGATCTTTGACAACCTGAATGTTTCGGGTAGCTACAATTTGGCCGCAGATACCTTAAAGTTTAGTCAGATCCGCTTGTCGGGGGCGACCCGCTTTTTCAAGGGCACGACCACTCTGCGGTTTAATGCGACCTATGATCCATATGTTGAAAATGAGAATGGCCGGCGCATTAATAAGTTTGCCATTAATGAAAATGGTAAACTGCTTCGTTTTGTGAATGCGAATGTAGGGATTGCGACCAGCCTGACGGTCGCTAAGATCC
This sequence comes from Bacteroidia bacterium, assembly GCA_030430845.1. Lineage (GTDB taxonomy): Bacteria > Bacteroidota > Bacteroidia > Chitinophagales > Saprospiraceae > JANQPA01. Next base: position 4,591 of record JAUIKE010000118.1, on the reverse strand, counting down.
GGGCCTTATTTCAAGGAAGGGAAGAACCTCTGGATGAAGGGAGACGCGGAGGTGGAACTGGGGAAGGCCTGCCGCCCGACGGGCCTCCGGGAGCTGCACAGGCTCGGCAGGAGCGGGAGGAAGACCTTTTGAGCCTGTTGGAGAACTTCAGCATCAATCACAACATATCCTTTCGCTGGACCAAAGACGATGAGGGGCGGACCGAATTTAGCACTACGACCAATTCTATCAACTTGCGGGGATCAATCCGGATGACCAAAAACTGGAATATTAATATTGGCAATATCGGCTATGATTTTTCCCGGAAAGACATAACTTACCCATCTGTTGGCTTTAGTCGCGATCTTCACTGTTGGGAAATGGGACTAGACTGGCAACCGACCCGGGGAACTTACAGCTTTTACATCAGAGTTAAACCAGGAACGCTGGACTTCATCCGGCTGCCTTATCAACAGAATAATGCGGATGCATTACGGGCGTTTTAAGTTGTTTTATACTTCAAAAGTCTTCAAGACTTTTGAAGTATAAGGACAGATTTGTAATTTTCTGCTTAATTTTATTTGGTAATTAATATTTCAGCCCATGGCCTTCGAGGTGAAAATCGAATTCTTCCATTTTGACAGAGACCAACCGGTGTTGGAGATTGCGCCGGATTGGTGGAACTATCGAGAGTTAAAAAAGGAATATGAATTCAGCAGGGATCAGGATGAGGACCCAGAGGCTTATATTTTAGATGTGGGAATCGAAGAACTCATAGATATTCACCTTTTTCAGTACAAGAACCTCACAAAAGGGGTATTCGGCTTTCCTGATTGGCAAAAGATCATCCTACCAAAAAAAGAACAGATCGAGCAAATCATCTCTGATCCGGAAGCCTTTCCCAGGATTAGAGTCAAGATTTATGAATGGGATAGCGGATGGGCTTAAAACTGGATTAGATTGGAAAAAAATGCCGCTAGGTCCGTTCTGAGACCATCTACCTCTATTTCATGCAACATTGTTGCAAATCATTTGTTATATTAGCTGAATTAACTACTGTGCTTAGCTAATGAGATTGCAACGATATATACCATTATTATTTTTGAGTCTGTTTTCACTTACGATGAATGCTCAGGATAAAGTAGAGTGTTCGAATATCATCGAAGGGAAAGTTTATGATTTGGAAACCAAAGAGCCTTTGCCTTTTGTCAATGTCCAGATCATAGGCGAAGCGATTGGAACAGTGAGTGATGAAAACGGATATTTCATCATAAAAGAACTGTGTAAAAAGGAGTATGACCTGGTTTTTTCTTTTGTAGGCTATAAACTGGCCCGGCACCACCACGACTTTCACCATCCCTTTGTAGAAATCTATCTGGCATCCGACGAGGTGATGCTCCAAAGTGTAGTCGTTGAAGCTAAAGCCAGCAAAACCGATCTGAGTTCTACCTCCTCCCAGGTTTTGACATCCAAGGAATTGGAAGCCGTTTCTTCCGAATCCCTGGCGGAAGCTGCCAGCCGGATCTCAGGAGTCAACACCATTAGTACCGGACAGAATGTGGTGAAACCCATCATACACGGTTTGCACAGCAACCGCATCTTGATTATCAACAATGGTTTAAGGCATGAGTTTCAAAACTGGGGAATTGATCATGCTCCGGAAATAGACCCTTCGTTGGTAGATCGTCTGGAAGTGGTCAAAGGAGCCGCTACGGTTCGTTTTGGCCCGGATGCTTTGGGTGGAGCCATACTGATCGATCCACCTGCTATGGAATTGTCCACTCCGCTTAGCGGAAAAGTAAATTTGGTGGGAAAATCTAACGGACAATCCTATGAGTCCACGCTGGAATTAAAGAAGGGCTTTAAATGGTGGAGTGTACTGGCAGGAGGATCTTACGTCAAACAAGGAGATCTGCAGGCCCCTGATTACAACCTCAGCAATACCGGAAAGGAAGAAAAGAGTTATTACGGTGGGTTTAGAATACATCCATTTGCGCATGTTGATGTTGAAGGATATTTCAGTCATTACGATCAAAACCTTGGTATATTACGTGGCTCGGTTTTTAGTAACCTTGATGATTTGAAGTTGGCCATAGATAGTGATGTGCCCTTATTTACCGAAGATTTTACTTATGACATCCAACAACCCCGGCAGGATATTCAGCATGATCTTTATAAACTTTCGGCTCGCTATTTAGGCAAAACGCATGCTTTGAATGTTCAATACGGTTACCAAATAAACAGCAGAAGAGAATTTGGTGTGAGAAAGGGAGATGCTCCCAATATCGACCTGGAATTAGTGACCGAGAGCCTTGATCTGGATTGGCGGCACCCGAAAGTAGGGCCTTTTTCCGGGAAAATCGGGCTGCAATTAAGCAAGCAAGCTAATGATAATCAGCCTGGTACGGCGACCGTTCCGTTTGTGCCTAACTACGATAGCAAAAGAGCCGGCGTTTACCTGATCGAATCCTTAGCGGCCGGATCTACCACCTTTGAATTGGGTTTTCGTTATGATTATATGGATGCTCAGATCACGGGGCGTGAACCGGATAATACGATTTACCGGAACAATATTTTATACGAAAATATTACTGCCACGCTTGGATTTAAAAAAGACATGCAGTCGGGCAACACTTTCCGGTCGAATTTCGGGACTGCCTGGCGGCCGCCCAATGTTGCCGAACTATACCGTTTTGGGCAGCATAGCTTTTTCCTGGAATATGGTCTTTGGCGTTATACCATTAATGAAGATTATGATTTTGTATCCACCACACAAGGAATATTGGATGAAAATGACCGTGCCGTTCCACCGGAAGTTGGATACAAATGGATCAATACCTATGAGGTGAACAAAGAAAATTTCAGAGCAGAAGTTACAGGCTATGTCAATTATATTAAAAATTATATTTATTCCAAACCCGCCGGTTTAACACGGACTCCCAGAGGCTATTTCGTTTATTTCATTTATGACCAAACCGATGCTTTGTTCTGGGGTATAGACCTTACCACTGAATGGACCCACTCGGATCTGTTTACCTCAGGCATTCGGGGCAGCTATTTGTGGTCCAAACAGATTGAAGAGAACGATAACTTTGCCGGGCAGCCTCCTGCCAAACTGAGCTATGAAATGAATTTCTTGCCAAAAATCAAGGGCTTGAACAACCATTCACTGAAGTTATACCTTGGGTATACCTTCAAACAATACCAGCATCCCCGGATTCTCACGGTGGACGAGTTTTTGTATGCGAACCAAAATGGCGTGGATCGATTTAAGGATGACGCCTCTGATTTTGATCTGCTGCCTCCTCCTGACGGCTACCTGATGAGTAATTTTTCTTGGTCGGCCGACTGGAAAAAAATCGGTTGGCGGTTCCAGGTGAAAAATATCTTCAATGTCAGCTACCGGAATTATACTGATCGCCTACGCTATTTTGCAGATGATCTGGGCAGAAATTTCATTCTGTCACTTACCTACCATATATAGACCATTTTTTAGAAGCTGAATAATTGAAACATTGTTGCATTTAGTGTATATTTGCAACATTGTTTCAAATAAAACAGTTTCAACATGAATGGACCCTTATACTCAATTTTGATTTTTTCCGGATTTTTGCTGACCTCTCTCGGTCTTAGCCCTGAAAGGAACTCCGCAGAGATGCTGGACGGCATCACTGATGTGACGCTAACTTTTACTCCGACGGCAGGAGGAGACGCCATTACAGCAAGCGCCCAGGACCCGGATGGAGCAGGACCTATGGGCCTGGAGGTGTTGGACAACATCCAACTCACGGAGAGTACAGAATACACACTGACTATTCTGGTGGAAAACAGCACATCCGGCACGAACCTAAGCCAGGAAATCGAGCAAAATAGTGACGATTATCAGTTTTTCTTTGCCTGGGGCGAAGACCTGATGGCCGATCCCGATGGAGATGGTAATATAGATAGTAGTGCCGATCCGGTTAGTTATAATGATCAGGACAGCCAAAACCGCCCGCTTGGGCTGTCAACAACCTGGACGTTGGGCTGTGGGGAGACCAACTTTTCCGATGATTTCAGGATCGTCCTAAAACACCAGCCTGGAATGAAAACAGATACAACCGGGGTAACTACAGGTACCACCGATTTTGATCTGACTTGGACGCTAAATGTGCAGAATGATCCGGAGGCACCGCCTTGCGAAAATGAAGAAGAGATCATCACAGACGTCACGTTGACTTTTACCCCAACCGACGGCGGCGATCCGGTGGTAGCTACTGCAGTGGATCCGGATGGCGAAGGCCCCTTGGACCTGATGATAGCCGGCCCGATCAATCTGATGGAAAGCACAGACTATGACTTGTCTATCAAAGTAGAGAACAAGATCGAAGGAGAGGACATCACTGAGGAGATCATGGAAGAGGACGATGAGCACATGTTCTTTTTCAGTTGGACGGACGGTATATTTTCCAGCCCTGCCGGAGACGGAAACATGGATAACAGAGCAGATGCTGTGAATTATAATGATATGGATGAAAACGGATTGCCGGTCGGTTTATCGACCGATTGGACGACGGCTTGCGGTGGAGAAGTGACAAGCGGGAAATTCCGTTTGATCCTGAAGCATCAGCCG
>JAUIKE010000347.1 GCA_030430845.1 Bacteroidia bacterium | reverse complement strand
CGAAGGTCTTCCGTCGGTAGAAATTAATGACCTGGCGATAATCAATTCAAATATCTTGATTGCCACCAACAAAGGCTTGACTATTTTCTCTGATACGCTTAGCTTCAAACAAGCTCCGGTACAACTTTATTTGTCCCGGATAAAAATACAGGAACAGGATACCACCATTGTCGGAAAATTTGACTTGGCTCATCATCAAAATAATATTAAAATTGAATTTGATGGCATTGCCATGCGACATGCCGAGGATTTGGCTTTTGAATACCAAATGGTGGGTATCGACGAGGCGTGGGTGGCTACCCGTTTGGGCGTGGCGCAATATCCTGCCCTTCCTTCCGGTAACTACACCTTCCGGGTGCGGGCCAAAACCGTCAATACGGATTGGTCAGAAGAGAAAGTTGTGGTTTTTAATATCGCCAAAGCATACTGGGAAAAAGGCTGGTTTTATCTTACCCTCATTTTTATCTTTGGTGCATTGGGAGCATTCTTCGTCCGTATCATTATTAAGGAATACCAGCGAAGAAATGACATCAAGGAAAAGTTGAAGAATTCTCAGCTGATTGCTTTGCGTGCCCGGATGAACCCCCATTTTCTTTTTAATGCCCTCAATTCCATCCAGGAATTGATCATCAGAAATGACAAGCGACTGGCTAACCGTTACCTCGCTCAGTTTTCCCGGCTCATGCGCAATATCCTCAATATGACAGACAAAGATGAAGTTTCTTTGCAAACTGAAATTGAATCACTTGACCTCTACCTAAGCCTGGAAGCTTTGCGGTTTGAAAAAGATTTTACTTATCACTTTGACATTGCACCAGGACTTAATACTCAGGAAATAAAAATCCCCTCCATGCTCATTCAGCCTTATGTGGAAAATGCCATTCTGCATGGTTTGATGCACCGGCGGGGATTAAAACAACTTTTTATCGGTTTTAAATGGGAAGACCCTTATCTTGTAACGGTGGTAAAAGACAATGGCGTAGGAAGAAAACGTGCCAAAGAGATCCAAAATATCAATGGTCGGCCGCATCCTTCTACCGGTATGGGACTGACCAAAAATCGACTCGATTTGCTCAATTCTACCCAACAGGAAAGTCTCAGTGTCATAGTGGAAGATGTGGTAGGCGAAGGCAACAAAATCCTCGGCACACAGGTGACAATTTATATTGCTATGGACAAAAACACAAATAGAGAAAATGAAATTCGGGATGATCTTCAACCCCAGCCCAAACAATAAATCATGTTAAAAGCTATCATTGTTGATGACGAAGCCCGCAGTAGAAGAATCTTGTCGGGATTTATCGAAGAATATTGTCCGATTCTCGAAATTGTGGAAACGGCTGAAGATGTTTTGTCTGGAGTAAAAGCGATCAATACCCATCAGCCCGATGTTGTTTTTCTGGATATTGAAATGCCAAATTATTCAGGATTTAAACTCGTAGAATTTTTTGATGAACCCCAGTTTGAGATCGTTTTCACCACGGCCTATGAACACTACGCGATCCGGGCTTTTAAAGCCTCTGCCATTGGATACCTTCTCAAACCAATCGACATAGATGAGCTGATTGCAGTGGTGGATAAAATTGAAGACCTGAAAAAAATGTCGAACCTGAAAGGACGAATGGAAACCCTCCAGCACAATCTGGTCAACCACAAAAATCAGCGATTAGTCCTTCCTGCCCAAAATGGGTTGCTTTATTTGAACAGAAAAGAAATCAATTACATTGAATCTGATGGCCGGTATACAAAAGTACATTTGGTCGATAAAACTTCCATGACCTGTACCAGCAGCCTCAAAGAATGTGAAACCATTTTTGAAGGGGCTCCCTTTATTCGGATTCACCGTTCTTTCTTGATAAATCTTGCCTTTATTAAAAAATATTCCAAGGGAAGAGACAGTTTTGTAATCATGGAAAACAATGCACAATTGGATGTGGGTAAAAACTATAAAGATCATTTAGCGGATGCGATCGGGATGTTTTTAAAATAAATTTTATGTCACTAAAATCCAATACACTGCCTGAATATCGGGGCCAGGGATACCTTTCCCGACAACGAGAATTTTTTCGCGACCCGCTCCATTTTTCTTTGGAGAAAGGTCAGCAACTGGGAGATTTTTTTTATTCGCGGATGCTGCTCAAAAATATTTTTTTTATTTACCGCCCGGAAGTCATTCAACATATTTTACAAACCAATCAAAAAAATTACCGCAAGAGCCCGGCCTACGACCAACTGAAGCTGGCGCTGGGCAACGGTCTGGTAACCAGTGAAGGAGATTACTGGCGCAAACAACGCCGGCTGGCACAACCCGCTTTTCACAAGCAAAAGCTGGAAGCCTTGTTTGAAACCATGGTAGGAGTGTCGGTGCAATACATGGAAGACCTTCAGCAACGATGTCAGCAGACGCAGCAAATGAACATCGCCCTGGAGATGATGAAAGTGACGGCTGATATTGCCCTCAAGACCCTGTTTAATTCGGACAATGACAGCGATCAGCAACATTTGTATCATACCATGGCTTCTACTCAGGAGTACATCATGTATTGCGTACATGCGCCGTATATGATTCCTTGGACGTTTATCAATGGCCGCCGTCAACCTCATGGTGCCCCGTGCCATTGACGGGCCGCTGGAAGGTTCGCTCGTCAGCGCCATTTTGATTAATGCCATGCTGGTGCTCGTGTTCGGCATACAGCACAGTGTGATGGCCCGCCCGTGGTTCAAAAAATGGTGGACGAACGACGGCGAAGCACGGAGCCCCCCATGGATTTGCTGACCATGCTATTGGAAGCCCGCGATGAAGATACGGGCGAAGGGATGTCGGATCGTCAGCTTCGGGATGAAGCGATAACCATCTTTGCCGCCGGCCACGAAACCTCCGCTAATGCCATGAGTTGGACTCTTTATCTGCTGGCCAAACATCCGGAAGTGATGGAGCGACTCCGCCTTGAAGTGGCTGAGGTGTTGGGAGATCGGCCGCCGACTTTTGCGGATTTGCGCCGCCTGCAGTATACCCGGCAGGTGATTGAAGAGGGCATGAGGATGTATCCGCCTGCCTGGGCGGTGGGCAGAGAAGCCATTGATGCGGATGAAATTGCCGGACAATATATTCCGCGTAAATCCATCATTTTTATCAGTATTTATGCTTTGCATCATCATCCGGATCTGTGGGAAAATCCAGAAATTTTTAACCCCGACCGTTTTAGTGCTGAACAAAGCAAGGAGCGTTCGCGTTGGCATTATTTGCCCTTTGGAGCAGGGCCCAGGATGTGCATCGGAAACAATTTTGCCATGATGGAAATGCAGATTGTTCTGGCTATGATCACCCAAAAATTTCGATTGAAATTAACTGATGATCAAGCTGTTGAGATGGAGGCGTTGATTACACTTAAGCCTAGAAATGGAGTTTGGATGGAGGTTCTGCGATGAAAACCAGAACCTACTTAGTAACACTCAAAAAATAATTCCTCGATTTGGCTTGATCTCTTTCGCTGATCCTGCGTTACAAAAAGTCTCGGATAGCTCGCTATCCTCGATTTTTGTGCCTTGTCTCTGCAAAAAATATCGGCGCGAAATCGATACCTTATTTTTTTCGAGTTAAGTTCATGGACAAAAATAAGTTACGCAAAAAAGTTTTTTGAAATATTGATAGAGAACTCATGGTCATAATTACTTATGATATAGTAAAGCGCCTCTTTAAGCTTTTTAGCAGACAAGTAATCCTCTGCTTTAAGCCATCTGTATTTGATTTTTCTCCAAAGGGTTTCAATCAAATTCAAATGCGGAGAATAAGTTGGCAGAAAGAATAGATACAAATTTTTCTCATTCCACTCTTTTTCTTTGTTTTTAACTTTAGCAGAAGCATGCCAAGGGGCATTATCCAATACTACTACCGTAGGTCTTTCAGTTTGATCAGCTATCTCATCGAGGCATTCAATTACAAAATCGCTATTGATGTTATGAGGAGTAGCCCATACTTTAAGGCTGCCTTTACGGGTTAAAAATCCTAACAAATTACAGACACGATCTTTCGCTGATCTGATGGTAACTTGTTCTCCGATAGGTTGCCATCCATAAGGAATATAAGGAACCATATTAAAGCCTGTTTCATCAGCAAACATTAAATCAATCATTCCATTATCTTCGAGCTTCATCAGCTTTTTAAGTAACGCTTTTTTCGTCTGATAAACTTCAGGGACTGGACTACCTTTTAACCTTCTGCGGAAGCGTTTCCATCGATATTTAAGTTTTTTAAAAAACGTTTAAGCGTTCTCTTACTTACTTTAACGCCCAATTCATCTTCTATCTGCGCAGTTACTCGCATAAGATTTTTAGGTTCATTTTTGATTAAGGTTTTTACCGTTTCAACATGTTCTCCTTTATCAGTTTTAAGCTTTGGTTTTCGGCCTCGACCAGGTTTAAGTTTTAACCCTTCGATTCCTTCTTTTTCCCAAAGATTCAACCATTTACGAATACTGTAAACACTAATACCAAAAAAAGAAGATAATTCCTTTACCGGTTTTCCGACATGGCTTAATAATATACAATGGCATTTCCTCCTAAATAAAGGGCTTTTTCCATAGGTATAACCTTTTTTTAAAGAACTTTTTTGCTCTTCTGTCAATTTTTCAATCTGCTTTGATTTGCGTCCCATGACGCAAATCTAATAAACTTGATTTATTTTTGTCCGTAAACTTACTAATTACGCCCGGATGGATTTATTTGAAACCCCTGCTT
>JAUIKE010000117.1 GCA_030430845.1 Bacteroidia bacterium | reverse complement strand
TTAGGAGTTGTCGAAGTTCCCGGTTCCGGCTCGAATAATAGAGTTCCTTTTCGACTAAATTCCTTTTAAGGTTGAGTTTCTTCAGGCAGTTCAAAAAACGATACACATTCTGCTCCATGATCTGTAAAATAAAGAGCGCCTCGTCTTTGAGATTAAAGTTTTTGACTTTCTGATCCAGAAATCGCTGCAGAACCGGATTCTCTGCTGAACAAATGGTAATGATTTGATCGGGGGTTAGAATGATACCGACCGGGACGGTTACATAGATGGCGTCGTTTTCTTCTTCTGCCTCATTCAGAATCGGTGTATTGATCAGGATAAACCGAATGTCTTCTTCTCTTTCATAACGCGAACGCTCGTCCATATCCAATGAATCCGTCAAAAAATCCATTGGGAAGTCATATCTTTGGGCTAGTTCTTCTAACTCCTCCTGACTGAATGGCGATGTTATGTTGATCCATACCGCATCCTTCGCTTCCTCCACTTCCCTGAGCTTGCCTTCCACTGTGTTGTAGTATCGTACCATCCTGTATGACTTTTCTTAACACCTAAAATCGAACACCTGCAAACATACGATTAATATTGTAAAAAATAGGGCTGTCTCATCCCTACGGGGTCGCCAGCGATTATTATTTTACAGCGGGTCCTTTTTTAGAAAAAAACGGAGTTTTTTTCTAAAAAAGGACCCGCTGTAAAAATTTCTTCGGGTGTCGAATCTATAGGAATGAGACAGCCTTTTTTTAGGCATGGGTTTCTCTTACTTGGTTGACAAAATGTTCGTAAACCGACAGATCCGAGAAAGTCGCTTCTCCGTAATGAGGTGGATACCCATTTTTAAGATTGTAGTAGTCTGCAATGATTTCTGCCTGTTGCTCAAGATTAAATGAAAATATATTTTTCCCTGCTTCCTTGAAATGTTTAAGGCGCTTAAGACCACCATAATTATAGCCTTCCGGGCTGTGTTGAGCTCGTAAGGCCCGAGGGATGTAGATCAGTCCGATATTTTGATATTGCCAAACATGCACCAGTTCGTGGATAAGGGTGGTATTGCTCACCTTTCCCCAGCTATTGATAACATAACCGCTGACATAACAAACTTTGAGCTGCGGAGGCCCTAACCAAGCCCATTCATCGAGGCGTACACGATTATAATTGAGTGCTTTCCCAAAAATGTCGTAAGCCAGTTGGCGTTCCCAGCTTTTCAAAGGCCGGGTATTAAATTTGAGCCAATCCATCAGGATTTCGTAGAGTTCTCCCATTCCTAAAAAATCCATGACCAATACCAGCATTTCGATCCACCACATCCCAATGGAAATGCCCAGCTCTCTTACTTGATCAGCCTTGAGCTTTAGTTTACCCAGCTTTTCTCCCCCATCTACCACATGAGCAAAAATACGCAAGCCCCTGGCTGGGAGCAACCGGATGATGTCCCCCAGTCGGATAAAAATACCGCTGATCTTTGATATCATAATAAGCATAAATGTCCCTGCTAAAACAAGAATGGCCAAAATAGTTTGGCTTTAATCTTTATTGGGATTATGAAGATCGAATGGATCCTAATGGGAAAGAATATTAAGTTGACTCCCAATGGCCGTGAGGTGATAAGATATGGCCTCTGGCCGGCAGAAGCGGTTTAAATTTAATAATTTCTGATGTAAACAAAAAAATAATTCGCCGAGGCTTTCTGCTTACTTAAACCTGATGGCTTTTACCGGACTGATACTCAACACTAAAAAGGTTGGGATCAGCAGAAAAAGCAAGGTTACGATCAAAGTCCCGGCATTGATCATCAAAAACCCCCATAGATTGAAAGCAATGGGTGCCGTAGCCAAATAGTAGTTTTCCTCCGAAAGACGGATGAATTCAAAGGTGTCTTGCAGCCAACATATACCCAAGCCAAGCAGGTTTCCAAAAATAAGCCCCAGAAGAATAATATAAGCTGCGTGATATAAAAACATCTTTTGAATATTCCAGTTGGTAGCTCCCAGGGCTTTTAGGGTACCGATCATGTTCGTCCGTTCTAATATCAGGATCATCAAGGCGGTAATCATATTAATGACTCCAACGATCACCATTAACACTAGGATGACTACCTCATTGATATCCTGGAGGTCCAGCCACTCAAATATTTCGGGTAGCTTTTGACGAATGGGCTCGGCGTACAGTTCTGAAGGTAAAATATTGAAGTAGATATGATCTGCCAAAGGCCGTGCATCCTGCACATCATCCAGGAAAATTTCCAGCCCGCTGACCTGCGTCGGCCGCCAGCCAAGCAGCTGTTGGATCTGCCGGATGTCGACCAGGGCAAATTGCCGGTCGTATTCTTCCAACCCGGTTTTATAGATGCCTTTTACCGTAAAACGGCGTCTTAGTTGTTCTCCTTGCTGAATAAAATGGACAATCAAAGACTGGTCCAACTCCAGCTTGAGCCGGTTGGCAGTTTGCTGTGAGATGAGAATGTCATTGCCGGCCAGAGAATCGGGAAACTCAATAACATCTCCTTCGCGCAGATAAGACTCGAAAAATTTCCAGTTGAAATCCCTTCCGATCCCCTTGAGGATGATACCCTCAATGTCCTCCTTCGCCTGAATGATACCGGCTTTCAGTGCATAGCTTTGCACATGGTCCACTCCGCCACGGGTAACGCCCTCGCGTTGAGAATAGCCGTTCTGAGTCGGGATCTCTTCAATATAACGCACTCTTTCAATGGTATCTATGCTCTTTAAAAGTTCAGGGCTAAAGTCCAGGGGAGGAGTATCCAATAGAGAATTGCCAAAGCCGGTTTGCGTAACGTGGATATGCCCCCAAAAGCCAAATATCTTTGAGCTGATCTCTTTTTTAAAGCCGGTGATCAGGGCTGTAGAAATGATCATGACCGCTACACTGATGGCTACCGCAACGGCTGCAATCCGGATGATGATCCTGGAAAAAGAATGTTGGCCACCTAATGCAATGCGCTGGGCTAAGAAAAATTCAAACTTCATATTGTATTTTGGAAACTTATTTCGAAAAATAAGTATTGTTAAGTCTATTACAAAAAATTAAAATGCCTTCTTATTTTTGAGGCGCGAAAAAAAATGAAGCAGGAGATAAACGACGCAGTCGTTTATCTCCTGCAAAGAATTAATGACAAAGATATAAAAACATGAATTTTCTCGAAGAATTAAGATGGAGAGGTATGCTCCAGGATATGACACCTGGATTAGAAGATGCCGTTAACAAGGAAACCCTGACCGGATACATCGGTTTTGACCCCACCGCACCATCCCTCACGATCGGTAATTATGTGCAGGTGATGCTGCTGTCTCTCTTCCAACGCTCCGGTCATAAGCCAATAATTTTAATGGGCGGAGCTACCGGCCGTATTGGGGATCCTTCGGGAAAGGATAAAGAAAGAGAACTCAAATCCGAAGAAGTACTAGACCGGAACCTGGCTTTTCAGAAGAAGCAGTTTGATAAATTTTTAGACTTCGAGGGGCCAAATGCAGCCGTGGTGGTCAATAATTATGACTTCTACAAAGATATGAACGTGCTGAATTTTCTGCGCAAGGTTGGAAAAACCCTGACGGTGAATTACATGATGTCCAAGGAATCGGTGAAAAAGCGTATTGAAACGGGCATTTCATTCACCGAATTCAGTTACCAGTTGCTACAGGGCTATGACTTCCAGTGTTTATTCGAGGAATATGGATGTAAATTGCAGATGGGGGGCTCGGATCAGTGGGGGAACATCACGGCTGGTACCGAATTTATCCGAAAAAACCTTGGAGAGGCAGCATTTGCAGCTACTACACCATTGCTGACTAAGTCAGACGGCAAAAAATTCGGAAAATCAGAAAAAGGCAACATTTGGCTGGACCCCAACATGACTTCGCCCTATAAGTTTTACCAGTTTTGGATCAATGCAGATGATGCGGATATCCCAACCTTTACTCGTTACTTTACCTTATTGTCTCAGCAGGAGGTCGAAGCTCGAGAACAAGATCTGGCCGACGACCCTCGCGAATTAAAACGCTTACTGGCTGAAGAGTTGACCAAACGTGTTCATTCACAAGAGGATTATGAATCCGTCCTGCAGGTTTCGGAGCTTTTGTTTAACCGTAAGGCCGGCAAGGATACTTTAATGAAACTTAGTAAGCAGGACCTTAAAACGGTGGCCGAAGAAATTCCCAGCTTCAACATCCAGAAAGACAGCCTGTCCTCAGGCTTGAACATTGTTGATCTTTTATCAGAAGCCACACAGGTGGTGAATTCAAAAGGAGATGCCAGAAGAGCCATTAAGAATAATGCCATCTCTGTGAATAAAGACAAAATAGGTTCTCACGAAACCATCATCAACGGAGAGTCGCTATTACACGGGCAATACTTGATGGTGGAAAATGGAAAAAAGAATAAGTTTATGATTATTGCTGAATAAATCAATTGAATATATTTAGGGGTTGTGTAAAAAGTCCTTCCGTACGGACCGTATGGTCGGCCTTTTCACACAACCAATAATATATTTTTTTGGAGGTGGTTTAAAGAAAAAAACGAAGTTTTTTTCTTTAAACCACCTCCAAAAAAAAATTATCTGGGGTGGGTAAAAACGAGGAACGAGTTTTTACACAACCCCTAAATAAATCTATATCTATGAACCTAACCATATATCAAGTTGACGCCTTTTCCGATGAATTATTTAAGGGAAATCCCGCGGCCGTTATTCCACTGCAAAGCTGGCTGCCGGACGAAATGATGCAGGAAATTGCCGCCGAGAACAATCTCTCTGAAACGGCCTACTTCGTTCCACAGGGTGATGATTTTGAACTGCGCTGGTTTACCCCGGCCAAGGAAGTGAGGCTTTGTGGGCATGCTACCCTGGCCACGGCTCACGTATTGTACCATCACCTGGGGTACAAAGATGGGGCCATTGTTTTCCATACCCACAGCGGAAAGTTAGAGGTGCGGCATTCCGGAGATGCCTATAATATGGATTTTCCTACGGACAAAATTCAGCGAATAGAGCGCCCTTCCGAATTGTTCGAAGAGGCGCTGGGCATCGCTCCGGAGGAAGTATGGAAAGGCATTGATGATTATATGGTGGTTTTGGGAAGTTATGAAGATGTTGCAGGGCTTTATCCCGATTTTTCTCTAATGAAAAAAATCAATGCCAGAGGGGTGCTGGTCACAGCCCCCGGCAAAGATACAGACTTTGTATCCCGTGGCTTTTTCCCGGCTTACGGAGTGGATGAAGATCCCGTTACGGGCTCAGCTCACACAACACTTGCGCCTTATTGGGCCGAACGCCTGGGCAAAAAAGAGTTAACTGCCTTGCAAGCATCGAAGCGCAGCGGTCGCCTGCATTGCACCTACAAGGGTGACCGGGTCAAACTGATTGGCGATGCCGTGACCTTTCTGATTGGGACTATTTGGATTTAATTGTTAATAGTTGTTCGTTGTCCGTTGTTAGTTTTACGAACAACTACCAACGAACAACTACCAACGAAATATATGAACCATCTAAGCGATATCCTCACCCATCTCGGCGAAGAGCGGGAAAAATACTTCAAAGCCGTATCCCCTCCAATTATTCAAACCAGCAATTTTTGTTTCAAAGACCTGGACGACTTCAGAGCATCCTTTACCAATGAACTGACCCACCATATCTATACCAGGGGGAATAACCCTACAGTAGAAATATTACGGAAAAAAGTGGCGGCCCTGGAAGGAGCCGAGGATGCGCTTATTACAGCCAGCGGTAGTGCGGCCATTGCAACGGCCGTCGTGGCCCAGTTAAAAGCCGGCGACCATGTGGTTTGTGTAGAAGGGGCCTATACCTGGACGAAGATCCTGCTGACCGAGCTGATGCCGCGTTTTGGTGTCAGTTGTACCTTCGTGGATGGTCGGGACCTCCAAAACATAAAAGCGGCCTTACAGGATAATACGGTGCTGCTGTATTTAGAAAGCCCGACTTCACTGACCTTCGACCTCCAGGACCTGAAGGCCTGTGCCGAACTCGCCCGTTCCAGAGGAATCACAACGATTGCTGATAACAGCTATGCCTCGCCCGTGTTTCAACGTCCGATTGAAATGGGGATCGACCTGGTGGTGCATTCCGGTACCAAGTACCTGAACGGGCACAGCGATGTGGTGGCAGGCGTTATTTGCGGCAGCCAAGAAATGATCCAGAAAATCTTTGAAACAGAATTTATGACTTTCGGCGGCATTATTTCGCCTCACGATGCCCAGCAATTCATTCGGGGCCTACGAACCTTGGAATTGCGTGTGAAGCGAAGTTTTGAGAGTGCCCTGAAGGTTGCACAATTTTTGGAAAAGCATCCCATGGTGGAGCAGGTGTCTTATCCTTTTTTGGCTTCTTTTCCTCAGTATGAGTTGGCGAAAAAACAAATGGACGGGGCCGGAGGTTTGTTGTCGGTTTATCTAAAAGCTGACAGCAAAGAAAAAGTAGAAGCCTTTGTAGGCAGGATAAAAAGGTTTTTGCTGGCTGTTTCCTGGGGAGGGCACGAATCCCTGATGATGCCTGCGGTCGGATTTTACGATGTGCCCGGCCGGGAGGATACGACTACGCCCTGGAACCTGGTGCGATTTTACATTGGCCTCGAAGATGCTGATTGGTTAATAGAGGATTTGGAGCAGGCACTGGGAATATTATAAAAAAAAAGGGCCGGCGGTTCCGCCGGCCCTTTTTTTTACTCAGAATCGGGGCCAAGAACATCAAGCAGTTCTACTTCAAACAACAAAGTCTCATTCGGGCCGATCGGAGGATTGCCACGGGTACCGTAGCCCAACTCACCTGGGATGAATACTTCCCATTTAGCGCCTGGTTTCATCAGTTGCAGGGCCTCAGTCCATCCTGGAATTACACCACCCACAGAGAATTCTACAGGCTCGCCACGTTGGACCGAGCTATCGAATACCTCTCCGTTCAGTAATTTTCCTGTGTAGTGAACTCGTACTTTATCATTAGGGCCGGGAGAAGCGCCCGAACCTTCTGTAATCACTTTATACTGAAGGCCGCTTTCAGTGGTTTGAACGCCCTCTTTGTTTTTATTATCGGCTAGGAAAGCGTCTCCTTTTTCCTTATTCAGGGTTGCTTGTGCGTTTTGCTGTTCGTTGGTGTAACGAGTAATAACGGAACGTACTTGATCATCATCCAGTTTAGCACCCTCACCGGCAAAATCGATCAGCCCCTGAGCCATCAGATCGGCATTCAGACTGCCCATGTCATTTGGCGGGACTTGCTGCCCAAGATAGATCCCTACCGCATAGGACATACTATCCGCCAGAGATTCCATTTTGGCGTCGGCCACTCCTCCGGCTCCCTGATTGCATCCCATAAAGAGAGAAGCACCAAAAAGACTAAATACAAATAATTTTAAGATACTCTTCATTATTGTTTTTTTATTAATAAAAGCCAAATGTACAAAAAGTACGATTAATGTAATGTAAAGATTAGCACAAGGAAAAAATAGGAAGAGGCCTAAAACGACAATGGGCAGGCCTGAAAGACCTACCCATTGTGGTTAGCAGATACTGTTACATCTGCTGAGATTGAAATCATGTTGGCAATCTAGGGCGGAGCGGTTTTAAAAAGTTGAACCGACGTGATAGACTGCTCTGTTCTTGATTTTGTTCTTTTCTTGTTCATGGAATTAAAATTGTGTAAAAAGGGATTATAAAAATTCAGTGTGTCAGGCCTTGTTTCAAGACGCTGACGGTGTTTTGTTCATGTTCCTATAAAGATAGGTTTTATTTTTTGCTATTAAAAAATATTTGAATTTTTTTAATGAATTTTTTATAAAGGGGTTGTGTAAAAACTCGTTCCTCGTTTTTACCCACCCCCGAAAATTTTGTTTAGGAGGTTGTTTTAAGAAAAAAACGAAGTTTTTTTCTTAAAACAACCTCCTAAAAGAATATTATTGGTTGGGGAAAAAGGCCGAAGGACTTTTTACACAACCCCTATTGTCCCAGATAACAACCAAAGCATCATGAACAACATCTTCAAAGACCTCAAAGTCATCGAATTAGCTTCTGTGCTCGCCGGGCCGGCTGTAGGGCTGTTTTTTGCAGAACTGGGAGCTGAGGTGATTAAAATTGAAAACAAAAAAACCGGTGGAGACGTAACCCGGAAGTGGAAGCTTCCTTCGGAGCGTCAGGACACTGCCATATCCGCTTATTATGCCAGCGTCAATTGGGGGAAGAAGGTGTTGTTTCTGGATCTTTCATTGAAAGAAGATCAGCGTAAGGTACATGAACTGGTTCGGGAGGCTGATGTTGTGATCAGCAACTTCAAAGAAAAATCAGCCCTGCGCATGCACATGGATTATGGTACGTTGTGCGCCATTAACCCGAAGATCATTTACGCTCAGCTGTACGCGTTCGGTCAGGGAATCGATCGGCCGGCATTCGATGTGGTCCTGCAGGCGGAAGCAGGCTTTTTGTATATGACCGGAGAACCGGGAAGAAGGCCGGTTAAAATGCCGGTGGCTTTAATAGATTTGTTGGCGGCGCATCAACTGAAGGAAGGTATCCTGATCGCTTTGTTGCGAAGAGAAAAAGAGGGTAGAGGAGCCTTTGTCAGTACCTCACTTTTGGAATCTGCGATTGCTTCTCTGGCCAACCAGGCCACCAACTGGCTGATAGCCGGGCATATTCCTCAGGCTATGGGCAGTGCCCACCCCAATATTGCTCCTTATGGGGATATTTTTACTTGCAAGGACGGCAAACTCGTCGTCATCGCGGCCGGCACCGAGCGGCAGTTTATTCAGTTGTGCAAAGCCCTGCATTTGGAATCCCTGACGGAGGATACCCGCTTCCGGCAAAATACTTCCCGGGTGGCCAATCGCGAAGCACTTTGGGAGGCTCTTCAAGCCCGTTTTTCTGCTTACTCCCGTCAAGAATTGTCTGATCGACTGGAGGAATTTAAAGTGCCTTACGGTTGTGTCCGAAACATGGAAGAGGTGTTTCAGTTATCTGAAAGCCAGTCGGTTATGCAAGAAGAATTGACGGAGGACGGTACCTTGCATAAAAGCGTTCGGACAGCTGTTTTTAACATTTTATAGGACAAAAAAACAGGATCTACTGGAATTTTTTTAGGGTTTTGGGAGTTTAAATACCAGACAGTTGAGAGACTTTCTTTTCCTAACATCCAAAAACCAATTAACCATGAACTTCTCAAACCTAGATCTATTTTCCCCCCTTTCCGGCTTAGATAAGCAAAAAAAATCTTCTCCCATCATAGGTCATGATTGGGAAGGATTTCCTCTACGAGCAGACACTGTCGGACTGATGTACCAGCAACATTTGAAAAACGAACAGGAAGGAACTTTTAAAGAGTGGAAAAACCTAATTCGTCATTTAAATGCCAAATACACCATTCAAAATCGTATTCACCCCCTGGGCACAGAACAGGATTAACCAATACGTCGATGCAAGGGAGCATTTGCCTCGGCGATGCCGTATTTTATCGAAAGCCCTCAACAAACTGCTCCCTAGAATGAGCGCCGATCCATTCCAGTTTGGCGTCGAAGAAGATATCAGCGATGAAGTAACCTTCCAATTTGGAGTAGAAGGGAGCATCAAGATCATCTTTTTCGTGGATCTGGCCGATTTCAGAGTAGTGATCGTAGAATTGTGTTGTTTACAGGATTAATGGGGTTGTATAAAAACTTCTACCTGTCGGTAGACAGGCGTTCCTCGTTTTTACCCACCCCAGAAAATTTTATTTAGGAGGTCGTTTTAAGAAAAAAACTTTGTTTTTTTCTTAAAACGACCTCCTAAAAGAATATTATTGGTTGTGTGAAAAGGCCGAAGGACTTTTTACACAACCTCATTAAAATTTTCTTTTTTATACACTAGCCTTCCCATTTTCCCGTTCTGATTTTATACGCTACTGTTAACACCCGTAAGCTGATCCAGAACTCATGAAGAACAATGACCGATTGAACGTATCCACCTGGCTACTTTTTTCCATTTTTAACAACAGATTGACTGTACTTTTTTTTATTCCCTTCTTTTTTCTTTTGTCTCAAACGAACCTACTCAATGCCCAGACTTTTATTGGACTAAGTGCCGGAGCAGACCTATACGATCAGGTGGATTTCCGCTCTGCCGTTGTGATAGAATGGCCTAAGAATGAGTTATATTCCTGGCAAACGGAGCTGATCTATGTGAAAAGAGAAAATGTAAGCCTGCTACAACTCTTACCTCAAAACGAAAATCATATTAGGCCGGTTATTTCCTATGTAGAAGTCCCTTTTTTATTCAAAATAAAATTGAATCTTCAAGGGGCCAAGTTGTTTGCAGTAGTCGGCCCGAAAATAGGCTATGCCCTGGCGGCTTATTCCACCTTATGGAAAGAAAACGGACAGTTAGTCAAACAACAGATCCGCCTGGAAGATATTGAAGTAGCCGGCTGGGACATTGGAATGAACCTGGGGGTAGGCCTGGAAAAGGATATTTCAAAGGGTAAAAAAATATTTGTGGAATTCCGTTATTATTTAGGAGTAAAAGACTTGTTTCCTCAGGGTGAAGCGGAGATCTATAATGAAGGGAAGAGTTTTAATATGGGTTTTTTGATTCCGGTAAAAATGGAATGAAAGATGCCGTGCATTTGTCGTGCTTAATGGATATTTATTTCTTTTCCCAACTGCTCAATATCCTGCCAAAGCTCCCAGCTTTTATCGCCAAAGTGGTGATAGATATGTAAAAAATGAGGTTGAATATCGGTTCTTTCCTGGTCCAGATCAAAGGTGAAAGCTCCTTTGTACTGCATACTCTGGTGAAAATAATCGGCAATAAAATTAAATTCCAACGGTAGGGTGGGGTGGTGTTGAAGTCCCGACTTCCAGGCCGTAGCGATTAAGGTACCCTGATCGCGGGTTTTCCATTGTGGGTCCTCAAAAGTGGATAAGGTCCATTGGTGCCAGGTTTCCATAAAATCAACAGATTGTTCATCAAAGAGGAATACGCCGCCGTTCCAGTGTTGCCAGTTGGGCTCCGGGATGTGGACGTCAAATTTTTTTGTAATGAGTTGCCTGAGCTTATCCGAGCCGGGCTTAAATTTCAGGCTGTTGCCTTTTTCATCCAGCCAGATGCCTCTTTTGAAATCCCATCTGAATTCGGAGGCGGCTTCTACTCTCTTGATGATCAGGTTTTCTTCATACAACAGATGCCCGTCCTGGTCATACCATTTGTATTCTTTCTCGTCATAGCGGTAGTTGAATTTGCTGACCAGGTTACTGAATTTAAAGGGGGCCTGGTATACTTTTTGGTGTAGTGTTTCAAAACGTTGATTGTAAAGTTCAGCGCTCTTCTTTTTCCATTTTTGAAAAAAGGAGACAGTTTCCCTGTCCTTTAGTGCAGGCAAAATACCCGACAAAAAAGCGCCAAATTGTGTAGGCTTGGCCAGCAAGTGAAAAAAGAGCCGGGCGCTTACAACCCGAATGAGCTTATCGATCCGCTTCAATCCGGCTTCCGCAAATAGGATCCGGGAGATGGACTGATCGTAAAAAGGGCGGTTCTTATTAAACTCTTCCTGAATCTTGCGGAAGTTCTTAAGATGCTCAACCGGGATTTCATCATTTTCTACGGCCTCCAGGTAGAAATCGTCGTATAATTTGTACAGTCGCTGCTGCTTGGAGGCAATCTCGTCGTACCGTAGGTCATACACGGCACTGGGACTGAAATACATCATCTTACAATGATCGGTGGCGAAGCTAACTGGAGGGTGATAATGTGTAAAAACCTGATCTACTTCCTGGTCGACAGCAATGATATCCGTATCCAGATAACAGTACTGTTGGCCTTCCAGGGGCAGAAATCGGTGGAGGCCCGTTTTTAAATAGATGGCGGCCTGATGATGATTGAAATGAGCAGGCGTAGCAATATCAATGATCGTATCGTGCAAAATAGCTCCCTCATTGCGCTTAGTATCCGTAACGACCAGTATGTCTTTGGAGGAAAAATGCCGGAGAAAAGGCAAGGTATAGTTCAGCGTGTCAATGTGTTGTTGACCTCCACAAACGACAAAAACGAAGCTTTGCTTTGATGAGTATTCAGACATAAAGTCATGGTATTCTTAGTTAATTAACGCAAGTCGCGATGCAACTTGAACTAATTATTCATTGCTTTATTACGAGCTTTTTCCATTAAAGAACTCAATGGTTCTGATATAATAAGATTAATCAATTCTTTGAGGTAAATCGAATCCTCCAGGTCCAAATCGCTGATCAGATCCTGGATATTGGTTTGAGCACCCAGAGCCTGTAGCATTTCCTCTCTTTTTTGTGCCAGCATTCGGGACTTGGCATCGATCTCAACTTTTTGAGGATCTTCCGATTGGATGAAGCGCTGTAGATGGTCAAATAGCTGATCAATATTTTGGATCGGGCCTGTTTTTTTAAACTTCACGATCTTATTTTCTTCTGCTTTTTCCATCCAGTAATAGATCTGTTTGGTCAGCCCCTCAAAGTGAAGCTTATTTTTTCTTTGCATGGCCGTATCGGAAGGGAACTCCTCCCGGCTGAACTGCCGGTGAATTTCTTCCAATTTTTCCGAAGAGAGGAAAGCCAGTGAATTTTTTCGGGGTAGTTGTACCAGGTGGAAATAAACTTGAGTATTCAGATCGTTACAAAAGTGAATAAAGTCCGGCAATTCCTGCCAGTTTTGAGGCATGGCACAGCCAGAGATAAAGAAGTTCGTTTGTTTGTTCTGGCAGTATTCGTGAAAGTAATGCAAGTTGTCCATTACGGTTTCGAATTTGGCATTTTTCCGGATGTGTTCGTAGGTTTCCTTTTGGATGGAATCCAGGGAAATATTGATGTTAAACTTCATCCGATCCAACAAGCTCATTACTTTTTTATTCAGGATGGTAGCATTGGTTTGGATCATAATATCGATGTCGGGGTTTATGGAGGCCATGCGTTCCCAGATATCGTAATAAATATCCACCAGAAAGGGTTCTCCCCCATAAAAGCTAGCTTGTTTGAGATGGGGAAGGAAAGGCTCCAGCTGATCCACAAAGGACTGGTCATATACACTTTCCAGTGGAGGTTTTTTCTCTCTGTTTTTTCGGATGGAGGAAGAGAAGTCGCCATTACACATGATGCACTCCAGGTTGCAGGTGTTGCTGAGCTCGAATTCCATGGAAGAGGGAAAGGCATTCGAATTAAGGGGCAGGTGATCAAAACTGTGAGGTTTGGCAGCGTCAAAATTGCCGGAATTGATGTGATGATAGCAGCCCTGGCAGCCCAGGCTGAGGTCGTCATGCCGCATGTAATCCCTTAATTTTTCAGCTGCTGAGCCAAACCAGATCTCTTCCAGGCTTTTGGCAGGGTAGGTTCCCAGGATATAGGTTCGGTTATAACAACAGACGCTAACTTTGCCAAAATGCCCGATATAGGCATTTTTAAAAGGGGCCATACAAAGATGCGGCTGTTTGCCTAGAGGCCTGAATTTTTGATATTGTTTGACCAGATTGGCTTCTACAGGCCGGTAATTATTATCAGGTTGCGAATCTTCTACCTTTGGGCGAAAAAACCAGCTCAGGAGATTTTTCATGATTATGACTTTTAGATAGTATTATTTTTCCATACGGTCCACCATTTTTCCAAAACTACCAATTTCCAAAGCTCCCAGTGCTTTTTTTCCTTTATTAGTTGCTCCAGAGCTTGTGTTTGGACGATTTGATTGCGGATCAACTGGCCATTTCTCAGTTGCCGAGCATACCAGGGGATGTCCATGTAATATTTATCGGGGCCGACAAAACCTTGCTTGGGGCGATCCAATATCTTTTGGGGCAGCACTTTTTTTATATTTTCCCGAAGGAGAAATTTAGTCTCTTTTTTTCGGAAAAAAGAATCCGGATGGAGGGAAAAGACGAACTCAAACAATTCGTGATCGAGGAAAGGCACCCTGACTTCCAGCGAATGAGCCATGCTGGCCCGGTCGATCTTCACCAGCACCAGCTCGCTCATGAAGGACTTCACGTCCATGTACTGAAAGCTCTTGATGGGCGGCCACACCTTGCGGTAGTGCTGTTCATAAAAGGCATCCGCATAAGAGGGGATGGAGGCGTGTAGGTCCGGATGCAGGAGGCCCGGCAGATTGTCGTGCGTGTACCGCCCCATGGACATGGCGTCGGCATATTTTTCCACAAAATAATCAGGCCGGGCGCCCATCATGCTACTCATTTTTTGCCACCACACCAGCCAAGCAGGGGTATCGGCGATCGCTTTTTGCCACCAATATCCGCCAAACATTTCATCGGCTCCTTCACCCGAAAAAACAGCCTTGTTCTTTTGTGCGGCTAATTGACTGACCATATAAGTGGGGATGATGGAAATATCCCCGATGGGCTCATCGTAATTGTACACAAGCTTGTCGAGCAAGCCCAGCTGCTCACTCCCGACGATAGTTTGATGAAAAGGGACCTCCAGATGCTCCGCTACCAACTGGGCGTAATGATGCTCACTTTCCGGCCAGTTATCAAAACCTATGGCAAAGGTGTTCGGACGGTAGCCGGCTTTTGTCATGTAATACACCAGGGCGCTGCTGTCATAACCGCCGCTGAGAAAAGACCCGATGGGCACGTCCGACCGCAGGTGCTGGCTTACAGACCTACTCAAAAGATGGTCGACCTGCTCCACGGTATCCCGGGCCGGCATTTTTTGAGCCGTATAATCAATGTTCCAATATGACTTAGCCTCCAGCGGCCCTTGTAGCCGATCGGGCCGGGCCAGGTCGATAAGTAAATAGTGAGCCGGCGGGACTTTGAAGCAGTTTTCCCAGATCGTAAACGGGCTGGGGATGAATCGGTAACTCAAATACTGGCTGATGGCCCGGGTATTAAGCGGCGGCTTTTCATTTTCATACCGGATGATGGCCTTTAATTCGGAAGCGAAATACAAATTGTTACGCTGAATAGAATAATACAAGGGCTTGATCCCAAATCGATCTCGGGCCAGCAACAGTTGCCGATTTTTTTCATCCCACAAGGCAATGGCAAACATGCCTTTTATCTTCTCGAGCACCTGTACGCCCCATTCTTCGTATCCATGCAAGATGACCTCCGAATCCGTTTCAGAACGGAAGCAATGGCCCTTTTTTATCAGTTCTTCTTTTAATTCGAGATAGTTATAGATTTCGCCATTGACGCATAGCCAAAGACTACCGTCTTCATTGCACAGGGGCTGCATCCCTTTTTCGGAAAGGTCCAAAAAGCTCAGCCTGCGGAAGCCCAGTCCCCTTTTCCCATCTTCACTGAACCAGGAGTCGGCTCCATCCGGCCCCCGGTGGATGAGGGTATCTCTTTTTTGGTTAAAGATTGCTTTGTCTAAAGGTACGGCAGCATTAAATTGTCCGAAAATTCCACACATGTATTATTAAATTTGAGGTGGCGGTGTAAAAATTCCTTTGGGAATTTTTACACCATCACAATATATTTTCTTAACTCTCTCCACAACTCCAAATGTACCCAGGTTTTCCCAACCCACTTCCAATGATCCAGGGTTTTTGGAAAAAAAAGGAGGTGTAAGCCGCCGATAAAAACAAGTTGAGGATCATAAATAAACAATAAAAGCAACACACTCAAAGGAAAACTAGCTTCATAATAATCATTCAAAACAAACCAGAGCCTGAATATCTGGCGGATGCTCCGGCTCCGGTAGAACTTCCAGCTCCAGATCCTCCAGGCGTAGGTGAGTAGAAAAAAGAGGAAGAAAAATACCAGGGCTGGGTGAAGGTTCCAAAGCAGCGTGCTCAAGGCGAAGAGTTCGAGGGGCAGGATCACAAAACTGATCAGCATGGCGGAGCGGTAGGGCCCCAGCCACTCTACAAATGTATGGAGGTCCAACTGCTGATCTTTTTTGCGATCTTCTAATTGGTGCTGGATAATATTTCGCAGGCCTTTGAGTATCAAAACCAGGCAGATCAGTCCGGCTGTCAGCTGAGGTGCCTGCCACTGAACGTGGATGGCCTCCTGAAATACAGCGATAGTAATCCATACGGGAAGAAGATGACCGTAAGACATATCGCAAAGCGCTCCCCAAAAGGCTCTTTCCTTCAAACGAAATGGAGGAATAGAATACAAAATAAAAGTGAGGATCAGCACCATCCACAAATCAAAGGATAAGAAGGACCGTGGCAGAAAAACCCAGGGGCCGGCGGCGGTAATGGACAAGGCCAGCAGGATCAATGTTTTTTGAAGGAGCGAGTAGCCTACAGTAGCATTTTTTTTTCCAACCAGAAGGTCCTGCTCCAGATCCGTCCAGTCGTTGATCCAATATCCCAGGCTGGCTGTGCCCAGAATGGAGATCGTTAGCCAGCTTAAATCCCTCAAAACTTCCTGCGGCACAGCTTCACCAAGGAGGAGCAAAAGGTATAATACACCCAGCAGAGGCGCCACGATGTGATGCCACCAAAGGGATAATCTGATGTTGGCCAAAAGGCTGCGGATGTACTGCACAGGATCTGCTTTCTGCTGTAAATGTAAGGTAATTTTTATATCCGAGTCAGAAGCTTATATTTGTTGACGCAAAATTCAATACAGCACCTAACAATGGAACAATCATCACACAATAGCACTGAAAAAGTCGGGCAATATTATGCCGAGTGGACCGATCGCTATTTGGAAAGTTTCGGTACCTATTTCCAGGCTTTACAAACCACTGAACAAGAAGACCTGATGTGGTACATTGCCGACCTGATGCATCTGGGCAACGGCATGAAGGTGCTGGATGCCGGCTGTGGAGTAGGAGGGCCTGCGCTGAGCCTAGCCAAAAGGTTTGAGGTGCAAATTGAAGGCATTACGATCTCCGACAATCAGGTGGCTTATGCGGAAGAAAATAAGGCAAGGGCGGAGTTAAGGGGCAGCGTGAATTTTAGTCAGAAGGATTTCCATTTGCTGGACGAATATTATCCCGAAAATCACTTTGACATCATTTACTTTCTGGAATCGCTGGTGCATTCCAACGACCCGGAGCGGGTGATCCGGGCTGTGAGAAAGGTGCTCAAACCGCAGGGTGTGCTGTACATCAAAGACTTATTCAAAGGCCCACGCAATCCTGTCGACCCACAGTATGTTGAGTATGCCATACAGGCTACGAACGAGCAGTTTTGCCTGCATGTACGCGAGATGGGAGACATTCTAAATCTGCTGACCCAATACGGCTTCCGGCTAAGCTTTTGCCGGACTCCGGAGGTGGATCAAAATTTCGATCTCGGCAACGCTTTTACGGCTAAGTATCTGTTTCAACTAAAGATGGACCAGGAAGGCCCCTGGACGGATGAGGGCTTTATCTTTCTGCATTGGATGGAGGTGCTGGCTCATAAGCATTATTAGTTCAGGGTTCAGGGTTCATGGTTTAGGGATGCATTTAAAAAATTAAACACATGCGACAAATATTTAATTCAGCTGATCATCAAGAACAATTTATAGAGAAAGGTTATGTTCAGGTACCTTTGATCAGTGCGGAAGCGGCTAGGGAGTTGGTGGACAAGATCATGGCTTTGGAGCCGGACGATCAATTCAATCCGAGTGGGGATACGCAATTTAATACGGCTACCTATCACTGTACTTTTTTAGACAGCAATAAAGAATATAAAAAAGAGGCCAACCGCCTGATGAGCGAGGCCTTTCAGCCGGTGGTTGATAAATACCTGAATGATTTCAGGATCGTGACCGCTAATTTTTATGTAAAACCGCCGGGCAGGGGGCAATTCACCATCCACCAAAACTGGCACATCGCTCCGCGCATAGCGGATACCACCCTTACCATTTGGTGCCCACTGGTGGACGTATCCCCCGAGAACGGCACGCTGAAAGTTGTGGCCGGAAGTCACAAGATCATCCCGAATATTCCCACGGCCAAGGAGGCTCCATTTTATTCCACTTTTGAAGATGCTTTGCAGGAAAAATATTTAAAGCCTTTGACCTTTAAAGCCGGTAACGGTGTCATCTTTGACGATCACCTCATCCACGGATCGGATGTGAATAAATCCAGCGAAAACCGGATCGCCATTCAGATCGCCCTGGTGCCCAAGGAAATTCCGCCGGTCCACTACCACCTCGACCCGGAGGACTCGCAGCGCTTCGAGATCCTGCAAACGGCGGATGATTTTTATATCCATAACTCTATTTTTACCATCCTGCAAAAACCGACGCACGCCACTCATTACGGCTACCTGCCCAACGTCAACCGCTCGCTGAGCCTCGAAGAGTTCGACGAACGCCTGCAAAGGGGGACCGCGACCCGGAAAAAGCTGTACGGCCTGGAAGAAGGCGAGCCTTTTGCGGATTATTTGGAAAAAGAAGAGGAGGTGGGGGAGGAAGAGCCGGTTGTTGCCGAGACCGGGTCGAAAGGCTTTTGGGCGAGGCTTATTGGGAGAATATTAAATAATCAGGCTTGAGAAAAGTCCTTAGGACTTTTCTCAAGCCCAATCATTCACTTCCTCACCCCAATGCTCCGTTCAAACGATATTTTATCTTTTTAACAATATTACTCTTGGCGGCCGCTTTTTTGATTTTATCCGAAAATTCGGCTAGCGGAATCTGAGGCGCTGTATAGTCGATCGCTTCATACAGCTCTCCTTCGGGGCGTGACCGGAGGTCGTATCCGAATGCAAAATCATCTGCCACTTTTATCAACTCGACCTTATTATCGGCCTTGTTGTAATAGGCGTGCAGGAGGTCGGTGTTTTGAGGTTTGACGGCCACAAAGGCGGCGGGCCGGTTCTGGTCGGATTGGTTGGTGCTGGTGGCGTGGATGATCCCGTGGTCGAATACGGCTGCCTGGCCGGCTTTTAATTTCAAAGGGATCCTCTTTTGTTCTGCCAATTCATCGATTTCCTGCATGCCGTAGGCATAGGGCATCGTCGGGCTTCGGTAGCGGGTCGGGTAGAAGTCATGACTGCCCCTGACTACGCAGATGGTGCCGTTGTCTCCATCAGTATTGATCAGCGGGATCCAGATGGCATACGTTCGATGCTTTCGCTCATCCACCAACGACCAGTCCTGGTGGTTACGGAATTCGCCGGCCCCGGGTGCTTTGACGATGAAAATTCCTTGTACCCATTCCATGCCCTCGAAAAACTCATCGATCTTGGGTTGAAACATCGCCTTGAGCTCTGTGCGGACGCGCAGGGTATAGTCGGCATCGGGAGATTGGTTGGTGAAAAAGAGCCCCTGGATGTTCTGGTCCTTGTGCAATTCCTGATAGAGGGCCTGGATGTTCTTTAATTCTTCCTCCGTAAAAAAGTCGATGGCTACATAGCCTTCTTCCTTCAGCTTTTTATCGAGTACCTTATTCTTTAACATGATGGATTATTTTTTTGCTTTAAACAACTTCATTATCTAAAGGTGAAACTTCAATATTTAAGGGTGGATTTATGGGGGTGAAAAACCTGGGATTCCAATCCTCTTTGGTGTGGAGGTCCCTGACTTCGAATTCGTAAAAATCATAGTTAGCAAAAGATCGATTATTATCCAAGAATTCAACTAGTGATATTTTAAAGAAGCCTGCACCGAGCAGATTGGCCGGGATGGTCCAGCGGAGCTGATACATCTGGTTCTGGGTGGGCGCCTGCTGATGGAAATATTCAAAGGTGCCGCCACCGAAAAGAGGTGTTTTGAGAGCATCTCGAAGTACAAAAGCCAGGTTGAATACTTCTGCATGGCGAAGAACAGAAAAATGGAGTTCGAACTGAATGGCCTGGTGTCTGTAAAAACCCGATTGCTCATTCGGCGTTTCCTGGTATACTTTCAGCCGGTGTACTTTTAGGTGTGATTCCTGGAGGGCTTCTTCAATTTCTTCCTTAAAGATTTGGGTATTGGGGGCAGCCAAATCCTCTGCGGATTCTTCTTTAAGCTTTTTTTCGTGCGCTTCTTCTTCTTTAATGTAATCGGTTAGCACCTGATAGGTTTTTCCATCCCGGTAAAGTTCCCCGTTTTTGAGCCAAATGATCCGGTCGCAGAGGTTGGCCACTTCCCGGAAGTTGTGGCTGACGATCAGGAAGGTACAGTTTTTGTTCTTGAGCTCGGTGATCTTGCTCATGCACTTGTTCTGAAACCGTTGATCCCCAACGGCCAGGACCTCGTCAAAAACCATCAACTCCCGCTCGAAGTGCACGGCAATGGAAAAGGCGAGCCTCAGGAACATACCGGAAGAATAATACTTCACCGGTGTATCCATAAATGACTCAATCTCGCTGAAGTCGACGATGCGCTGATACCTGGATTCGATCTCCTTTTTGGAATAGCCCATCAATTGTCCGTTAAAAAATATGTTCTCCTTGCCGCTGAGTTCCGGATGAAAACCGGAGCCGATCTCCAAAATAGAAGCGACGGGCTGGTGCAGGACCACCCGGCCGGAAGTAGGGCTCATCAGGCCGGAGATGATCTTGAGGAGGGTCGATTTGCCGGCTCCGTTCCGGCCAATGATGCCCACGGTTTCGCCTTTTTTGACGGAAAAAGAAACCTCCTTTAAGCTCCATAAAGGTTTTTCAAAATGATTTTGTGGTCGTTTGAAGCCTTTGAGCCCCTTTTTCAGGATATCCTTAAAGAGGACCGGCCCTTTTTGAGACAGCTCAAAAACCTTGGATAATTGCTCGACTTTAAGTACCTCTTCTTTTTCCATAATATTTACAGATAATCCACTACCGTCGGCTGTGTTTTCACAAATGCCCTTAAGCCACTAATGAATAATACTACCGTCAGAACGGCAGCCATCAGGTACGGCCATTCCGGGAAAGGCCCCGCCAGTAGCGCCCAGCGATACAAGGCAATGACCAGCGCCATAGGGTTGATGTGCAGCACCCACTCCAGAAAATCGGGCACTAACTCGGGGCCGTAAAAAACCGGCGTCAGCCACATCCCAAAATTCAGGATCGTACTCACCAAATGATAAAAATCCCGGACCCGGACGGTATAGGCGCTCGTCCAAAGGGCTACTGCCAAACCTACAAAAAGGTTGACCAGCACAATCAAGGGCAGAAAAAGTGCGAAGATCGTAAAAGGCCAGCCCAGGATAAGTTGTAGCACAATATAAATTCCGAGACTAATGCACAATTCTACCAGCCCCACCAGGCTCCGGTAGAGAGGAAGGATTAATCTGGGAACATTATTTTTTTTGATCAGGTCCGCATCCAGGATGAGGGATTGGCCGGCCGTGTGAAAGATGTCCTGAAAATAGTTCCAGGCCATGATCCCCGACAGCGCTAATAGGCTAAAAGGCCTTCCGCCTGTATCCATTTTTATGATGACCGAGAAAAAAATGGTGTAAATGGTCAGATAGGAGAGGGGGCGCATGAACGACCAGAAAAAGCCCAGCAGGGTTTGGGCATAGCGGACCTTCAGTTCTCGGCGGACCATGGAAAAGATCAGGGCACGGTATTGGACGGCTTCCCGTACTGCCTCCCGGGTTGTGAGCGGCTTGTTTTCGATAATTTGGACTCCACTGCTGCGATTCATTCCCCTGTTATTCTATTTGGAAAAGGACTTGATTGACACTTCTGATATCCTGGAGAGGCGTAAACTGCATGGCCGTTCCAGTTTGGAAGTGGTTGTTCTGAGTGATGCGCTGAGATATTTCGGTGAGGTTGGGCACATTTAGCAAAATACGTTTCATTTTATCCTTTCTGGCCGTCACTCCTTCCAAGCGGTCTTCCATCCCTCTTTTTTTGTTGGCATACACAATTCCGTTGTAGATGGTCTCCAGGTACGTATCGATAAAGAGTGAGTCGGACTCCATTTTATTATAAACGGATATGAGTCGGGTAATATTCAGGCGTTTTTCTCCACTATCGAGCTGACCCTGAATATCTAAAATAGCCTGATAGATTTCGGAGTCTTCGGTTTCGCCAAAATCTATTTTATGCTGAATATCCGTCCTGAGTTTTTCCAGGGCCGGATTACCTTTCCATTCGAGGCGGTTCATGACGTCCATACTTTTTAGGTATTGACGGGATAGGAAGTAATACAGGCAGAGGTTTTGCAGCATGGGAGGATAATTTGGCGACAGCGCCTGAGCTTTTTGCAGGCTGTTATCGGCATTTTCCAAATCACCGGTTTGCAAATACACATAGGCCTTGGTATTGTGTATCCTGTGGTTGTTGGGGTGGTAACTTTCGGCTTTTTTCAGGGCATTAAGTGCTTTGGGGTATTCTTTTAATTTGATAAAGGCACGGGCTTTTTGCATTTGGATGGGGTCGCTAACCGGATCGATGGTGATGAAGGGATTTTCGGTTTTTCCAACAACAGACAGCATGTCATAAGGTCGTTCCTGCAAATCGAATTGTACAATTTTTAGGAGGTTGCGGTCATACTGCCACCTTTTGTAGCCATAAAAGGCTGTTAGCAGGAAAATGGGGACTAAGATCAGGCTGAGAGTTTTGCCGGAAAAGCCCCAGGCTTTGTTTTTGTTTTGAGGCGAGGATTCATTCAGTACCAAAAGCGATGCCAGGTAAAAAAATACCAGGTTAGAAGTTTCTATTCTTTCGATGGAAAAACTAAACAGCAAGTCAAAAAGAAATACCGAAAGGGCGGTAAAGGAAACGATGCCGATCAGGGATTGAGGGGGATGAGTAGACCGGCGGATAGCGGACCATCCGAGTCGGATCAGCAGGAAGAGGAGTCCGAGGAAGATCAGCAGGCCGGGCCAGCCAAGCTCGCTCAAGGTCCGGAGGAAGAAATTGTGCGGCCGCACTCTGATCTTATCCATAAAAGCAGCATCTGAAAGTTGACTGCTGCCGCCGCCATATTCCGGAAAAGCAATTCTCCAATTGCCGGCTCCCACTCCTGTTAGGGGGTAGTCTTTGCTCATTTCAACAGTTTGAGACCATACGTAGAGGCGCTCCTGAATATTACCGGTAGCGATATTGGCGGCCTCTGATTTTGGTTGGACGAGGCTTAGTACACGATTTTTGAACTCCTGGACCATAGATGTTTCCGGCAGGATCAGAAAAACCGTTAGTACTCCGACCACCAAAAGGCCCAGGATACCGATGTTAATATATCTGAGTTTTTGCCTGGCGGTTTGTTCGATTTGAGTACGGTTTAGAAAAAATAACAGATTGGCCACCATAAAACCAAAGCCGGCACCCAGCCAGGCTGAACGGGTTTGGCTGAGCAAGAGGGTGAGTGTACCGAACACAAGGGCCAGGCCGCTGATCCATTGCCAGCTTTTTTTTTCACTCAGCAAAAGGTAGGCGGCAAAGGGTAATTGGAGGGCTATGTAAGCTCCAAAGACGTTCCGGTTGCCGGAAATGCCGACGGGGTGGGGCAGCCCCGGGATGGCCGTGAAAGCAAAGCCGGCAGCTTGTCCGATACCCACAAGGCTCAGCAAGAGTACCAGCAGGGTACAGAGGCGGCTGATGAACCCGAAAGACTTTTGGAGGTTTGTTTGAAGGATAAAAAACCAGAAAATGAGGAGTGAAAAATAAAATACAAATCTTTGGAGGTAAAAAACGCTTTCGCTTTTATTGATTGCAAAAAAAGTACTACATCCCATCCAAAGCAAGAATGCAAGGAAGGTGAGGATAAAGCTTTTAGAAGATACCTGATGTAGTGTGAGCTTTTGGGAAGAAGGACGCATAACGAACCATAATACACCGGCAATAATGGGGAAAAGAAGCATCCGGGGGCCCAGGTAGGGGTCACGGGAGCTTGGGTCAAACACCAGACCTGAGCCTAAAAAAAGAATCCCCAGCAAAATATTTTGAAGGAGGTACGAAGTAGTGTTGGACTTTTTATTATTCATCGATCAGGTCATTTACGACCGGGAAGATCGGGATTTATATTGAATCGGAAAAGATTTTACTTTGGAATACCAGTTCTCTTGTTTTTCTTTAATGGAAATTGGAGGATTCAGGCTTGATTCAAGAACGGCCATATAATGATCGATGATGATCTGTTCATTAAATTTGGCGTTGACGAGTTCTCTGCCCTTTTTTCCCATTTGTTCTCTCATTTCAAATGGAGAATGGATCATGGCTTCCATCCAGTAGGCCAGGCTTTCCGGATCTTTTGCTTTGCATACATAGCCATTTTCCCCATGCTGGATCACTTCCCGGCAGCCTACGTTGTCGGAGGTAATGATCGGGATTTCCATGCTGGCCGCTTCGAGTAGGATTCTGGGGACGCCTTCGCGATAATAAGAAGGTAACACTACGCAATCTACTTTTTCGAGGTATTTCCAGATCTCGGAAGTCGCTCCTTCAAATTGGATGAGGCCTTGTTTTTCCCATAGATCTATTTCAGCTTTGGAAATGGCATGAGGATAGCCTTCTCCCAGAAACCCCAGCATCATAAAGTGGATGTCGGGATTTTGTTCTTTGACGATCTTCGCAGCTTTTACATATTCGTAAATCCCTTTTTCTTCCATCAGCCGGCCGGCGAACAAAAACTTGAATCCGGCGCTTCTGCCGGCGAATTTATTTTTCTTAAAAAACTCGGTGTCGATGCCTTCACTGGGCAGGATAAATGTATTGGGCTCTTTAACAATCCTGTATTGAACGAAGGAGTTGCGATCTTCCCTGTTGAGAAACCAAACCTTTGAGGCGCTTTTCAGGCTGAAGCGATAGAGCCATTTGGCAATACGGGTTTTCCAGCTGTACTGAGTGAATAAATGCCCCAGGCCTGTTACGACTGGTAAAATTGGGATGGACAGCAGGCGACAGGCCAGGCTGCCGTAAATGTTGGGTTTAATGGTGTAAGAAATGAGAAACTGAATATTCCTTTTTTTCAGGATTCGATAAAGCTGTAACATATAAAGGAGGTCCCAGACAGGATTGACGCTATAATTTTTCAGCCGGATCGGTTCGAATTCGCAGCCCATCTCCCTCAATTTGTTGCTGTGTTCATCTTCGGGGGCGATGATTAATACAGAGGCCTGACGGTCGAGTAGGGTTTTAATCAAGCCATATCTAAAATTGTAAATACTCCAGCTCGTATTAGAGATGATGGCTATTTGGCGCTTATTATTGTTCATGTGTAGTCCGGTTACAAGTATTTTCGAGATAACTGTCTTGTTCTGTAAGTAGGTGTTATGGCGAATTTTACTATATCATATATAAACCGTTCGCAGGGGCGTGTATTAAATGCTTATTGTGTGTGCCATTCAATCTATGCTTTATGCGGCCCTGAAAGGTTTTTATGGGTAATTGGATTGTTAACCTTGAATTTCAATACAAGGGCAATTTGTTAGAAACACACTTTAATATTGATGTATGTCGGTTCTTGGAAAACAGAAAGGGAATGTGTTATTGGCTACGAATTATCAATAATTCTTAAAAGTAGGATTTTTTTTTAAACATCAATCTATATCCTTAAAAAAATACGACTGCCTACTAGTTTTGGAACATTAACCCATCTTTTTTCGTATTCAATCAAAAATGTTTCTTATTAGAATTTTTTTCAACTATATTTGAATATCAAAAAGAATTAAACCTGGAAATTGTTTTTGAGTAGTAATTTTTGTGGTTGTTTTTTTTGCTTCTCTTGCCAGATTTTTCCTGCTTGCTGATTTGCTTAGTTTTAACCTGGTTAAACAAAAAAAAGTAAAATATACCATAAGGTATATTTCTGAGTAATATACATAATCTGACGACCTATTAATGATGCACCTAAGAACATTAGGTAGTGCAGTGGGGGTATGCTGTTCCTACTACTACCAATTCACTTCATGTATTGATCACATCCTTTACACTTTCTTATCAAAGAAGGATAGTTCATCTATCCGGTGCTTTTTGAGAATAGCTTTTTCCAGATTTCAGTATTATTTCCATAATAGACTGCCGGCGTCTGAAATGCTTCTGATGCGGCAAAAGAATACTTTGTTTGCTAACAATTTTATTGTTTGTACGGAATTGTCATGACCAATAAACAGAAATATACAAGTAATGAATCATAGATCGACCTATTTGGGAACTATCATGAAAATAAAATACTTCCTTCCGGTTTTTGTGCTAGGCATCTTGTCAACACAGATGAATGCCCAGTCCATTTCGATTATTAATAATAATTCGAATGATGCCTATATTGATGTGTCCTGGTCCTTACCTGCCAGTTGTTTTGAAGATATGCCTGGGGTAAGTTATCCGGATGGTGTTTATCTTCAGTTGTTAGCCGACGGAGTGGAGATCTATACGGAGATTATTGAAACGAGAGAGCCGGAGGAAGCTGAAAATGTTTTCAGACACTTTGTAGGGCCGGACAAGAACATCACCTATGTACTTAATTTGTATGAGCAGGGCCCTGGTACGCTGATTGGGGGAGGGTGTTCAGGAATAAGTACATCGGGCCAGACCACTTCTTTTGCTCCGCCTACCAGCTTCATTGCATCTGTTGACACCCTGGTTGATCGAATTGAATTGAGTTGGACGAATCAGTCCAAGCTGAGCACCAATTATTTTCTGGTGAGAAAGGCAGGAGGCAAGGAAAGAATTATTTCCATCTTGCCTGGTACAGATTCCGTAGGTTTAGAATTGAACTATGTTGACAGATTTAAATTTAACGATTCGCTTTCTATAAAAAATGGAGAAGCCTATACCTATTATATACAAACATTCAGTTCGCTGGTGGACAGTATTTTTAGTGATACGATTGCTTATCCTGGCATCAAGGCCATTGGAAATACCTATGGAATTAATCTGACAGCTTCTCAAAATACTTTTCCGGACATTGTTGAATTGAACTGGGAGGATGTTTCTCAATTTGCCGATCAGATCCGGGTACAGCGTAATGGAGGTTTGCTTACTACCTTGCCCGCTACGGCTACTACTTTTAAGGATCAGCTTCCCGTATTTGGCTTGCTGAGTGAATACAGCATTGTTTTGGTCAAGGATGACAAACGCATTGTCAGGGATACGGCTTTGGGATCAGTGGAGCCTATTGGCGAAATTAGTGGATTTGTACGAACCAGGGATGGTTTTGGCTTAGCCAGGGTAGAAGTTAAATATGAGACTACTATTTCGGATAGGGTGTATAGGGATTCTACGACTACGGATTATACCGGGGCGT
>JAUIKE010000116.1 GCA_030430845.1 Bacteroidia bacterium | reverse complement strand
TAAATTGGTGTCTCCGACAAAAGTCGAGGGCTGTTCGGATTGCCGGGCCACGAATGGATGCGGATCGATGGCGCCGAACCCTCTTTTATAAATGCTGAAATGAAGATGCGGACGGGTAGAACGGGCGTTGCCGGTATTGCCGACCGTGCCGAGGGTGTCACCAGCCTTTACCCAGGTACCTTCCTCCACAAGCTGACTGTCCAGATGAGCATAATACAAGGATTGATTGCGCAAGGTATCGCTCAGCCAGACTTGTTTGCCACCGAGCCCGGTATCCCGTACGCTGCGTATGTATCCGTCCGTTATGGCTACAATGGGCGTGCCGCGGCGGGCAAAAATATCGATGCCCTTATGCGTACGGCGGCCACCATCCCTCGGATCGCCGAAAAAACTCCAGACATCCGGATTGCCTTTTCCACTTACAGGGAAATAACTATAAGCCGGCTGAACGATCAGGTCAAGGGTATACCGGCAAGTGGCAAGCAACTCAGGCTGCACACGCAGGATGTAAGTACCGTTCATATTTATTTCATACTCGAGGCTATCGGTCTGGTATTCTTCAGCATGAAATACGGGCCGTATAGAGGCCATACTGTCAATGATTTCTTCGATAAAGAGGTCGACAAACATTAAGGTGCTGTCGGGGTAGGGAATTAGCTGAATTTTCAACAGTTCTCCTCGTTTGAGAGCCATGCGGTAGCCATTAGCTGCCGGCTGATCAGCTTTGAAGTAGCCCGTTTCCCGGAAGGGACTGTCGATGAATAAACTATCCTGGAGCGCTTGCTGGGCCGCATTGCGCCAGCTTTGAGCGAGTTGGGTGTTGCCCAGGCCTGTAGAGTCCAGGGCTGCATTGTAGGTTTCCCAGGCAGTTAGTTCGGGTGGTTTAGGTGAAAAAAAATCGGCTGCTTTTTGGCAGGAAAAAGTGGTTCCTAAGCACAGTAGAATAACAAAATGGATAAATGACTGAATGGTAAAATGCTGAATGCGTGTTTTTATGTTCATACCTGCATTGGGTGATGTGTCCTTAATGCGGCCTAAGATATTATGTTCGGGGGGCTTTTGCTAGTGAGGAGTGGGTTTTTGATTTTTTTTAAGATTTTGGGGGAAGTTCAATCAGCCATTAGTGTCGCTACTATACTCAATGTATTGGAACCTCAGTTTTTAACTTTCAATGTTCGGACCTAATGGCGGATGGAACCCTGGAACCCTGGAACCCTGGAACCCTGGAACCCTGGAACTTTGGAACCTTAAAACCCTTGACTATTATAATTAAAATGAGTATATTGCGTTACTTAATAACTTTTTTGATTACAAACTATGGCAATCAACAATCAAATCACTCTAATTGGCAACATGGGCTCTGAAGCCCGCATTATTGATACAGAAGAAAAAAGTTTTGCGGCTTTTTCCCTTGCAACTACGGATTCTTATTTGGATAAAGACGGTCACTGGCAAGAAAAGCAAACCCTGTGGCATGATATCATCGTATTCAATCCGAACCTGATAGAAGTGGTCAAGAGCTTTAAAACCGGCACCCGCCTGAAAATTACCGGTTCTTTATCCTATCGGCCTTTTGAGTATAAAATCGGCCGGAATAAAAAGGTGATGAAAAAAGAGGCGGGCATTATTGCCAGGGAGATTGAATTAGCGCCTCTGGTGAAGAAGATAAAAGAAAAAGAAGAGGGCGTCCCCTTTTAGGTGTTATCTAAATGAATAAACAGTGGTCCCCGTAAATGAGGGGTCACTACCTTGAGTGGAGATTTTTTTATGTAGGGAGATGGGGATTAGGACTGATTATCCTTATTTTGATGTTGTTTCGAGTAAATTAGAATAATTTTCTCGCCTGCTAAAGTGCAAACTAAGCACAGACGCATCAAAGAAAAGATCTCTATGAAAAAAACTGCTCTCCTTCTTCTATTCGCTCTTTTGGTCCAATGTCAAAAATTGGTTGCTCAGGATACGGCTCAGGTCGTGCATACGGGTGTATACCTGATGAATCTGTATGATCTGGATATCAATGAGTATTCCTATTACGCCGACTTCTATCTCTGGTTCCGCTGGAAAGGGGAACGGAATCCTATGAATATTGAATTTGTTAATGCAGTAGAGAAATGGGGCTTTACTCAGAATGACTTTCATGAAGAAGCTCAGGTTTTAGAAGACGGCTCCTATTATAACGGCATGCGTATTGAAGGGCGATTTTATCATCCTTTCAAGCTCAATCGCTTCCCCATGGATCGTCATCAGTTGGGTATTCGGGTGGAAAATGTGGAGTACCCCTTGGATTCTATGGTTTTTGTTCCGGATACCGGCCAATATTTTTTTCGGCAGGATCTCATCATCCCCGGCTGGTATTTAAGAGAAGCCCAACAACTGACCCAGGAAAACGTTTACCTGACTAATTTTGGTGAACCTGGTGGGGTAGGGCGGTTTAGTAACTTTTCTTTTGTCTTCACGCTCGCTCGTCCTTTAAGCTATTTTTTGCTGAAATTATTGCTTCCCCTTCTGGTTGTCATCTTTGCTGCCCTGGGGGCTTTATTTATTACCCCTCAATATCTGGATGCGCGAATTTCCTTACCCATCGGAGCTTTATTAAGCTGTGTATTCCTCCAGCAGTCCTATAGTTCTGCTTTACCGGATGTCGGCTATATGGTTTTAATGGATAAAATTTATCTGATGTCGTATTTGTTGATCGCGCTGATCCTCTTGCGAACCGTTTTGATGGGGAATCGGATGTCTAAAAATGAAGAAATAAATATTTTGAAGCAGAAAAAGGCAGATAGAAGGCTGGCGATGGTTTATTTTGGTTTGTATGGTTTGGGGATCATTTTGTTGATTCTTGTTTAAAATGTTTTAGATGCTATTCTTGTGATGCTGAGCCTTCCTTCGTCAGGCCGATGCTGTGATGCTGGTGCGGCCTGCAGCCGCATGATGCTAACGGCTGGTCTTATTCATATTTGGGCTAACATCTATTCATTTAGGAATAAACAAACGTCCAGCATCCTTACGCCGCAGGCGTAAAAAGCATCACAGCATCGGCCTGACGAAGGAAGGCTCAGCATCACAGCATCGGCCTGACGAAGGAAGGCTCAGCATCACAGTATCGGCCTGACGAAGGAAGG
Source organism: Bacteroidia bacterium (assembly GCA_030430845.1). Classification (GTDB taxonomy): domain Bacteria; phylum Bacteroidota; class Bacteroidia; order Chitinophagales; family Saprospiraceae; genus JANQPA01. The sequence goes on along the minus strand of JAUIKE010000116.1, from coordinate 23,950 downwards.
CTCAGCATCACAATATTATAGAAAACTCACATCAAAAAGTACGCGAAACCGTCACTTTTCCCGTCAGCCCCACTTTTTCAAAAGGCTCCTCGTTTAACTGGTATTTCAAATCAGTGGCTTTCCCCCTCTTATCCACTGACACCCTGAATTCAAGCCGGTCGAAGTTGCGGGTCCTCATATTCCAGTCGAGCCCGTTGGGATGGGTGAGGTGAATCCTGATGGCATCGATCAGATCATCATTTTCATTAAAGCTGGATGATTTAACTTTGAAGCCGTAGTCTTTCAGGCGGCCCAGTAAGCGGTCAAAATCCGGCCTTTCGTCAGTGTTTTTTAACACCAGTATTTGATCCTTACCAGGATTGGAGCGCCCGCCAACATTGGCAGTCCCACTGAATTTGAGGGATTCGGAATGGGCGTTCAGTTCATTCAAGTCCAGACTTCCTTTGATCTGCCCCTTGAATCCATCGTCAGCGATCACTCCGACAGCGACGTATTGATCCGTAATCTGTACCAGGCGTCTGTCACAAGGCCTGATTTGATAGCTTTTCATTAGATCAATGTACTGTTGGCGTTCCGGCCCCTCTATGGTCCTGTCATTGATTGAGAGGCTGTTGTCGGAATATTTAATGGCAATTTTATACTTGCCGGAGGTCACTCTTCTGTTTTTTATCAACAGATTGGATAACTCAGAGCGGAATGGATCAATTTTTTCGCCAAGCTTTATCTCAGGACCGCATGGCCCGGTTGCATCATTTTCTTCAATAGTAGAAGTATCCAGGTTTTGATTGACCTCCCTCTGAGGAGAAGGTTCTTCTGCTTCCAAATTGAGTAAAGCAGCAGGAGATTCTTCATCCAAAACTACACTTTCGACGGAATCTTCCGATAAAATAGGGATTGCAATGCTTTTCTTTTGTGATGGAACGGGGTCCGGCAGAGGGTCTTCCGATCTAAAGGTCGTATCAACCAACTTGGGCTGTTCAATGGCGGTATTTGCATCCGCCAAGTTAGAAGAATCAGTTGAAGAGGTACCTAGTGCATTAGAAAAAAACAGAATGCCAACAGTCAAGGTCAGACTTCCTACAGTGATCATAGTAATCAGGTTTATGTTAAGAGTTTGAAGTAACCAATGCTCAAGGCCTGTACCAGGCAGGCCGGTTCCTTCGGGAGGCGCAGGAGTACCGGTATCCGGCGGACCAAGTTCTGTGTCCAGACGACCAGATAGGCTCATCCAAAATCCGTCGGAAGGGCGCTTGCTGAAATCCTGCACTTCCCGACGAACCATTTGCTCGAAATTTTTATGCTTGTCTTTCATCGCTGCTCAGTACTTTGTTCGGAAAAGTTTTCTTGCAGGGCTTTTCTGGCCCGAAAATAATAAGAACGGATGGTCGCTTCATTCATATCCAGCATGTTGGCAATTTCTTTGAACCGGTATTCTTCAATGGCCCTTAAGTTGAAAATGGTTTGGTAGAGGGCCGGCAGCTGTTGGATCAATTGAATGATGTGATCCCCCTTTTTTTGGAATTGATTCCAGCCGGGATCTGCCAACTGATTCATTTTGCCCAAATCCAATTCTACCACTTCCCATTCTTTTTTACGGTATTTCCGAATATGCATCAAAGCGGTCCTGACCATGATGGTGCGAACCCAGCCTTCAAAGGAGCCCTTTTGCTGATACTGCTTCAGGTCCTTGAAAATCTTGATAAAACCTTCCTGTAACATATCCTCTGCCTCCTGCTGATTTCTGGCATAACGCAAACAGACCCCGAAGCAGAACAATTTGTACCGCTGGTATAGCCTGAACTGTGCTTTCCGGTCGCCCCGGATACAGGCTTGGAGGTCTGATGTTAGTGAAGATTCCTGCATGTTAAAAGGTTGATTCTGTTAGTAAGGTGCAGGGGGGCGTAACTTTGTTGCAGCCGGGGTGTCTTTTTTTTGGTTCCATCCGCCTTAGTAGGACAAGGTTCCAAGGTTCTGGCGGTGGACTGAAAAATATTGTTATCTTAAATTAGCGATATTTATTTGATTTCTTTAATTTTTCTACCGTGTACACTTTTACACTTTTTCCCTATTTCACCATATAAACCACTCGATTATGAAAAAAATCTTGTTACCTCTCACCTTTTTATTACTCGGTTGCTTTTTAATGATCAGCTCTCAATCACCGAAGCTGGATAAAGATCTGGAAAGTCAGGTAGATGAAATTTTCAAAGAATGGGACAGTACGGAATCCCCGGGAGGGGTAATCGGTATATTTGACAAAGGAGAACTCGTTTTTTCCAAAGCTTACGGAATGGCCAGTTTGGAGTACGATGTGGTGAATACCACAGAAACGGTATTTAACATAGCTTCCGTTACCAAACAGATTACCGCCTATACGATGGTTTTATTGGAGCAGCAAGGCAAGCTATCCATCGATGATGACGTTCGCAAATACCTGCCTGAGGTCCCTGATTTCGGAACCACTATTACGATACGCCATTTGCTCACTCATACCAGTGGGCTAAGGAATTTTCAAAACATACTGTCCATGGCCGGCTGGCGATCCGGCGAGTCGATGACGAATGAGGATCTGTTGCGGTTCATCAGTATGCAGAAGGAACTCAATTTTCCCGTAGGAGAAGAGTATTTGTATTGTAATACCGGCTTTAATCTTGTCACCGCTATTGTAGAACGCGTTACGGAACAGTCCTTTCAAAGTTGGACAAAGGAAAATATTTTTGATCCGCTCGGCATGAAGCATACCAATTATCGGGAGGATATGGAGGTGGTATATAAAAATACCGCCACCTCATATGATGGTAGCTCGGAGCAAGGTTTTCGCCAACCTTTAAAATACTGGACGTATATGGGTAATGGAAATGTGTATACCACAGTTGGTGATTTAGCGAAGTGGTTGAATAATTTCCGCAAACCTAAAGTCGGCGGAGAAAAAGGGATCAATCGATTATTAGAGGAGGGAATTTTAAATAATGGAAAAGGAACTGGTTATGCATTGGGGATTGGAGTAGGGGCGTACCGGGGCTTAGAAAGAGTTTCTCATGGCGGCTCTGTAGGCGGTTATCGATCCAGCCTGCAGTATTTTCCCGAAAAAGAAGTAGGCGTTATACTAATTGCTAATTTTTCGGCTGCCGGAGCTGGGGGCAAGGCCACTGACGTTGCAGATATTTATCTTAAAGAGGCTTTTCCCGAATCAAAGCCGGCACCCGGGAATCGTTTGGAGCACCTGAAAAAGGCCGTTTCTATTAGTAATAAGGCTTTTGATGCCTGTGCCGGGGACTACCTGGTAGATGGTATTCGCGTCAAAATATACCGGGAGGGAGATCAGTTTTTTATTCATCCCATTAATTATGCACCGGTTATGCCCTTGCTGGCAGCTTCTGAAAATTCTTTCTTCGTAAAGGAAGCACCCATTTCTATTTGGGTGAATATGGGAGATGATGGAAAAGGGAAATCCCTAAGGGTGTTGAATGGAACGGATAGAATGACGGGCCTCCGAATTGACCTGACGGCCTCCAAACCAGACTTACTAGCAAAATTTGCCGGTACTTATTATGCAGAAGAATTGGATACCCGCTATCATTTTGTGGTAGAGGATGGTAAACTCATTGCGAAACATCAGCGGCATAAAGATTTTCAGGTGCTTCCACTTTCCAAAAACCGTATAATGGCAGATGCTTATTTTATGCGGGATATTGATATGGTATGGGAAGGCAATGAGGTGAAAGGAATTCGGGTTTCGAATGGAAGAGTCAGGAATTTATGGTTTAGTAAAATAAAGTAAAAAGAGCCGGCACCTGCCGGCTCTTTTTACTTTATTTTACTAGATCAAATAATCGAGTATATTTCAATATCAAGTTCCGATTTCTCACTCCAATAAAGTCATCTCTGGCTTCATTAAATACAACGTACAAACCAGTATTGGCCTTAGATAACCAGCCGAATCGTACATTGGCCGTCCATTGATCCACTACACTGTTGTATTGGATGAGGCTTTGTACAAAAATAGAAGGAGTAAAAGAATAAGACACCCTCGAGCGGAAAATATCAGTGGTGAAATCTCCATTCGGCAGTTTGATGTCATTATGACTGAGACTGAACTCCGAGTTGAATTTGTCGCCAAAGCGAAGCGCTACCGTACCTGTATTATTTAGGCGGGTACCACCAAAAAAACCACCCATAACAGAACGGATATTGATCGACACATTTTTACTAGGATTCGTAAAAAAGACAATCTGGGCTTCACCATGATCGTAGGTGCCGGCCGGAACGACCACGCCTTCAGCAATCTCAAAATCTTCCACTACGCCTTCGGAAGTTATGTTAAAACCTGTATGTAGCTCAATCCCGCTTTTCCATTCCCAATGATTGTCGATGTGCAAAAAGTTGGTCACTCTGAAGCCGTCGAAGTTAAAGTACCCTCGATAGGAGATATGTGGCCGAAGCTCAAGAATACCCATAAAGTTTTTGGGCCGGATTTGCTGAAGGATGAGAAAATTGGGTTTTCGGAAAGCCGACCGTCCGAGGAAACCTACTTCCGGGTTAAAACCTTCTCCTACTTCGGTATAGCCAAGGTCAATGCTCAAGCCGTTCCATTCATATTTTCCCAGCATTTGAAAGGAATGTTCGTCTTCGTCAATCCCTGGTGTTACCGTGCGGGCATAATAGCCGACCAGGCGAGCTTTCTGACCGATACCGTATTTTCCATCCACGGCAAAGGTACGGTTATAGTCATCTTCCATACCGGCGGTACCTTGCCGATTGACAAAGGCGGCACCCAGAGCGGAGCGGTTACCAAACTCATGGTTCACCCTTGTCACCGTGAAGTTGTTGCCGTTGATAGATGTTTCGCCATCGTCAAAAGCTTCGGTGAACATGCTCAGAAAGCCCACATTTGTTTTATTAATCTTGCCGGATAAGCGTGCCCCTCCAATGATGGGAACTTGCCGGCCATTTTCTCCAATTCCGATTCGGCGGCTAAAGAAGAGATCCACTTCTCCGGGGCTGCCCACGCTGAACAGGCCGGCATTTTCAAGGAAGAAGGGTCTTTTTTCGGGAAAAAAGAGGTTGAAGCGGTCGAGATTGACCTGTTGGTCGTCTACCTCCACCTGTGCAAAATCAGTATTGTAGGTAAGGTCAAGAGTTAGATTAGGACTCAGTCCATATTTGATATCAGCACCGAAATCACCGTCAAATTCAGTTTTGGGGTCTTCGGCCTCAAAGTCTTTAGACACTTCTCCCAATACGTAAGGAATGACTTTAAGGTTTTTAGGATTTTTTAGATTTAGGCCTGTCAATTTACCGGCCAGAGAAAGCCGTTTCAGGTCGAATTGGATGGGCAGGGGGGACCAATAAGCGATTTCGTTGGTTTTGCGGATGTTTCTTCGAATGTTCAGCCCCCAGATTTTGTCGGTGCCGGGATTGTAACGAATGGTGCGAAGAGGAATGGCAAATTCGGCGCTCCAGCCGTAATCTCCGACTTCGGTTTTGACGGTCCAGGAAGCGTCCCAATTCAGGTTAAAGCCTCCGATGATTCCTCCTTGTTGGCGGTTGTTATTGAAGTTTCCCTGTCCTTCATTATCTACCTGTGCATCGTACTCTACCCCAACGGAGTTGGTTCCGAAGATGAAGCCGTTCTGCCCGTCGTTGTAGGTGTCAAAGATAAAAATAATGGCGTCGGTATTATCCAGGGATGCATCTCTTCGGGCATCTGTAACGACCAGCTTTTCGGGAGCGGTGTCATAACAGACAGCAGATAGGAAGAGGGTTTGATTATTGTAGGCGATCCGGATCTCGGTTTTTTCGGAAGCCGGCTGCCCGGCATTCGGCCTGGATTGCCAAAGTTGATCGAGCGGCGGGACGGCCTGCCAGGCCTCATCTTGGAGGACATTCCCGTCTATTTTTGGTGGTTTTTCTAATAAACTGGCCTGTGTATTAGGGCGTTCAGATGGGTTACTGACGTTAATGACAGGTTGTGCATTTAGAAAAAAAGGAAAAATAATAGTTAGTAGAATAAGCGTTTGGCGTTTCATTGGAAAGGCATGGTTATTAGAAAATTAGCATTAAGTTAAAACTCTTTGCTAATTTTCAATAACAATTCTCTAAGGATGGAAAAAAATACTTCTGCTAATATAGTAGGCCCTAATTTTAATAGATTAAATCCAAAATGGCATCGATAACGAGCTGAGGTTCTTCCACATGGATCTGGTGGCCACTTTGATCGGTGGTGATCAACTTGAAATCGGAAACGCCTTCCCCCAGGGTTCGGTTAATGTTGAGCCATCCTTCCACATAACCGGGGGTGATTCCATTTTCAAGTTTGGTACTGGCCATGGCCACGGTTGGTCGATCAGGGAGGTTAGTGAGTGTTTTTAGGTACTGGAAAATTTCTACGAATTGTCGGGCCTCACCCAGCGGGCCGATGCGGTTGGGGTCTTCTCTGTAGATTTCGCTGACTAAGGCAACTTCATCCTCTTGAGTGAGTGTTAGCCAATCTTCGTGTGTTGCTTCGATCAGCATTAGGGCTTCAATTTTTTCGGGGTATTTAACTGCATAGGCTCGGGCGATGGCTCCGCCCAGGGAATGGCCGACTAAAATGACTTTTTCATTATCGCTCAAGCTTGAAATCACTTGATCTAGCTCACTGATCAATCGAGGCATGTCGCGAGGTTCCGGCCCTGCTTCGGAAAGGCCATACCCTCCTCTGTTGTATCCGATTACTTGTGCCTGGCTGCCAACAGCTTCGAAGATGCCCGGCTGGGCCCAGATAGTCATTTGGGTATTCAGGCCGTTTTCAAATACGATGGTATGCTCGCCACTACCCATGCTGATAGTTTCCACCTTATGGGTACCCAAGTCAAGGCTTTGTTGGGAGATCGTATCGGGTAGTCGGTATTCTGTTTTTTGGCAGCCGGCCAAAAGGGTAAGGAAGCTGGCCAGTAGAAGGGTCATTGCAAGTGAGTGAGTATTCATGGAATGAGTGTTCTTTACATGGGCAGTAAATTTTTCTTTCTAAAAATAATGGATTTAGTGGAATTTTGTTCGTGAAATTTCTAGAATCGTCTGTGGGGGGACAAGAGAGGATATGGGAGGACAGGGTAGTATTATTGGGTTGTAGCTTAGACCTCAAAGGTTTCGAAACCTTTGAGGTCTAAGCTTAGCTAGCTCTGCTTACCAAATTTTCCCTCAAAAAGTTCCCTCTCTATCTAATATTTATTTCTCCTATTCAATCTTTTTAAATTTAACCCCCTGGCCTCGGTAATTCCACTCTCCACTATTAGGCCCTCCCCCCTCGTATTCAAAACTTAGAACCAGGTCGTAGTACAAGGCATAAAAAATGTTGGGATCAGCGGGGAGTAAAGGCGTGGGAGGGTCTCCATGAGAAACTACCACCAATTGATCCCCAATCATCTTAATTTCAAACTCAAAGTCTTCCGCTTTGTACCTTCCGAGTACCTTCTTGATTTTTTTGTTGGGGAGTGATCTGTATTTTCGATCCACAGGCATTTTAAAGGCCTCATTGCTGAGGATACGATCAAAGTTGAATAATATATCATCTCTTTCCGCTAAGTCATGATTACCGGAAAAAAGGATAGATAAATCCTGCTTCGGGTTATACAAAAATCCTACCCTAAAGCCATTTATCCTGCCACTATGATTAAGCTTTAATTCTTCTTCGTCCTGATAGACAAACATGCCGTATCCGTAATCCAATCCATTACCCGCCCGGCCATAGCCTTCAAACATCTTTTTCCAGGAGGCTTCTGATAAAATTTCACTGCTACCCAGTGCCCGAACAAAACTCAGTAAATCCTGCGGCGTTGAGTACAGCGCCCCGACCCCGCGATATACTTCATGAAATATTGGATCAGCTTCTTGAATACTGAGGATTCCCTGCTCATCCGCATCCAGTTTATATCCAGTTGCAAAATTGGCATATTGGACATCCGGTTTTTCCAGTCCCGTATCCTTCATGCCTAAAGGGGCCATTATATTTTTTTGGAAATACTGCTCTATCCGTTGCCCTGTCACTTTCTCAAAGATTTTAGTCAACACTAAATAGCCGACATTCGAATAGCTCATTTTAGAACCTGGTTCAAACCGACTTGTTTTGAGGTCCGCTTTTTCTAATAATCCATCTACTGTTATAGGAGATGAAAAGTCAAAACGCACGTCTCGTGCAAGTCCGGATGTGTGGGATAAAAGATGATGCAAAGTAATGTCTTCTCCATTCGGAAAATCAGGAAGGTATTTTGCGACTGGGTCCATTACATCAATTTTCCCTTTTTCCTGCAATTGTAAAAAACTGATAGCCGTAAAACACTTAGTAATGGAACCTATTCGGAACTTAGTGTCCATGCTAAAGGGTGTTTTCTGATCCAGGTCAGCAAATCCGACTTGTCGTTCATAAACAATCTGGTCCTTCTGCGCAACGAGTATGTGAGCATTCAGCAAACCTCTTTGTTTGATCCGGTCAATAAGCTGATCGGCTTCTTTTTTAAAGACGGAAGTCTCTTTTTTTCCAATAAAACCCTGACTGGTGGCAGTGTGCAGAATTATTAGGATGGCAAAAACAGTGAAAAGAGTTCGTTTCATTCGTTTTTGCCACAATCCTACTGATTTAGGGCTTACTCATCGCCTCAAAATGCATTTTGAGTACTATTTTTCCGAAATTCATGAGGAGAAAGCCCAACTTGGGTTTTGAATATCCGGTTAATCGAAGCCTTTGAATTAAATCCGCAATCATATCCAAGACTCAATATGGTAAACATCGAGTTATCAGCACTGGTTAATTTTTCTTTCAGTGCCTCTACCCGGTATTTATTTATGAAATCTCTGAAACCACACTGAAGGCCCTTGTTTACTAAAAATGAAATTCGATTGGAATGCCATCCTAGTTTTTCTCCCAAAACCTGGACATTTAAGTTGCTATCCAGATAACATTCTTCTTTTTCCAAATAATTAATCAGCCTATCGAGATCACGGGCGTCCTCCCTGGTCCATGTTTTATCTGAATTTTGTTGCTGCATTTTTTTAACCCTGAAACCTATGAAACCTAGCATATAACTCAATATTGCTAAAATGAGATAAAACAGATAAAACTTGGATGGAGGAAATCCAAAGTTGAAATATAATGTGTCGTAAATGGTATAGGGTAGCCAAACGAGCCAGATTAAACCAAAAGCAAATAGTAATAACTTTATAGGCAACAAGGAACCTTTTCCGGGAAATGATTTCACTAAAATCCAGGACCATGCCAGATAAACAAACATGGATATCAATCCGATGATGTGGTCAATGCCGAAATGATGCTTGCAAAAGAACCCAAGAATGTTCTCTTGCCGGTTTACCCATTCCACATGGAAATAAACAAGATAATGTACTAATAGGAAGATGATCAACTCAATAAGAACGGGAAGATAATGCAGGAAAAGCTCCTTTTTTTTAAACGGCCGGCCAAGTTGATAACGGATATAGGCGTAAAAGGAAGGGCCGATCCCCCAGATCAAAACCATAGGAAGGTGCTGTAAGCGGGGCTCCATCGCCTGGAAGCCAAAGTCGTATTTCAACACCCAGCCAAGGTAAAGGGCGAGAATGATCACTGTTATGGCGAGGTGTTTGTAACCATTGTGAAGCCTGCTTTTTACGTAAAGAGTGATCCCAAAAATAAAGCTTTGCAGCATACCAAAGCAGATTAAAATATTGTAAAGGTTGATATGTAGTTCCATGCATCTTTTTGTGTAAAAGACGAGGGAATTTTGGAAGGGTTGTCTTAGACTTCAAAGGTTTCGAAACCTTTGAGGTCTGAGTTTAGCGATTTTTTCAAAACAAGCCACCCTCCGCTGTTGTTGAACCTCCGCATTTTCCTTAACTTGATTATCGCCTTTTTTGTACACCCTTAAATTACTTTCCAATGGATTTACTGAAAGCAGGATTACTTCAAATATGCTTCCTTCTTTTCTGCGCCTGTCCCCTGGCCGCTCAGTTCAATATCGAAGACTTCCAGCTCAGCGGAACCGCTACCAAAGTGAATGATCAATGCATCCGCCTGGTTCCCGACTTTCAATACGTTTCAGGTTCAGCCTGGTATAAAAAACCCATTGACCTGTCGGCCCCCTTTCAAATGGAAGTGTGCCTGGTCTTTGGTAAAAAAGACCTCGACGGCGCCGACGGGATCGTTTTTGTGTTTCATCCCAGGGTAGCTATTACCGGCTGGAGAGGAGAAGGGATGGGCTTTTCGGGACTTCGACCTTCTCTGGGGATCGAATTTGATACTTATCTCAACTACCACCTGGCCGATCCGGAAGAAGACCACATCGCCGTGATGGCTAATGGACAAACTCATCATTATGCAAGCCTGGTACCTCCGGTCAAAGTGGGTAATTTGGAAGACGGCGAACGGCATATTATGCGCATTACCTGGGACCCCCTCGAAAACCTTCTCCAGGTTTTTCTGGATAATGATCAAAAAGTGGCTTTCTCCGCTGATATCGTCAATGGCATCTTTGGAGGGAATCCTGTGGTCTATTGGGGCGTGACGGCCGCTACGGGCCGCCTGAGCAATAATCATGAAATTTGTATCAAAAAACTACTGTTTGCGGATGCGTCTGAAAAAGTAAAAGGAGGTATCCTCTTCCAGCCCGGGACCACTCAGTTTGCCGTAGATTCCCATGCCGAGTTGGACAAATTATTCGAATACCTTCAGGAAAATCCCGATCGGGTAGTTGCCATTCAAGGACATAACGACTCAAAGGGGAGCCAAAATGCTAACCGGCAACTCTCCAATAGCCGGGTCCGTGCCGTGGTGGATTACCTCCGATTCAGAGGTGTTTCTCCAGAGAGGATCCTATCCGCTCAGGAACAAGAGCAATATGCCCTGTCGTTTGAAGGTATATTAAATCCGGAGAAAATGGTGAAAGCCGTCGTTTTTGTCCCGGATAATTAAAAGTTTCTGTCATTTTTTTGGCTTGATCCCTTAAAAATCTGCCTTCGTATATTTTGGGTGCCTTCCTCCCAAAAGAGATTCTTCTTTTGCCCCTGATTTATTATTTTCAATTCTCACACCTGACAACTTTCCATGTAGGACCTATTTCTACGAAGGATGCTTTATTTCCTTCTCTATCCTTCTATTTTTCAACTTCAGGCATTGTATTAGCCTGACCAAATATTTTTTTATAAAAACAGTACCATTATGAAAAGAACCGTATGGACTTTTTTCCTGGCTCTGCTGGCCATCCCTTTGATGAGCCAATCGGTCCAGGAGGCTATCAAACAACTTGAATGGCGTGCTATCGGCCCTGCCAATATGGGCGGACGTGTAACCGATATTGACGGTATACCCGGAGATCCTTCCACTTATTACGTATCCGGAGCCGATGGAGGCGTTTTTAAAACGACCAACGGAGGGGTAACCTTTGATGAATTATTCACCGATCAACGGGTGTTTTCTGTTGGGGCGCTTACTGTGGCCCCTTCTGATAAAAACGTGCTCTGGCTGGGCTCCGGTGAAGGAGACCCCCGAAATAGTGTGAGTTATGGAAATGGCGTGTACCGATCCATCGACGCAGGTCAAAGCTGGGAGCATATCGGCCTCGAAGGCACCGAACGCATCAAACGCATTGTCGTACATCCGGATAATCCGGACGTGGCCTGCGTTTGCGCTCTGGGCCGCGAATGGGGCCCGAATGAAGACAGAGGTGTTTTTCGTACTACCGATGGGGGGAAAAACTGGAAAAAGGTCCTTTACATTGATGAAGATACCGGCTGTTCTGACCTGGATATTGATTTTTCAAACCCAAGAATCTTATATGCCGGAATGTGGACTTTCCGTCGCAAACCCTGGCGTTTTGACGATGGAGGGAAGGAAACAGCCGTTTACCGCTCCAAGGATGGAGGAGATACCTGGGAGAAAATTATGAATGGACTGCCCGATGTAGATATGGCCCGCCCTGGAATTCAGGTCGCTCAAAGTCAGCCTAATACGGTTTATCTGATTACTGAATTCGAAGGACAAGTAGGAAGCCTTTTCCGCTCCGATGATCGCGGAAATTCCTGGACCATGGTGAACGACGATCCGAATGTTAATTTCCGTCCTTTTTATTATAGTGACATTCGGGTTGATCCCAACGACCACCGAACCTTGTATTCCCTTTCCGGCCGTTTGATGAAATCCATCGATGGAGGAAAAACTTTTCAGCGCATTGCCCAGGACGTTCATGGAGATCACCAGTCTATGTGGATAGATCCCATGAACTCCAATCGTATTCTTAGTGGAAGTGATGGAGGCTACCAGGTTTCTTACGATGCGGGAGCTACTTTTGATATCATTAATAATGTTGAGTTGTCGCAGTATTATCAAATGGACATCGACATGCTGGAGCCTTATAATGTTTATGGAGGTCTTCAGGACAATGGTACCTGGGTAGGACCCTCTAATTCATTGCACAGTCGGGGTATTTTAAAGCGACACTGGAAAGGACTGGCCGGTGGCGACGGCTATTATGCCGTGCCTATTCCAGGAAGTGAACACGAGATTTATGCCAATTTGCAAGGTGGGGTGATCTTCCACGTCAATAAAAAAACAGGCAACGTTCGCAATATCCACCCTTACCCGAAAATTACCGGATCTGCAGGGGATGCTATTGAAAACCATAAATATCGCTTCAACTGGGATTCGCCCATACACATTTCTCCGCATGATCCGAACACGGTTTTCTTCGGAGGAAATGTTTTATTCAAAAGTACCGACCGGGGCTACAACTGGGAAGAGATCAGCCCTGACCTGACTACTAATGACAAAAGTAAACAGAGAACTTCCGGAGGTTCTGTTTACCAGGACAACACAGCAGCAGAGTTTCACTGTAGTATTTTGACCATTGCCGAATCACCTGTGGAAAAAGGCGTTATCTGGGTAGGAACCGATGACGGCAATTTGCAAGTTACCCGTGATGGCGGGAAAAAATGGACGAACGTTCATAAAAATCTGCCTGGATTGCCTGCATTTTCCTGGATTGCAAAAATTCATGCCTCTGAACATAATGCCGGGACCGCTTTTGTAGCCATAGACAATCACCGCAGCGATGACTTCACGCCATACGCCTACATGACCACGAATTATGGCCGGAGCTGGACGAAAATCGTTAACGGCCTACCGAAGGATGATTACGTGAAAGTTATCCGTCAGGATCCGCACCTGGAAGATGTATTATATGCAGGTATGGAGTGCGGTCTGTATATGTCATGGGATAAAGGAGCCAATTGGACGCGGATCAACAATAATCTTCCTCCTGTTTCTGTACGTGACCTGCGTGTTCATCCCCGTGAAAGGGATTTGATCGTCGGTACCCACGGACGCGGAATTTGGATATTGGATGATGCCCGTCCTCTGACGGAATTAGCGGCTGCTCAAAAAAAGGATGTCCACTTGTACCCGGTGCGCAATACTACGCGCTGGCACATGTATGACCGGATCGAAAACCTGGGGCAGCGTACTTATGTAGCGCCGAATCCGGAATATGGAGCTTACGTCAACTTTTATGTAGCAGACAAACCTGAGGAAGAAGTAAAAGTAGAGATACTCGATGGCGAAGGTACCCTCGTCAGAACGATTACGGAGAAAGAATGTAAGGAGGGTGTTAACAGGATCGTATGGGATCTGAAAGCAGATGCCGGTACCAAATGGAAGCACAATCCTGGTGGAGGCTGGCGTAGTGGCGACTGGGCGCCCATGGTTCCGCCTGGAGAATATACCGCTATCCTAAGAGTAAATGGACAAACGCAAAAATCTACATTTGATGTGAAGGCCGATCCAAGAGTCGATATGTCAAAAGATGATTATAAGGCTCAATACGAGGAACTTCAGAGGTTACAAGGCTTATTATCTGAAACGCATGAGCTGTTAAATAATTCAGAGGATGTGTTATCTCAACTAAAGGCCTTAAAAGAAAGGTTGGAGAATGTAGAAGAATCGGATGATAAAAAAGTAATGGCGGCTTTGGAAGAAGCCTGGAAAGAGGTGGAGGCACTCAAAAATGAGTGGACACGCCCTCCTCCCCACATGAACTACCGCCAGCGTCCGCGCCTTCGTGAGGAGATCAGCTCCCTTGCCTACGCTATTGACGGAGCTACGGCTAAGCCGACTTCTTCCCAAAAAGGTCGTACGGTGGAGTTAAAATCGGAGGTGGAAGAAGCAGTTGAGCAGTTTGAAAAAGTAGTAAGAGAGGAAATCGCTGCTTTGAATATGCTGGTGAAGGATATGCCGCCTGTGTCAGTAAAAAGGAGAAAACCGTAAAAAATTGGAGTGGTGCGTTAGTGACCTGGTGACTTGGAGTCACCAGGTCACTAACGGCCCTTTCTGCACCACAAAGTTACAACTTTCCTGATTTCATAGCAATCAACTGTCCGCTTTTGTCCGCTTTTGCAAGGTTTTGCAAGCTTGTCCGGCCAGGGGGGGCGGGGGGCGTATGAGATTCCACCGCCAGGCCCTCCGGGGTCTTTTTAAAGAAGAAAATTGCTTACTTTTCCCTCCAAATTGATCATAGATGAAACCTATTCTTTGTGTGTTGCTAATAACAGCACTCCCAATCGCTACTTTTTCGCAGTCTTATACTTCCTACTTTACCGGAAACGAACAGGATAAAGTCACTCAAGCTCAGGGCGGTATCTGCCTGATGGGAGGCTCATCAGAAAGCGATGAAGCCATGCGTTGGTTCCTGCAAAAAGCTGGGGGAGGGGATGTACTGGTTTTGAGAGCTAGTGGATCAGATGGCTATAATGACTACCTTTTCGAAGAGCTGGGCGTTGAAGTGAATTCTGTAGAGACCATCGTTTTTAACAATAAAGATGCAGCCGAGGAGGAATACATTCATCAAAAAATACAACAAGCAGAAGCTATCTGGCTGGCCGGTGGTAATCAATGGAAGTATGTAGACTTTTGGAGAAACACCCCCATTAGCCGCCTCATCAATGAAGGTATCCGGGATCGTAAAATAGTGATCGGCGGAACCAGCGCAGGGATGGCAGTTCTGGGAGGCGTTTATTTTTCGGCCCAAAATGGGACGATTCGCTCAGAAGAAGCCCTCGCCAACCCCTTCGATTCAAGTTTGACAGTTGAGAATTCCCCCTTTTTTGATCTGCCTGTTCTGAGCAATGTCATCACCGATACTCATTATAGCCGCCGCGATCGTCAGGGGAGGCACGTGGTTTTTATGGGCCGGGCCTATGCAGATATCGGAAAAGATATCAAAGGCATCGCCTGTGATGAAAAAACCGCCGTCTGTATAGCGCCTTCCGGTAAGGCCTTTGTTTATGGTCGTAGCCCGGAAGTTAACGGACACGCCTTTTTTATCCAGCTCAATTGCCAGTTAGAAGGCCTTCAGCCGGAAGTATGCGAGAAAGGTCGGCCTTTCAGTTGGAACAAAGGTGGCCGAGCCCTTTGGGTTTATAAAGTGAAGGGCCATCCCGATGGCCGCTCTTTCTTTGATTTAACAGACTGGAAAAGCGGGCAGGGAGGCAGTTGGGAGTATTGGTCGGTAAACAATGGACGATTCTTGCGGAATCTATCTGGCCCTATTCAATGTGAATAAGTATTTAGCTCAAGTTGGGATAAAGCATACAATTGAATGAATTTCCCTACATGATGGGGTTAAAATATGAATCATCCTGAATTTTTGAGGTACTTTATAAAGTATTGCCTTTTCAGTTGTTTAGCTTTTGTTGTCCGTTGTCCGTGATTAAACGAACAACGAGCAATGGGCAACTGATTGAAAATCAAGGTTTAGTCAAGTTGCTGTTTTTCAAAACCCTCTTTTAAAAAATAGGAGATGCTTATGCTTTAACCACTCACAGGAAATTTGCCTTGTGCCCATCACATCCTGAATTGTTTACGAGAAACAAATCGTAAAAAAACAGATTTCGGTTTTCCTCAAAAAAGTATAAATCAGTTCGAATCCCTATTTTGGGATTCCACCAATACATCCAAGTAATTGTGATGAAAAAAACAACATCCAAAACGAAGAGCAAAACAGACAAACAAAACATCCTCCACGATTTTTATCACGCGCACCTGAGCAGGACCCTCAGCCGGATGCTCCGGCAAGAGGTTCATACCGGCCGGGCTAAGTTCGGCGCCGGCAATTCGGGTAAGGAACTGCCGCTGATCGCCATGGCCAGAGCCTTTCAAAAAGGAGATTTTTACGCGGGCTATTACCGCGACCAGACCTTTATGTTCGCTAAAGAGGTGGCCAGCCCCGAGGATTTTTTTACCACCCTTTATGGCGATGCAGTTAATGACCCTCATTCCGGTGGCCGGCAGATGAGCAATCATTACATCACGCCTTTTGTGGATGAAAATGGAGCATTTAAAGCACTCAAAGATCAATATAATATCAGCTCTCCCATGGCACCGGTGGCCGGGCAACTCACGCACGCCATTGGTCTGGCGCACGCGTCAAAATTTTTCCGGGAAAATAAAGCACTCCATAACACTCCTTTATCAAATAAGGGCAATGAAGTGTGCTTCTGTACCATCGGGGACGCCGGCACATCTGAAGGCGTTTTCTTTGAAGCGGTGAATGCCGCCGGTGTGATGCAGATCCCGATTGCATTTGTTATTCTGGATGATGGATATGGGATCTCCGTTCCCACTAAATACCAAACAACGAAAGGAAGCATTTCACAAGTACTGGAAGGTTTCCGTTTAAATGAAGAAGGTCAAGGAATAGATATTTACCAGCTAAAAGCTTGGGATTATGAAAGCTTGTCTAAGACCTTTCAGCTGGGGATAGAGAAAATCAGGAAAAACCATGTCCCCGCAGTTTTTCACATTCAGGAATGTACCCAACCTTTGGGACATTCTACTTCCGGCTCTCACGAACGCTACAAATCGAAAGAAAGACTGGAATGGGAAGCAGCATTTGACGGCTTGAAAAAAATGGAGGAGTATATCCTGGAGGAAGGCATTGCGAATCAGGACGAAATAGAAGAGATCAAAGAAAATGCCCAAAAAAGAGCCCGTGCTGCCCGTAAGAAAGCCTGGAGCCTCTTTCGCAAGCCCATCGAAGCAGAAAGAAAGAACTTGCTGGAAATTTATGACCAATTATTGGAAGCCGGGATTGAAAAGGAACAAGTCACTCTTTACAGGAAAGAACTTGAAAATATGATCCACCCTGTTTTTAGCCATATGCTGAAAAAAGCAAGGCGCTTACACCTGGATCTTTTCGGAGAAAATCATGAATGCATTGACCAATTAGCTGCCTGGATTGAAAGAATAGAGCATCAGGGCCATCAGCATTATTCTACCGAACTGTACAGTGAAGGTCCTCGATCGGGGCTCCAAGTTCCGGTCGTTCCCGCAGAATACTCAGAGGATGCAAGCGAAATAAATGGTTTTGAGGTATTAACTGCCTTTTTTGATAAAGCCTTGGAAAAATATCCCGAACTGCTGGCCTTTGGAGAGGATGTAGGCAAAATAGGTGGTGTTAACCAGGCTTTTAGCGGTTTGCAGGAAAAATATGGAGAACACCGGGTTTTTGACACGGGCATTCGAGAGTGGACCATCGTAGGGCAAGGGATGGGGATGGCTATGCGAGGCTTGCGCCCCATCGCCGAGTTACAATACCTGGATTATCTGGCCTATGCATTCGCTCCACTGACGGATGATGTAGCTACTATCCGATACCGGACCAAAGGCATGCAGTCGGCTCCGGTCATTATTCGCACGCGTGGCCATCGCCTGGAAGGGATCTGGCACTCCGGTTCGCCCATAGGTATGTTGCTGCATTCGATGCGGGGGATTTACGTATTGGTTCCGCGAAACATGACGCAGGCTGCCGGGATGTATCAAACCATGCTTCAGTCGGACGACCCGGCCATCCTGATCGAATGCCTGAACGGCTACCGCTTGAAAGAAAAACTGCCGTCAAATATTGGAGTGTTCACTGTCCCATTGGGGAAAATTGAGGTGCTGCAGGAAGGAGAGGATGTGACTTTGGTGACCTACGGGTCTTGTGTTAGGGTGGCGCAGGAAGGGATGGTTTTATTAGAAAAAAAAGGGATTTCTGTGGAATTAATAGATGTGCAGACCTTATTGCCTTTTGACCTGGAGCACGATATTTTAAAATCATTGCAAAAAACGAACCGAATCGTCTTCCTGGATGAAGACGTACCGGGAGGCGCCGGCGCCTATATGTTGCAGCAGGTTTTGGAAAAACAGGGAGGGTACCGGTATTTAGATTCTGCACCCGTTACTATTGCAGCTAAAGCTCATCGTCCCGCTTTTACGGATGACGGAGATTATTTTTCCAAGCCACAGGCGGAGGATGTTTATGAGCAAATATTTGAGTTGATTTTGGAGGCTCAGCCTGCTCGCTTCAAGACATGACATGTCTTAACTCATTGATAGTCAGTAATTCTGTTTTGACTTCACCCACATGTCATGTCTAAATAAGACGTGTCTCACTATCGAAAGAAAAACTTATATTTGGCAGAAACAAACACATAAATCATCCAAGCATGCCCAAATACCTGTTTGTCATTACCTTTTTAATACTTACTACATTAAGTATGAATGCCCAAAACAAATTTAAAGTCCTCATCGCCGTCGACATGGAGGGCATCGCCGGAGTCGTCACCGGTGAACAGTTAGGCCCGTCCGGCTTTGAATACAGCCGCTTCCGCCAATTCACCACCAACGAAGCATTGGCCGCCATTGAAGGAGCTCGCGAGGCAGGTGCTACAGAGATCGTCGTAGCCGACTCTCACGGCAACGGCCAGAACCTGCTCATCGAGCAATTTCCGGATGATATTGAGATCGTACGCTCCTGGCCCCGTCGATTCGGCATGATGGGCGGTATAGACGATACCTTTGATGCGGTCATGATGATCGGTTATCACTCTTCTACAACTAACAAAGAAGGGGTACGAGCCCATACTTTCTCCTCCGCCCGCCTAACGGATGTGAAACTGAATGGCCAGTCCATGAGCGAAGGTACCTATGCAGCTTACCTGGTCGGTGAATTTGGGGTGCCCGTTATCCTGATCACCGGAGATAATGTCGCCACCGCAGAAATGAAAGAACTCATCCCCAATATTGAAACGGCCGTGGTAAAAGAAGCCTATGGTTTTCATTCGGCCAAAACCATGACGCCGGGAGCAGCAGTCAAGTTGATCAAAGAAAAAGCTAAATCGGCCGTTCAAAATGCCAAAAATATTAAGCCGGTAAAATTTGATGGAGAAGTCTCCTTAGATATCTCCTTCAAAAATTATCGCCCTGTGGAAGTATTGAAATACCTGTCTATAGTGGACCGGATCGATTCGCATACCATCCGATATGTGGGCGGGAATATGATCGAGGTGGATGATTTTCGGACTTTCTTGATGGAGTACAGCAGCAGTATTAGTCCTTAAAAAAAGAGACTCATTTTGAAATTTCCTATCATATTTAAACAACTTCAATTTTAATTTAGAAGGATCAAAAGATTTAAACCAAAATTATACTATGAAAAAAGAATTCACCTTTTTGTTTTTGTTCGCTTTAGGTCTCCTTGGTAGCCAAGCACTGAATGCCCAGATGGCCCGGATTAATCAGACGATCGATCCCCTGGAAGCCGAATCTCACCTCCGGTTTTTGACCTCCGATGAATTAAAGGGCCGTAATACCGGCTCAGAAGAACTGCTCATTGCCGGGCGATACATAGCCGAACAATTCCGCCGATCAGGCCTGATACCCTTAGGCGACCAGGAGGGCGATTACCTCCAGCGCGTTCCGCTGCACAGCGCGGTACCTCCCTCAGAGGCTACTGTCTCCATATTTGGGAAAGACTTTGAAAACGGGAAAGACCTGTTAATGCTCAACGGCGGAAACCTAACACTGGAAACAACTGCGGTATACCTCGAAGATCTCCAGGATTACGAATCTGCTGACGTCAAAGGTAAGGTGGTGTTTACTGTACTCCAGAATCCTCGTTCCGCCTTGAGAAACCAGGACCAGATCACAGCCTTGGAACAGGCAGGTGCCAAGGGGTTGGTTCAGATTTTTGGCTCTGGGCCGGGTATCCCCTGGCAGCTACTGGTCAACTACCTTAACAGGGAACGCCTGGGCGTAGGAGAGATTAATACGGAAGAAAAAGCCGGATTGCCGCACCTCTGGGTTCGCGATACCACGAATGCACTGGTGCAGGAGTTAAAGGGCAGTGCCTCAAGCGCCCTTTCTGTTAAGATTAAAGGGGTTCATAAAAAAATGGTAAAAGCTTTTAATATCGTCGGTAAAATTGAAGGGACCGACCCCCAACTGAAGAAGGAACACATCGTAATGTGTGCCCACTACGATCATGTCGGCATTCAAAAGGGAGACGGTCAGGATTCGATTTATAATGGTACGCGGGATAACGGCATTGGAACGACCGGCTTGATCAATGCCGCTAAATATTTTGGTGAGCATCCTCCTAAAAGGTCCATCATAGTGATTGCGCTAACCGGAGAGGAAAAAGGATTACTGGGAAGCCAATATTATGTGAATGACCCTAAAATACCACTCGAAGAAACCGTTTTTGCCTTTAATATTGATAACTCCGGCTACACCAATACAGAAGTTGTCACTCTTCTGGATACCAATCGCACCAACATCGATGCGCTGGTATTTCAGGCGGCCTCTGAAGTCGGTTTAGGTGTAATTGGTGATCGCATGCCCTCTCAGAATTACTATGAGCGATCTGATCAGGTTAGCTTTGCCTCAGCCGGCGTACCGGCCGTTAATTTTAAAATGTCGATGACCGCTTATGACGAACGGATCACCAAGTATTATCATCAGCCCAACGATGAATTTCATACCGTTGATCTGGATTATATTCACAAATACTGGAAGTCCTACATCCGCGCAGCTGAATTGATCGGTAATTGGAATAAGAAGCCCTATTGGATAAAGGGGGATAAGTTCGAAGCAGCAGGAGAAAAACTGTATAATAAAAAATAAACATGAATCATCCCGAATTTTCGAAAGGTATCCAATAAACTGATGCTGTCCCGATTTTCAATCGGGAGATGCTGTGATGCTGTTTCACCAAAGGTGAAAGATACTGGCGACTTTTTTATCTAAAAATGGAGCCCTTTTTTCTACTTAGCAGTATAAATCGTTAGCATCGGGAGTCCGCCACAGGCGGACGAAATAGCATCACAGCATCTCCCGATTGAAAATCGGGATAGCATCTACTTTTGGTCATCAGCTAAAAAATTCGGGATGTCTCATGTTTATTACAATGACTTTCATCATTGTAAGATCTCCAATTTTTTTAATATACTAGAATACACCCACCTAGAATATTCCAACCTCACTTGCATGCTGTATCCCCCGTTTTTTTCCTAAAGTCAGCCGGTTTTATTTACTTAAAATCAGGGGTCATGAGAAAACAAATAATAACACACGTTTGGCTCATCGCTGTCCTTTTATGCTGGCAGATGAGCGCGCTTGCACAGGTGGAGACCGAAACCAAGGAGGGGCTTCGTAAAACCACGTTTACTACTGATCGAGGTGAAGTTTCTGTTTACCTGCCAAATATGCTGAAAAAGGGAGATCGAATTTCGGGTACAGTAATGGCAGAACCCGCCGGAAAAAACGATCGCCAATGGGAAAAGAACAAAGCAGCCTTAAAGGGATACGTTATGGAAGTACAGGAAGCGCCGGATAATACAGCTACCATCGATAAAGATTTTTTCAACTGGATTATACCGACTGCCATATCAGGAGGTGTACTCCATTTTGTTTTAAAGGATGAAAAAGGGAAAACGGTGGCGATAGAAGAAATGAGCGTGGCTGAACAGGGCCCTGCCGCTTTACTTTCAGATAAACTGACTATTCCTCGAGCTATTGTAGAAGGATCCCTGGTGCCTTCAAGAAGCCATGTTTACGACGGAGATCTGATGAATACCCGGATCAAAGTTGGAGACCGGCCGGCCTTTATTTTGGCCGAATCCCCAAGAGAAGCCTTTTTCGTTTGCCCCGAAGATATTTTAGGGCCACTAACAGTGCTGGTCGTAGAGGGCAATGAAGTTCAGAAGGCAACAACCAATGTGCTAAGCATCGATATGATGGCCGACAAAACCACTTTCAGCCGGGGAGAAAAAAGCGAAATCACGATTGTCGTAAAAGGATTGGACGGAATGAGCGTTCCCGTTCCGTTGAATGTGGTGAATGAAAGCCCTGGTATCGTTAGCCTTTCCGGAGGAGATGATCAAACCATTACCATTTATCCAGGCCAGGTAGACGAGCTGGGAATCTACCAGCATGCCTTTACAGTTTATGCTCGCCACAATGGTGCCTATGAAATCTATGCAGACATTACCATGAATCCTCCACTGGGAGATATTTCTATGTGTCCGATCATTCCTGAAGAATTACTGGTACCTCCTCCCACACCGGAGGGCTACGTATATGTAGGCAGAGAAGTGGTCGTGGGCTATGCCTATGTAGAGGAATTGTCAACCGTGCCATTGGACCGGGAAAACGAGCCGGATGATATCGTGTTCATAAACAGCCGGACGGAGACTGTGGAAGGGAACATCGTTTGTGAATACATGGTATCTCACGTATTCGCGAAAAGATCGGTGAATGAATGAGTTGTTAGATTTATTTTTCTTTAGGGCTTGAGTTTTTACACAACCCCAAGCCCTAATAAAAAGTTCAAATAACTTCCTTCTCAATTGTAGGTAAAGTAAAGAAAAAAGTACTACCCTTTCCTTCTTCACTTTCAACCCAGATTTCTCCCCGGTGTGCTTCCAGTATTTCCTTGCATATGGGGAGTCCCAGGCCTGTACCTTTAGGCTTTCCGGATTGATGATCTTCGACTTGTTTGAATTTTTCAAATACCTGATCTAGGTAGTTCTTAGGGATTCCCATTCCGGAATCCTGAACGAAAAAAGTGACTCGTTCCTCCGTTTGAGCCTTGGTGTCCTCTACACCAATTAAGATTTGGCCCGATTCTGTAAACTTAACAGCGTTCGAGATGAGGTTGATCAGAACCTGAAGGATCCTGTTTTGATCTGCTGAAACGGAAGGAAGGGGGCTAGGTATTTCCGTTTTTAATTCGACCTCTGTTTTTTGTGTAAACAGTGATGAAGTTGCATTGATGGCGTGTTGGATCAAATCATTAGGTTGTACGGATTCCATTTTCCATACAACCTTACCAGATTCGATCTTCGAGAGGTCAAGTAGTTCGTTAATGAGGTCTGCCAGACGTTGGCCCTCCTGGATCATGATATCCAGGTTGCTGAAATTACGCTGGGCAGACCTTTTCATTTTTTTATGATCATCTGGAATATTGGGTAATACTTTTTCTTTCAAATTCTTTTTATTGATTTTGGCAAAACCAATAATGGAAGTTAGGGGAGTGCGCAATTCATGCGAAATAGTTGACAAAAAGTTAGATTTGGCCTCATTAGCTTCAGCGGCTAACCGAGCTTTAGTTTCTGCGGTGTCTTTTTCATAACTCAAGCGCATATATCTTAACCTCCAATTTATGCCCAGCCAAATAAGCCCAATAGCCGAAAGCCCATAAAAGAGATAGGCTGCGGTTGTTTCCCACCATGGAGGGCGCACCCTGAAACGGTACTCAACAGGAGCTCCCCATTTTTGAGTGGAACTCATGGCCCTAATTCTTAAGATATGTTCACCAGGAGGAATGTTTCTATAATCGGCAAAAGGCTCTGCTTGTGGCTCACTCCATTGCTGATCGAGCCCGTCTATTTTATATTGATATTTTATTTTGTGAGGAGCTGCCCAATCCAATGCCGAAAAGAAAAAAGTGAGATGATTCAGCCGATATGGTAGCGTAAGCCCAACGGGATAGTTATAAAAGGAAGCCACAGAATCATAGCTGATTTTGTTTCCTAAAACTGTAGGATGTCTATTCACCGAATCTGTTAACTGATGGAAATCAATGAATTGTTGGTTGATATTAACATC
>JAUIKE010000346.1 GCA_030430845.1 Bacteroidia bacterium | reverse complement strand
TGTTATCGGGTAAAATAGCACTGACGGGTTGTTGGCCATTACCGGGAACGGGGATAAATCGAAAAACGATTTGAGTTCCTGCGGGAATAAGGGGTGCATTAGCCGAACGCCGGGCTACCAGAAAGCCCTCACTATTTCCCCATTGGCCGGCATTGACTCGTTGCCAGCCATTATCAGTAAAGTGAATTTCGGTACCAGGCTCTATATCCTGGAAAGCAATCAGGCTGATTTCGTCTTCTCCGCCGGTACCGCCACAGCCACTTAAGTTCGTGTTAATGCCAACCACCGCAATATCTCCCGGCTTCAGTATGGTTTGGCCATAGGTCGCCCCCACCAATGAGCTCAAAAAAGCTATCAGAACTGCTACCAGGGTTAAATATGGATAGTTAAGGTTTTTGTACTTCATATTACTTTTGTTTCAGGGATCAAATTTCAGCTACGATTTTATTATACATTTGTATGCCTGCCCGAGCAGACGAGCGTACAAATTGTCAGGCTTTTTCACTCCCCACATAGCCAATCAAATATATTTATTTCAAACGAATTCATCATTTTATTATTTGAAACCATAAAAACGAATTTCTAAATGCTCTGCTTTTTTCTTATCGAGCTGAACCATTCTGCTTAAAAATCAGTTAAATTTTTTGATAAAAGATGAAGTTGTTTGATTTAAAGCGGTAAAAATACCAAATTGAAACGCATTCTTATATTCTAAAAGTATGAACTTTTCATATTGCTTTTCATATTGCTTTTAGGAAAAAAATAGTACAATTACTGGCATATTGGAGGATATTTTCCTACCTTTGCGTGCGTTTTTTAAAAAGTTCTTTTAACATGGACGGTTTAATAGAGTATGCGATTCCTGTCAAAGGATTAGGCAATGGCATTCATCCATTTCATTTTAGTATTGGAGGGGAGTTTTTAGAGCAGTTTGAAGATTCGCCCGTCCGGCAAGGTAACATAGAACTGGATTTGACGTTTGACAAGCGCACGGACATGTTTGTGTTCACCTTCGACTTTGAAGGGACTGTAAAAACTGAATGTGACCGCTGCCTGGCTCCTATTGATCTTCCAATTTCAGGTCAGGAGCGCCTGATCGTAAAGTTTAGTTTGGAAGAGGAAGAGGAGGAAGCCGATGTCATTTATGTGAATCCTGAAATCCCCAAAATCAATGTGGCTCAGTTTATCTATGAGTTTATCGTACTGGCCATACCGATTATTAAGGTGTATAATTGTGAGGAAGATGAACAGCCTGCCTGTAACCAGGAAATGCTGGATTATCTCGAATCCGAAGAAAGTTCCGAGCCCGAAGATACGGCCAATCCCATTTGGGAAGAGCTCAAAAAGTTTAATCCGGGAAAAGAATAACATTTTTTACATTATAAAGAAATTAAATAATGGCACATCCTAAGAGTAGAATATCCAAGCAGAGAAAGCGTAAGCGCAGAACGCACTATAAGGCCAGTGCTCCTACGGTGACCACTTGTAGCACCACTGGTGAAAGACACCAGATGCACCGCGCCTATTACGATGTAGAGGGAAATCTGTATTACAGAGGAAAAATGCTTATCAAAGCTGCTGAAGAAGACGAGATTTAGCATGAAGTCAAATAAAGCCGTACGGTCTTATTCGACTTTTTTTTAGGAGCGGTCAAAGTGAAAAATTTCCCTTTGACCGCTTTATATTTTCATCTAATACCTCATTCATCATGAAAAAGATTATCAACACAGATAAGGCTCCTGCACCCGTCGGCCCTTACAACCAGGCCGTTATCCATAACGACACCCTGTACGCCTCCGGACAGATCGCCATCAACCCGGAAAACGGCCAATTGGTCACGGATGATATCGAAGCCGAAACGCACCAGGTCATGAAAAATATCAATGCTATCCTGGACGCTGCCGGCCTCACTTTCAAAGACGTGATCAAGTGCTCTATTTTTGTAAGTGATATCAACAACTATAGCAGAATCAATGCAGTATATGCCGAGTACTTTAACGAACAGCATGCACCAGCTCGCGAACTCGTGGAAGTAGCCAACCTTCCTAAGTTGGTGAATGTCGAAATATCTGTGATTGCTGCTTTTGATTAATTCAACAATAATGGAAAAGAAAAAACAGATCCTCTCCTGTATACAACCTACCGGTGATATGCATTTTGGCAACTATTTCGGCGCCATCAAAAATTGGGTTGAATTGCAAGATCAATACGATTGCATCTATGGCGTGGTGAATTATCATGCCATGACGATGCCTTATTCTCCTAAAAAACTCCGGGAGAATACCTGGGCGCTCGTTTTTAACCTGATTGCCACCGGGATCAAGCCCGAATCTATTTTCATACAGTCTCTGATACCCGAACATGCGGAATTGTGCTGGGTCTTCAACTGCTTTACTTCTTATGGCCAACTGACCCGCATGACGCAGTTTAAGGATAAAAGTGCTCAGAACAAAGAATTGGGAGCCGATAGCTTTATCTCTGCAGGCCTATTGGACTACCCAGTCCTGCAGGCCGCCGATATCCTGATATACAAAGCTGATTATGTCCCGGTTGGAGTAGATCAGGAACAGCATCTGGAGCTGAGTCGTAATATTGCTCAGCGTTTTAACAATCAGGTCGGTAAAGAGTACTTCGTGCTTCCGGAATCTCTGTACACTGAAGTGCCAAAGGTAAGGTCCACGGCTGATCCAACCCGAAAAATGAGCAAAAGTGCTGGTGAAAAGCATTATATCAATGTTTTTGCCGATGAAAAACGCATTCGCAAACAAATTCGCTCGGCCGTTACCGATACCGGCGACACGCCCGAAGGAAAAATGAGCCCAGGTGTTCAAAACCTGTTTGAACTGCTTAAAGCCAGCGAAAAAATGGAGGCTCACGCACAGTTGATGAAGGATTATGAAGGTGGGCAGCTCAAATATGTCGACCTGAAAGATGCCGTGGCCGACGCACTGGTTGAAATAAGCCAGCGCTTCATAGCCAAAAAAGAAGAACTCAACAGCAATAAAAAAGAAGTCAAAAACCAGATCAAATACTCTTCCTCCATTATTCGCCAGCGTGCTCAGCAAACGCTCAAGGAGGTAAAGGACCTGGCTGGTTTGATGAATGTAAAATTTTAAAAATTAACAAGGGATAAGAAAAAGTCCTCCGGACTTTTTCTTATCCCTTGTTAACTATGCCTATATCTAATGAAAATCATTTGCATCGGCAGAAACTACGCCGAACACGCCAAAGAACTCAATAATCCTGTCCCTGCCAAGCCGGTCGTGTTCATGAAGCCTTCTTCTGCTCTGTTGGTCAACAACAAGCCGTTCTATTATCCTGAGTTCACCAAAGACCTGCATCACGAAATCGAGGTGGTGCTTAAGATATGCAAGAACGGTCGTCATGTACAAAAAGAATTTGCTTCCACTTATTATGATCAGGTAGCAGTGGGCATCGATTTTACCGCACGTGATCTACAATCGGAGTGCAAAAAAAAGGGGCAGCCCTGGGAAATTGCCAAAGGCTTTGACGGCTCGGCTGTGCTCAGCTCCTTTTTGCCGATTGATCAAGTAAACCGCAATGCCATTGAATTCCACCTGGAGAAGAATGGAGAAAAAGTACAGGAGGGCAATACAAAGAATATGATCTTTTCTTTTGATGACATCATTGTGTACGTATCCCAGTTTTTCAAACTCCAGGTCGGCGACTTGATCTATACCGGTACGCCTGCAGGAGTCGGCCCTGTCCAGGTGGGGGACCAATTGAGGGGGTTTATACATACAAAAAATAATATACGAGAAATGTTTATATGTGAGATCCGGTAGCGGAGGCGGTAGTGACCTGGTGACTTGGAGTCATCAGGTCACTACCGAAAGTTACAAATTATTTTTTTTACCATATCAAAACTGTCCGCTTTTGTCCGGGATTGTCCGCTTTTGTCCGCCTCCCCATATGGGCTTTTGTCTACTTTTCAAAGTAATACCCCTACCTTAAAAAGTCCCTTATTGATTAAAATCGAAAAGAGGTGCCGGAGTTTTGAGAGTTATTTCTATTTTTGCGATCAAAATATTAAATCAATGCCATATTTATTCACATCAGAATCTGTATCCGAAGGTCATCCCGACAAAATATCTGACCAGATCTCGGATGCATTAGTAGATCACTTTATCGCCTTTGATCCTTCTTCTAAGGTAGCTTGTGAAACCCTCGTTACTACCGGGCAGGTTGTACTGGCCGGAGAAGTCAAATCCGAAGTGTATCTGGATGTACAAAACATCGCCAGAGAAGTGATCAAACAAATCGGCTACACCAAGTCAGAGTATATGTTCGAGGCTAACTCATGCGGCGTACTGTCTGCTATTCACGAACAATCACCAGATATCAATCAGGGTGTAGAACGTGCCAACCCTGAAGATCAGGGAGCCGGAGACCAGGGAATGATGTTTGGTTATGCGACCAGTGAAACAGATAATTACATGCCGTTGGCGCTCGACCTTTCGCACAAAATCCTTAAAGAACTGGCCGAAATCCGTAAAGCCGGAGAGGTTATGACTTATCTACGCCCGGATTCCAAGGCACAGGTAACCATTGAATACTCGGATGAAAATGTTCCTCAACGCATTGATACTATTGTAGTTTCTACTCAACATGACGATTTTGATGAGGATGATAAGATGCTTCAAAAGATTAGAGAAGATGTTATCAATGTTGTAATTCCCAGAGTAGTTGGACAATTAAATGAAAAGCTACAGAAACTTTTTGTAGATGATATCACCTA
>JAUIKE010000115.1 GCA_030430845.1 Bacteroidia bacterium | reverse complement strand
ATGATTAAAAAAGCGATTTGAAAGTTAACTTTAATAGGTTATGTTAGGAAAATAAAGGTAAACAATATTTTAGCCCAACATCCCTGTAAATCTCCTTTTTTGTTTATGTTTATCCTGATTTAATAAACCGTTTTCCTGGACACCCTATTACAATTCACCACAAATCATGAGTAACACACCGGTAGTTTCGAAATCCGTACTGATCCCTTTTATCCTCATCACTTCTCTATTCGCCCTCTGGGGCTTTGCCAATGCAGTAACCGACCCAATGGTAACAGCCTTTAAAAAAGTATTGGAACTGAATAATTTTCAGGCTTCTCTGGTACAGTTAGCTTTTTACGGAGGATACTTCACCATGGCACTGCCCGCCTCCCTTTTTATCCGAAAGTATTCCTATAAAGTCGGTATTTTGATCGGACTGGCCTTATACGCTACCGGGGCCTTGCTGTTTTTTCCGGCCGCTATTACTCAGCAGTTTGTCTTTTTCCTGCTAGGCCTGTACATACTGACCTTTGGGTTAGCCTTTCTGGAAACGACCGCCAATCCATACATCCTGTCTATGGGTGCCCGAGAAACAGCCACCCAACGCCTCAATCTGGCCCAGGCCTTCAACCCACTCGGGCTGATCGGAGGCCTGCTGGTCGCTCAGCAATTCGTGTTACGCCGCCTGCAATCTGACGACGTAGATTTCTCTACCCTCAATGAATCAGCCAAGGCCGCCATCCGCCAGGCCGACCTCATGACCATTCGTGACCCTTATGTGGCACTCGGGCTGGTGGTTATCGGTATTTTCGTGCTCATTGCCGTGAATAAAATGCCCGAACGCAAGGATGATAGCATGTCAAGCAGTGTTGGTCAGATCCTCAGTTCTTTAGTCAGAAAGCCCAAGTATTCTTTGGGCGTACTCGCCCAGGTACTGTATGTAGGTGCTCAGATCATGTGCTGGACCTACATTTACCAATACGCCGAAGGGATTGGCATTGATAATGAAACGGCCGGCTACTACCAGTTTGTGGCCTTTATCATCTTTTTTGTGGGCCGCTTCGTCTGTACTTTCCTACTGAAATACATCAATTCTGGGAAGTTACTGGCCATTCTATCCGTACTTGCCATTATCTTTACCCTTGGCACTATTTTTATAGTAGGACAAGCAGGCTTGTACTCCCTGGTAGGAATTTCGTTCTGTATGTCGCTCATGTTTCCGACCATTTATGGCATTGCATTGGAAGACCTGCACGAAGAGGAAGCCAAAATCGGCGCGGCCGGGCTGGTCATGGCCATCGTAGGAGGAGCCTTGATGCCAACCTTGCAGGGGTCCATACTCGATATTGGAGGAGAAGGCTATACCGACACCCTGATCCTGGGTGTTCCGGAGGTAAACTTTTCCTTTATTCTGCCGCTGGCCTGTTTTGTGTTGATTGCGGTGTATGGGCAATTGATGAGTAAGAAGGTGAGTTAAATTGGTTCTGTTCGCTTTATTCAAATTATAAAAAGCATTATATTAAGCTGTGGGTGGAATCTTGAAAAAATCCATCGCCGAGGACAGGACTGTTAAGTTCTATTTAAACAGCTCCGGAGGAGCGAAATATCGGTAACCGTGGGCGTCAGCCCACGGACAAAGATGGCCTCATCTCAAGGGAGCCCCAGCGGGGCGGTACACCTGACAGTGGCCAGGCATATGTGCCGCCCCGCTGGGGCTCCATGAAGCTTTGTATGACCTTTGGGGTTGTGTAAAAAGTCCTTCGGCCTTTTTACACAACCCCTTACCAATGTTTCGTCCCTCCCGTGCGGGCCGTATGGCCGGGACTCTTTGTACATAAGAAAATATGGTAGTTCATTTAGCCGTTAGCGTCGCTACTATTCTCAAGGTATTTGAACCTTAGTTTTCAATTTTCAATGTTCAGATCTAAGAGCACCAGCTTAATTCAAGATTCTACTTACACTTTAATCAAAACCTAAATTCCTAAAACCCTATTTTACCAATGAGTCGCTTCCTAACTATTCTTCCATTATTTTTCTTAAGCTATTTTTCCACACACGCAGCAGACTACTACTGGATCGGGGGCTCCGGCAACTGGTCGGATATTTCCCATTGGGCCACCTCTTCCGGAGGGGTCATTACCCATAGCGTGGTCCCCTCTGCCGACGATGATGTCTACTTCGATGCCAATTCTTTCACCGGGACTAATCAGGTAGTGACGATCAATACCGATATCATTTTTTGTAGAAAAATGGATTGGACCGGTGCCGGCAATCAGCCAGTCTTTCAATCTGATGACCAGCGAACACTGAATATTTTTGGCGACCTGCTCCTCATTCCTAATATGACTTTTGATTTTCAGGGGGATATTAATTTTCGTACGGCTGTTCCCAACACCAGGGTAGTTACCCAAAACTTCCCTATGGGAAAAAGCACCGTTTTTGAAGGAAATGGCGGCTGGATATTAGAGGGAGCTATCCAGGTAGATAGCTTGTTTATGTTTAGGGATGGAGATCTAAACACCAACAGCCAGAATATTGATTGCAAGTATTTTCGTATTGATATCCAAAACAGGGCTTCTTTAAGTCTGGGGGCTTCCAGAATCACGGTTACCGGAAATAATATATACGGAACTTTAAACGGAGAGTTTTTTGCTTATGATGCAGTCAAAATTCATGACAACTGGACGGGGATGGCCATAGATCCGGGCACATCTGTCATGGAGGTAACCGGTTCAGATGTAGGTTATAACATTTCAGGATCTGCCGGACAAACCTGGGGTGATCTTATTTTCTCGAATCCGGATGGAGATGTCGTTATGGTGCCCAGCGGAACCGACAATACCTCCTTCAATGAGCTCCGTTTTGCAGGCAATGCCACTTTTCACTGGCATGTTCACGCAGCAAACCTGGTACTAGCTCCCGGCAAATTGTATGATTTCATCGGAAATACGACTTATCGATTCGACAACATAACCGCTACGGGAAATTGTATTGAACAAATCACCTTAATCGGCCGTCTGAACCCTGGCCCGGTAGTTTTTTTCTCAGATAGCCCGGGCATTACGGTGGAGTATGCAAGCATGCAAAACATCCATGCACAAGGCTCCGCCACCTTTACTGCAAATAACAGTGCCGACCTTGGCAACAACGATGCCTGGAGCTTCCCCCCGCGTGCCAATCCTAATTTGTACTGGGTAGGTGGCAGCGGCAACTGGAATGATCCTGCCCATTGGTCTTTTACCAGCGGTGGGCCCGGCGGTGCCTGCATTCCGAGTGGCGCTGATAATGTTTTTTTTGATGAGAACTCTTTTAGCGCTCCGGGACAAACCGTCATCATTAATGTAGAAAATGCTTACTGCCGGGATATGACCTGGACCGGCGCTCAGTTTATGCCGGAATTTATGAGTGATGATACCAGAGCTATTCATCTTTTCGGATCTCTGACCTTTATTCCAGAGATGGTATTCAGTTATCTCGGCCAATTTGCTTTTGAAGCCAGCACCTCGGGGCACACGATCACTTCAGGCAATCATGAATTTGCCGGGAGCATAAAATTTAATGGTTTAGGAGGAGAATGGACCTTTCAGGACTCCATCAGAACCAGAACGTTTGTTTCTTTAGACTATGGCAGTCTCATAACGAACAATCAGTTTTTTTCTTTCAATCTATTCGAAAGTAATGGTGCTCACCCAGGCAGAAGTTTAAGCTTAGGTAATTCGCATGTATACGTCCGATATTTCAGCCCGGCAAACCTCCCTCGATGGCACATCAATAGCGAAAATCTAATTTTTGATGCAGGGAATTCTTTTATCGAATTTGGGGATCATGGAGGCGACCTCCTGAATCAGGGAACGGCTCCTCTGGCTTATCATAAAATCGGCAATAGTGGGCAGGAACTGACCATCAGAAATCAAGACGGACGGCAAATGGTCACAATAGATTCCATTGTCTTCCGGCACGGTGGTTACCTGCAAAGCGCCTATCAAATTGGCACACTCATCATGGAACCTGGATTTTCCTACACCCTCGGATCTAACCGTACCCAGCAAATCGATCAGTTACAAGCCACTGGAGACTGCAACGGAAACATAGCTATCAACTCTGATATACCCGGCCAGTTAGCCTCGATCAATAGTCCCAACAACCAAACCACAAGCTTTCTGATCCTACGTGATATAGAAGCTGGAGGAGGAGGTCAATTCATGGCCGATCAGAGTGTAGACCTGGGGAATACCCCTGGCTGGACGTTTACCGAAGGTAGCGGCCGAACGCTGTTTTGGGTAGGCGGACAAGGCAACTGGTCAGATCCCGCTCATTGGTCTTTGAGCAGTGGTGGTTCGGGAGGTGAATGTATTCCCGGCCCTCTGGATGATGTGATTTTTGATGCCAATTCCTTTGACGGAATCGAACAAATGGTGGAGGGAGAGGATCGCAATGGCTATTTCTGTAGAAACATGAGCTGGCAAAATGTGACGGGCACTCCTGTTTTTTTACTTTACCGGCTATATGCTCATGGCAGCATCAGTATGTCTCCGGACATGATCAATTACCTGGGAGGCTTGCATATGAGAGGGGAAGGTACCCAAACCATCACAACTAACGGAATTTTTTTTAACTCGATATCCTCTGAAGGGGCAGGCAATTATACACTCACGGATGCGCTACAAGTCAACCAATTGCTCGTCAATGCCGGCACCTTTAGCACCAATGATCAAAATGTATCCGCCGGCCGAATTTCCTTTGAAAACCCCATAATCACTGCTGTATTAAGTTTGGGGAATTCCTATGTTGAAATCACCAATGGTTTTGATGGGAACACCTATCCGCTCAAGGTCGCAAACGGTTCCAATTCTACAGTGACCTTCAACGAGGCCACCATTAACTTCACTGATCCGATGGGAGCTATTCTTGGAAGTGGCGGGGTCAATCTTCCAAAAGTTATTTTCTCGTCGCAGTTGGGCCTGTCACAGATCGTTCACGAACAGGACCTCTTTCCAAGTACGCTGGCCAATCCAATGAATTTCAGCTATCTGGAATTTGCCAATAATGCCCACATGAATGGATTTAATTTTATGGACAGCCTGCTATTCGCTCCAGGCAAATCCTATCAACTGGAACAAGGCATTACCCAAGCCATCGGTCAATACTTCCAGATACTGGGAAACAACTGTGTCCCTATTGAGCTTTCATCCAGTTTTCCCGGCCAAAAAGCCACCATCCGAATGGAGTCGGGGGAAGTTCGGGGGGATTATATCCAAATGCAGGATCAGATCGCTGCCGGCGGAGCCACCTTTTTTGCCGGTAGCCACAGTACAAATATCGACAACAGTAATACAGGCTGGACCTTTGAAGACCGGCCGGACTTTGTGGATGTTGGCTTTCTAGGGCAGGATCAACCCTTATGTGTTGGAGAAAATATCAGCTTAAGTGCCTACAACTATAGCCCTGGTGAAACCTACGAATGGTCAACAGGAAGTGATCAGCAAGAGATACCGATTACCACAGAAGGGACTTATTGGGCCAGAGTTACTTTTGCAGATATGTGTGAAGTTATTGATACCGTCCATGTTTTTTCGGTTCAGCCTGCGGAGGTAGAACTTGGGCCGGATACGAGTTTTTGTGAAGGTGAGTCTATAACTTTGGACGCTACCTCCAACTTATCGGAGGTCATTTATACCTGGCAAGATGGTTCCGACGCTCCTATGCTAAACGTCCAGCAGCCCGGCACCTACTCCGTCGAATTAAATCGATTGGGCTGTATTCGGGAAGATTCCATTAGAATTAACAGGATAGCGCTGCCAAGTGTCGATTTAGGCCAGGATGAGGTCCTTTGTGAAGGGGAAATACAAGAACTCAATGCAGGGGCAGGCCCTACTGCTACTTACCTATGGCAGGATGGCAGTACCGATGCCATCTTTTTAGCCACCCAAACCGGCCAGTATTCCGTAGTAGTTACCGAAAATGGTTGTACTGCTCAGGATGTAGTCTTGATTTCATTCAATCCTCTTCCGAGTTTTGATTTGGGAGCGGATACCAGCCTTTGTACCGGAGAGATTTTATCTTTTGATTTCACAGGACTCGGCGACAACTACCTATGGCAGGACAACTCCACGGCCTCTTCCCTACTCGTCGATCAGGGTGGGGAGTACTGGCTGAGAGTCACTCAAAACAACTGCTCCTTTTCCGACACCCTACAAGTGGCCTTCTTCCAAACGCCGGAGATCGAACTCGGAGACGATCAAAACCTCTGCGAAGGCGAAAGCATTCAGCTCGATGCCTTTTCTACACCTACCGCTACTTATGAATGGCAGGACGGCAGCAGTCAGGCTCTGCTCATGGTCAGCCAGAGTGGAAGCTATTCCGTACAGGTCACCGACAACGGTTGTACAGCGCAGGATGAGGTCAGTATTACTTTTAATCCTCTGCCGGAATTTAGCCTGGGTGCAGATACCAGCTTATGCAGTGGTCAGAATTTTACGCTAAATCTTGAAGGGCTTGGGGACACCTATCTGTGGCAGGACAATTCCACGGCCTCTTCCCTACTCGTCGATCAGGGTGGGGAGTACTGGCTGAGAGTCACTCAAAATAACTGCTCCTTTTCCGATACGCTTCAAGTCGCTTTCTTCCAAACGCCGGAAGTCGAACTCGGAGACGATCAAAACCTCTGCGAAGGCGAAAGCATTCAGCTCGATGCCTTTTCTACCCCTACTGCTAGCTATGAATGGCAAGACGGCAGCAGTCAGGCTGTGCTCATGGTCAGTCAGAGTGGAAGCTACTCTGTGCAGGTTACCGACAACGGTTGTACAGCGCAGGATGAGGTCAGTATTACTTTTAATCCTTTGCCGGAATTTAGTCTGGGGGCAGATACCAGCTTATGCAGCGGCCAGGATTTTACGCTAAATCTTGAAGGGCTTGGCGACACCTATCTGTGGCAAGATAATTCCACGGCCTCTTCTCTTCTCATCGATCAGGGTGGGGAGTACTGGCTGAGAGTCACTCAAAACAACTGCTCCTTTTCCGACACCCTACAAGTGACCTTCTTCCAAACGCCGGAAGTCGAACTCGGAGACGATCAAAACCTCTGTGAAGGCGAAAGCATTCAGCTCGATGCCTTTTCCACCCCTACTGCTACCTATGAATGGCAGGACGGCAGCAGTCAGGCTGTGCTCATGGTCAGTCAGAGTGGAAGCTATTCCGTACAGGTCACTGAAAATGGCTGCACCGCTCAGGATGAGGTCAGTATTACTTTTAATCCTCTGCCGGTTTTCAGCCTGGGCGCAGATACCAGTTTATGCAGTGGTCAGAGTTTCACACTTGACTATCAGGGACTCGGAGACAGCTATTTGTGGAATAACGGCTCCAGCATAGCCAGTCAAAACATTGACCGGGGAGGCGAATTCTGGTTAGAAATTAGCCGGAATGACTGTTCCTTTAGAGACAGCATTCAGGTAGCACTTCGTCTTTCACCGGAGGTCGAATTAGGCTCCGATATCATGCTTTGCGAGGGAGAATCAACGGAATTAGTGGTGGCGCTGGGCGACCATGACACTTTCAGCTGGCAGGATGGGACTCAGGAAGCAAGTTTAACAGTGAGTCAGACAGGGATTTACTGGATAGAAGCCAGCCTGGCCTCCTGCACCGCCAGAGACAGTATTTTGGTGCAATACAGTGCGCCGCCAGACCTGGGGCTTCCCGATTCTTTGATTTTATGCAGAGGAGAACGGCAGATACTACGACCCAATGTATCCGGTGGGCTGATCACTTGGCAGGATAACACCAATTCGCCTGAATATACCGTAGTTGAAGAGGGTCTTTATTCGCTAAGCTATGACGACGGCATTTGTGTTTCGATGGATTCCGTAATGGTCATAGCCTCTTCCTGTGGAGAGATCAATGTATACATTCCCAATGTCTTTTCTCCGAATGGGGATGGTATCAATGATTATTTTCTGCCTAATATTGATCCCAACTACCAGATCCTTGAATACGACTTGAAGATTTTTAATCGCTGGGGCGGCTTGATCTTTACGAGCCTGAACCCGGATGATGGATGGCATGGCAGGTATATGGATGAGCCGGCGGAAAGAGGGGTTTATGTCTATGTTATTCAAATTACTTACGAGGATCAGGGGGAAGTGTATGAAGAAGTATTGGGAGGAGATGTCATGTTGTTAAAATAACATGTGTTATCCCCTATTTTTTAAAAGAGGGTTTAATAAAATAGGCTATTCAACTAAACCTTGATTTTCAATTGGTTGCTCGTTGCCCGTTGCTCGTTTAATCGCGGACAACGAGCAACGAGCAACGGACAACAAAAACTAAATGAATGAAAAGCATGGCTTTATAATTGCCTCAAAAATTCGGGAGGCCTCATGTTATTTTTAAAGTTTAATTGTTTGGCGGTGAAAATCTCTTTCGAAGCTTTGATCAGCCTGGCGGGCATCTCTGTAATTCAGTTGGAAGGAAGCGGACATCCCTTCGTCATTTTTCATGCGGAAGGTCATTTTCCAGGGGCCGGTGCTCGGCATGCCTCCGGGGCGGTAATCGCCCATTCCGTTTTCATCGAGCATAACGCCATCGCCTTTTTTCTTTTTGCCGCCGAAGAGGAAGTTTTTGACCTTTTTCCAGAAAGAATCTTCTGCTTTTTCAGTGGCAGATGCTTCGCTGTTGCTGTCGGTGCCGTCTGCTTCGGCAACGATGTTGACATTTTCTGTTTCTCCTGTTTCGTTATTGGTCATGGTACCGCTGATGATGACGTAAGTTTTTCCCGCTGAGTTTTCTTTGGTTGTATTTTTGGAGCCTTTGAAGGTGAAATTGAAGCTTTCGTACTGGTTATCGCCATTCTGTGCATTTAAGTGGCTTCCTATGCTTAGAGCCAGTAAAAGAACAAAGAATAAGCTTTTTTGAAGAATATTTTTGGAGCTTTGCATGTTGAATTTTTTTAAATGGAAAAAATTGTGTTTTTGAATTCAACTGCAAGTTAGGGGGGATTGGGATGGGTTCTCTCACCCGAAGGGGTGATATTGAGACATAACTAAATTAGCTGAAAACCCCATCCCAATCTATAAGTACCTACGGCCTTACCCTTTTCAATTGTTGCTCAAACCACCCCATAATCCTGGGGCTTACCTGCATTAACAATTTCGGCTCCCGCGGCCCATGTGGCGTACGTGGTAGCACGATCATTTCCGTATCCACGCCTAAGCGGTCCAGAGCTACATAAAATTCCTGGCCCTGGGTGAAGGGAACCCGCAAGTCGTTGGCTCCATGAATGACCTGAGTAGGCGTTTTCACATTCTTGATCCGGTACATGGCCGAATGTTTTTCATAAGTCTCGTAATCATCCCAAAACTCCCCTCCCATGTGACCGACCAGGTAATCAGGGATATCTGTGGTAGTCGTCATAGAGATCAGGTTAGGAAGTCCGGCACCCATACTAGCCGCCTTGAAACGATCCGTTTTCGTCACTAAAAAGCTGGTCATGTAGCCGCCGTAGCTCCAGCCCATGGCTACCTGCTTGTCTTCATCTACCAGGCCGTCCTTAATGATCTTATCCATACCACTCATCAGGTCTTCGTAATCACCATAGCCCCAATCCATAAAATTAGCATAGCGAAATTCCTTGCCGTAGCCACTGCTGCCCCGTGGATTCGGGCGAAGGACGAAAAATCCCTGCTCGGCAAAATATTGGGTCAGGTAAATGGATGGATTACCGGTGAAGGATTCTGTGAAGACACCGGCCGGACCGCCGTGGATTTGCAAAATACCGGGATATTTCTTGCCGGGTTCATAATCGACGGGATAAGTCAGTAAGCCTTCGATTTCCATGCCATCCTTTGAAGTCCATTTAATCACTTCTGTTTTGCCCATTTTAGGGAGTTCAATGGCTGAATTGATCTTCGTGATGGCTTTCGGACTAGCGCCATTGGTGGAAGAAACATACAATTCCGCTGGTTGGTCTGTGGTTTGATATACAAAAGCCAATTGGCCTGTTTTGGGATTGTAATCTGCAGATCCGCTTACGCCTTTTTTGGGAAGCAGCATTTTTGCTTTGCCCATGCCATCTTTCCCTTCTAAAACATCCCCCACAGGCATCATCATCAAATTGCGGTTGGTATGGTAGGCTTCGCCGAAAAGGAGCCCTTTTCCGTCAGCCGTCCATCCCCATAGTCCGGCAGCACGATCAGGGGTATGGGGGACTGGCATCATTTTACCGCCCTCTGCTTTAATGATATACATATCTCCCAATCCGATCGGCTCAGGCTTCCCTCCATCGGAAACAAAGGCGATGAATTTCCCATCGGGTGAATACTTGGGGTTACCGTCGCTGCCTTCCTGTCCGACCAACAACTTCACTGCTCCGCTATCAGAAGGCACTAATGAGATATCAAATCCCATCCTGCTGGTATTGATCCGGGGATCCGGCTTATGATCAAATACAATGGTTTTGCCATCCGGTGACCAATCAAAGCTCCCTATGTCAAAATCCCCTCTTGTCAGCCGCTGTATAGGACGTTCGTCTTTTTCATTTTTTTCCAACTTTACTGCATACAGGTGGCTGTATTTAAAATTCTTATCCACTTCAATCACATAGCTTTTCTCCTTTTTGGCCTTTTTCTCCTCTTCCGTTTCGGGATCGCTGGAAGTGAAAGCGATCGTTTGGCCGTCGGGTGACCATTGGAAGGATGAAATGCCTGTTTCGGACTTAGTGAGCTGTTCCGGTTCTCCACCCATCAGGCGCATCAACCAGATCTGGGTTTTACCACTGCGCCCGGATAAAAAAGCGATCTGCTGTCCGTCAGGAGAAAAAGCTGGGCTGGTGCTGGATTTTTCAGCTCTGGTATATTGAACGTTCATACTGCCGTCGGTTGCGGCTACCCAGATCTGGGTGCGGTATTCTGACTGCTCGCCTTCCATGATGGGTTCGCGTACGGTGTAGGCCACATATTTCCCGTCAGGGGACAGGTCTGTTCCGCCGATGGATTTGAATTGCATGCTGAATTCGGGAGTCCATTGCAGTTCTTTTTCCTGAGCGCTCAGGCTAAGGCTAAAAAAACCGATTGTGAGTAGTAGACATAGTTTTTTCATACTAGGTATATGTTTTATGATTAATTCTTCCTTTTTAAAATTAAAAAAAGTGTTGGATATAGAATAAAGAAAAGACCATACAACGCTGCTGTTGGCAGTTACGGAGGGCTCTTAGTTATAGTGGTTGGTACTTAGCGGTTTACATTTGCTTTGGATTATGAAGGAATTGCTTAGTTTTGATAAACGACGGATCAACAAAACTCAATAAGCTTCAATGATGAATAAACACCTTGCCGTTTTCATAATATTTTTTTCCATTTCCTGCTCTACTCCCAGCGTAGAAACGACCTACCCAGTAGGGCAGATCCTCACGCCACAAGGCGAAATGCTATTCTGGCTTCATGAGGAGACGCCGATCCACAAAAAAAGTTTTATCCAACTGGCCAATGAAAATTACTGGGACAGCCTGACGTTTAACCGGGTTATTGAAGGTTTCGTTATCCAGGGTGGCTGCCCGGATACTCCAGAAGGCTTCAGCGACTCCCCCTATTTATTACGACCAGAGTTTGTGGATTCACTCAAGCACATTTATGGTGCAGTAGGGGCCGGAAGAGATGGAAATCCGGAAAAACTCTCAGCAGGCTGCCAGTTCTATATCGTCCATGACCAGGAAGGAATTCCCAGGCTGGATGGCAATTACACCATTTTCGGACAGGTATTTAAAGGCTTGGATGTTTTACATGCCATCGCCACAAGCCCGACAGATTCTACCGACACACCATTAAGCCCGATTACCCTCGACATCAATATTATTGAGCTGACTGAGGAAGAACTTAGCAGTAATGGATATACATTAGATAAATAACTCAAGTTGCAATATAGCCACTTGAATTGAACAATCAACTTATGAAAAAACTTGTTATACTCTTTTCAGTATTCCTGGTATTCTTTTTTGGGCCCCTGGTATCCTCCGTAGCACAGGATTTCGGTCCCAGAGTCCAGCCCTTCATCAAAACCCAGGCCAAGGTCATTGCTTTTCAAAATGCCACGCTTATTGACGGCACAGGTGCTCCGGCACAGGAAGGACAGACTGTGCTCATCCGGGATGGTCTGATTGAGGAGATCGGCTCCGTGAATGAGGTATCCATACCGGAAGGAGCAGAAGTAATGGATATGAGTGGCAAAACCCTGCTGCCGGGTTTTGTGATGATGCACGAGCATATGTTCTATCCCGCCCAGGCCAAAGATATGTCCCATATGAATCAGATGGACTTCAGTTTTCCCAAATTGTACCTGGCCGGAGGAGCTACGACTATTCGTACTGCCGGAAGTGTAGAGCCCTATTCCGATCAAAACCTTAAAAAGTGGATCGAAAAAGGAGAGATCCTGGGGCCTAAGATGGACATTACCGGTCCCTACATCAATTCCAGTGATCAATCGAGTTTGTCCATGATGAAAGTAACGGAAGGGCCGGAAGAGGCCCGTAAACTGGTTAATTATTGGGCGGATGAGGGCTTTACCTCTTTCAAAGTATACCAGGATATTAGTCGGGATCTGCTCAAGGCGGTGGTCGAAGAAGTCCATGCCCGTAATTTAAAGGTAACAGGGCACATCTGTTCTATTTCTTTCCGCGAGGCAGCTGACATCGGCATCGACAACCTGGAGCACGGTTTTATTATGGCCTCTGATTTCATCAAAGACCGAACTTTAGACATTTGTCAAAACAATGCACGACAGCAAGCCATGATCAACTTAGCGGTGGACGCACCGGAGATGAAGGCGCTCATCGATCATTTAGTGGATAAAGGAGTAGCCGTCACCTCTACCCTACCCGTTTTTGAAACCTTCGCTAAAGGCCAGCCGGTCATTGAGCAGCGTGCGCTGGATGCCATGAACCCAACTATGCGGGATATATACCTGACCACCTGGGCGGCCGTTCAGTCATCCGATAATATGAGCTGGGCTACTTTACTCAAAAAAGAAATGCAGTGGGAAAAGGCCTTTTTCGAGGCCGGCGGTTTGCTGATGAATGGAACCGACCCGACCGGCTATGGCGGTGTAGTAGCCGGGTTTGCTAATATTAGAGCGGTAGAATTACTGGTACAAGCTGGTTTTAGTATAGAGGATGCCATAAAAGTATCTACTTTGCACGGAGCAAAATACCTGGAGCGGGATGAAGAAATTGGCAGTATTGAGAAAGGAAAAAAGGCTGATTTAGTGGTCATTAATGGAGACCCGACTCAGAACATTCAGCTCCTCCGAAAGGTAGAAATGGTATTTAAGGATGGGGTCGGTTATGATTCGGAGAAGGTGTTTGAGTATACGAAGGGGAGTGTCGGGGTGCATTGATTTAATGGAGGGAATAAACATGCGGGAGGCGAACTGCCTCCCTCATGTTTACTCAGGATCTTATCTATCGACCAACACCAGCTTCTGCGTCACCCGAAAATTCTTCGCCTGCATAAGGAAGTAATACGTCCCTGCTTGAGGAAGCATATCCCTGGCAACCGGAAGGCTTTGTTTTCCCGCAGGTAAAAACTGCCGATTGTTATACACCAGCCTTCCCAATTGATCCACAATCCGAATGTCGGCCTCAGTGGCCTGCTGCAATTCAAACTGAATCAGTGTGTTTTCAGAAAATGGATTGGGAGTAGGAGGATCCAGCTTTATCCTTTCAGGAGCGCTGTTATATTCAGCGCTTGTATTGCCGCTTAGCTGGACAAAGCCTTTCAGGAATTCGGAAGGAATAACTGCCGGCACATTATTGTAGGACTCGCTGGGCACCGGAGCATCGTAAAAACTAAGCGAAGTCGTGTCACCTGGCAATCCAATGGCTTTAAAAACGATGGAAAATAAGACCGTACTATCCGGTAATGTAAGACCTTCTGCAGCGGAGGGGCTCAGCCAGATCACGCCAATTCGCCCATCGCTTACATTTTGCTCATTTATTCCACCAATGTCACTAGGCTCCACGCCCTGGTACTGAAACTCCTGATATTCCAAAATACCGGGGTTCCACCAGATCGACATACCAAGCCCGCCCACATCGATAAAGCTGTCGACCTGAATAGATGCCGTAAAAGTTGAATCAGGTTCCACTACGTAGTCCTTCTCAAAATAGTAGGAAATGGTCTGCCCATTTAAATAGGAAAATGAAGAAATTAGAAAAATTATAAACAGCTTAAGTACCATTAAGCTCCCTGTTACTTTTTTCATTTATTAAAATTATTAGAACTGATTTAAAAAGAAGGTCCAATATTAGGAAAAATATTCATTCAAAATATTATAAAATGTATAAAAAGGTGAAAGTTAGAGGACAAACCTTAACGATTCGATCTTTGAATTCCCCAATCCTGCTCGATATATTTTCTTATTTTGCGAAAAAATTCTAAGCATGAAATCATTTTTTTTATCGGCTGTTTTTTGCTGTCTGGGTTTTGCCTTTACCCAAGCCCAGGCCTTTGAAGGCATCATTACTATGACCTCTACCGAAAAGGTGGACATGGAACTCGTTTTTACCATAAAAGGAGATCAGGTACTCATCGATGCCGATACCGAAGACGGCAAAGTGGTTACTCTTTCCGACCGCAAATCCGAAACCGTCACGACCCTGTTCGAACGGCAGGGCAAAAAGTTTGGCCTGAAAATGGGGCCCGAGACCATGAAAATGATCGGCCAGGAAATAGCAACAGGCGCTACTAATGCAGAAAAAAAATGGGATATCACCCTTACTGAAGATACCAAAGTCATCGATGGATATACTTGCACCAAAATAACCGGCAAGGATGATGAGAACAGCCTGGTCGCCTGGATCACTCAGGAACTTGGATTCACCGTTTTTGACCTTATGCCATCTATGATGGAAAAAGCCATCGCTCAGGATGGCGGCGGGATCCAGCAAGAGATTATGCGCAAAGGATTCCTCATGGAAGGAGAGCAGACCGACCTGGCAACAGGTGAAAAGACCTACATCAAAATGAAG
Source organism: Bacteroidia bacterium (assembly GCA_030430845.1). GTDB lineage: Bacteria > Bacteroidota > Bacteroidia > Chitinophagales > Saprospiraceae > JANQPA01. The sequence goes on along the minus strand of JAUIKE010000115.1, from coordinate 12,197 downwards.
GTCAAAAAGCAAAAAGTGGACGACAAGGTTTTCGACTTCTCCTCCGACTACAAAATTTTTGACATGACCGACATGATGTCTATGATGCTCGAAATGCAAAACGATCCGGAGAAAGCGAAGGAGTTTGAGGAGTTGATGAAGTTGATTCAAAACTAAAAAACATGAGTCATCCCCTATTTTTTAAAAGAGGATGTAGAAAAAACGACTATTCAACTAAACTTTGATTTTCAATTAGTTGTCCGTTGCTCGTTGTCCGTTTAATCGCGAACAACGAACAACGAACAACAAAGTCTAAATGGTTGAAAACAAACGACTTGTAAATTGCTCCGAAAATTCGGGATGAATCCTGTTTAATACATTACCTTTGACCTTTACAATATACAGCCTACTACAAGTCCTCATCATTTTCCAGGGTTTTCTGCTGGCCATCTTTCTTTTTTTTCAGAAAAAAGGCAAACGGATCAGCCACCAATTACTGGGAACGATTCTCATTCTCCTGGCCTGGCAAATGCTGGGTATCTTTTTGGGAGACTTGAACATCGGCCGGCGCTTTTTCGAAAGTATTAACTGCTTGTATGGCTTCCTGTACGGACCTCTTTTCTTCCTGTATACCCAATCCGTTACGAAAAAGAATTTTTCTCTGCAAAAGAATAATGCCCTGCATTTTATTCCCTTTTTACTGTCTGTCATCGGAATCATAGTAACCAACGGCTACTTTTGTCGGCCGAGCATCTACATAGCCTATGTGGCCAGCATCCTGATCTACATTCTTTTGTCCTTTTTCAGGATCCGGCGATATCAAAGGGTGGTCAAAAACAACTACTCCAGGTCCGAGATGATGCGTCTGGATTGGTTGTTCTGGGCCTTTATATTATTTTGTTTTATAGTCGGTGCCGACATATTCTCCTTTGCCTTTTTTATGCTGGACATTCCCGATGCTTTCCTCGACATCCTGGTCTTTATCCTGATCCTGGCCTTTATCAATACGCTGTATTTCAAGGGCCTCCAACAGGCCGCTATTTTTACAGGCTTCACCGATGACGATGCGCATTTGAGTGATGAATTAGGTCAGGTTAGAAAGTCCGTGGCTCTTGATCAGGAAGAAAAACACCTCATTGAACTGCTCGAAAAATATATGCTCGAACAGCATCCCTACCGCGACCCCAATCTGAACATCGCCCAATTGTCCGAGGCGATCCACATTTCAAAACGCAAGTTATCTGAATTGATCAATACCCATTATCAGCAGAACTTCGTCAACTTCATCAATTCCTATCGCATTGAAGAAGCCAAACACCGACTTCTCCATCCCGAGGATGAAAAAGAAACCATACTCGAGGTTATGTATGCGGTGGGCTTTAATTCCAAATCTTCTTTTAATACCATTTTCAAGAAAAAAACGGGCATGACGCCCAGTCAGTATAAAGGGCGAGGGTCGAATGGGAAGGGTGAATAAGAAGGGCCAGGGTACCGCTTTCGCTAGAGCTATGGCGGTCGGGGGATAAGAAAAATGAAGCTTACCAAGCCCGCAGTGAAACGAAGGGATTCGTAAGCTTCAGGCCTGACTTAAAGCGAAGTTCGAATTCCTGACTGCACAAATCCGAACCTTTTTTTCTAATAAAAAGCGTTCGAATACACGCATTCGGACGACAAGAGCCTTCCTCTCTCCTACTTTTGCTCAAAAAAAATCACTTGACATGAAATCACTCGTTCAATTATTCGCACTGCTGATGGTATGGAGTTGTACCGGCACTACACAAAAAGACATTGTTTTTGAAGCCCGTGACATTCAGGCCAAACAAGTCACGATCCTTCGATATGATTACAAAAAAAGGGAATATACAGAGGTTAAAACCATGGACATTGGCAAAAACGGAACTTTTACTTATGAGGATCAATTCAAAGAACCTATTTTTTACCGCGTCCAACTCGATGATCAACCACCGGTCAGAATTGCTGTGGAAAGGGCTGGAAAATTTAGTCTGAGTATGGAGGAAAATGAACTCAGCGCCCAATCCGATGCCGGCGGTATCTCCGATTTTGGAAAAACCATGGATGAGATCAATAACCACTTTTTTGCCGACTTAAAAAAAGAATATGAGGTGGCGGTAGAAAAACAAGATATGGCCCGGCTCGAAGTTTTAGAAAAACAAAAAGATGAGCTGTTGATCGAATTTGTGGCGGCCATAGAAAAGGCCGTTCGGGACATGGGCCCCTCAGCCAGGGCTTATCAGGCACTGAGCTTTTTTGACGATCACAAAAACTTTGAATTCCTAAAGGAAATGGCTACCGCCTTCGAAGCATCTTTACCCAAATCACATCTGACACAATTCATCAGCAATCGAGTAGAAAGAGCCGCCCAGGTACAAAAGGGAGCACAAGCGCCCTCTTTCAAAACGCTCAGTTTGGAAGGGGAAAAAATCAGTTTGGAAAACTATCGAGGTAAGTATTTACTAATCGACTTTTGGGCTTCCTGGTGCCTCGCCTGTAGAGCAGAGAATCCTAAGTTGGTCATCCTGTATGATAAAATGAAAGATAAAGGCCTGGAAATGCTCAGCATCAGCAGGGATGAGGAGGAAGCAGCTTACAAAAAGGCCATGGAAAAGGATCAACTTAGCTGGACACAGGTCTGGGATCGGGATAACAGCCTGGCCAGTCTTTACCTGATCTCTTCGCTGCCGGCTAATTTTTTACTGGATCCGGAGGGAATGATCATCGCCAAAAATGTAACTGCCGATCAATTAGAAGAGATACTTAGATGAGTGTTTAGGCGGTCTCCGACCGCCCAAACACCTATCTTTACCTAATTTGGGCCGGATCTACTCTTGAGGGCGTAGCCTTCCCCGAAATAATCCTAACGGCCCCAGCTGCAATGGCATTAATCGTATTGGTCAGATGCGCCATATTGAGCGTTTCTACCTCATCCGATACCTGATGGTAATCCGGGTCTACATCAATGGGCGTGGTGCTGATGGAGTGAGCCGGAACACCTAGCCGGGCCAGCGTGGCATTATCCGAACGATAAAACAGGTTCTGGCTGGGATATGGATCGGCATAAAACTTATATGGAGTTCCTTCTACGGATTGTTGCAGGATTTGCCCAAAATCGGACTTATCGAAGCCGGTAATCCAGGCAGAATTCGGCCCATCAGTAGCCGGCTTACCGATCATTTCGATATTGAACATGGCCACGATCTTTTCCGGATCCACTTGGTTGGAAAAATAGCGAGAGCCGTATCCCCCTGATTCTTCAGCCGTGAAAGCAACAAATAAAATGGAGCGCTCCGGCTTTCCTTGCTTTTTGAAGTATTCGCCAAGCGTGATAACGGCCGTGGTGCCGGAAGCATCATCATTGGCTCCATTTGCAATAGAATCCTGATCAACCGGGCGGCGAATTCCGATGTGGTCGTAATGAGCCGAGAATAGGACATATTCATCCTTTCTTTTTCCTTTGATGTATCCGACTACGTTAGAGAGGTTTTGTGTTTCAACTGTGGCCGACATTTTGATGGAATAGGCTTTTGGAGCCTTGTCCGAAAGTATATAAACCACCGTATTGGGGCTTTCAACGTCAAGCGTCCGGCCTCCTCTTGAGGCAAAGGAAGCATATCTGGAAAAGCTTTGCTTCTGAGAGGAATGTACCCATATGATGGCATTTTCGCCAGACCGCCTGTACTGACTGAACACATCGCGCAGGTCGTCATCTTTGCCTACTACCACATTTTTAACCCCGCTATCCTGGGTCCAGTTAATACTTTTTTGGGTGGTGGAAGCAAAAACCTGATCAAACTGCTCTCCATCAGTAGTTACATCAAGGTTGGAAACCGTAAAAGAATAGACCGGAAAGGTCTGCAGGTAAGAATCCATTTTATTCCACTTTTTCAGACCGGCCTTCTTAAATTCTTTGGCAATAAAGTCCGCTGCTTTGTCCGCATAAGGTGTAAAAGCCTGACGGCCCATCATGTCATCGGCGGCGAGGACGGTGATAATTCTTTCTACTTCGGCCTGATCGACCTGTGCCCCGAGTGGGTTGAACGGGCGTAGAATTGCAACAATAAACAGGATCGGGATGATTTTTTTCATAAACAGTGATTAGGTAGTGATCAATAAATTCAGGACAAAATAGGTAATTTGAGGGTCTGGACAAAGAAATTTCTAAAAGTGTAGTTTTCCCTTCCTTAGAAGCGTCCAACTAGTAAAACAAACACAAAGGCATGCCCAGGCAGATTACAGAAAAAGACTTTGAAATGCTCATCGTAGAGCATCAAACATTGATCTTAAAGGTGTGTGATGTCTACTGCCACAATGAAGCGGATAAAAAAGAGCTTTTTCAGGATATTGTCATTCATCTTTGGAAAGGCCTTCCATCCTTCAAGGGGCAGTCAAAATTATCAACCTGGATCTATCGAGTCAGTCTGAATACGGCAATTTCCTGGGTGAGAAAGAAAAAAAGGAATCGTCTGATTTTCCCTGAAAAGATTCCGGAACTGCCGGTCTCGTCTTCTTCTGAGGGCACCGATCAGACACGTATTCAAGCGCTGTATCGGGCCATTGATCAGTTAAAAACCATTGAAAAAGCCATCATTCTTCTCTATCTGGAAGAAAGGTCATACAGTGAGATTGCAGAGATCATGGGAATCAGCGAAAAAAATGTAAGTGTACGGCTTGTACGGATGAAGAAAAAGCTTGAAAAATTACTCAGGCCATTGATGATGGAAAATGTTTAGGATATGGAAGAGTTCAATGTGAAAGAAATTTGGAAATCAAAGTACAGTGGGCCGTCTGCTGAAGGTAAATATTCATTTCAGGATATTCAAGCCTTCAAGCAAAAGCAGTCCAGCCGGGCCTTTCGTTCGAGTCGGCTGACCATTCTTTTTGATATATGTTTTAAAGGTCTGTTTATAGTTACCCTGGCCTATTTATGGATCATCAGTTCTGCAGGAAGGCTTTATTCCGTTGGCATCCCCATGCTTTTGATCGTACTCTTAATTGTTTGGGAATGGTACATCCTAAAAAAACTGCCCGCCCCCCATATTGATGAAGCCGTAGTCGCCCATTTAGAAAAACATTTGCATTATCTGAAAACCAAATACCAGGCATTCATTTTCTGTAGTGCGCTGACCAGCGTTCTACTAGTTTATACTGGTTTTCTTTATAATTATCACTTCAAATATGAACGGGCCTCCTTGCCCTCCCCTTTTGAAGATTGGGTAATCTATGCTTTTTTAGCCGCTGCATTTGGATTTTCCTATATAGCACAAAAAAAGTTCCACAGGGTTCAAATCGGGGATATCATTGACAGCATCCGGGCAATTGAAGAAGACTCCACGGCTGAACAGCACCTCAACTACCTACAGAAAGAAAGAAAAAGAAATTGGATGATTGCAGTACTACTGGTACTACTAGGCGTATTGTTTTTAACCGTCATACTTTTGACATAAACTAGCAAACCATATGAGGCCCTCAAAAAAAATTTGGACGATCATACGAACCTTCACCTTCCTGTTAATAGGATTGATGAATACCGTCTGGGCCCGGCCTGAAGATATTGGTAGCTGGAAAAACTACCTGGGCTATTTCCTTTTGGTGCTATTCCTGATCGACGGCAGTGTATTGTTGTATCAAGCATTAAAATCAACATCATGAAACATCCATGTTTCCAACTATTTCTCAAATTTACAGCCTTTTTTGTCCCCTTTTATTTTGCGTATTACGGGCCTTTGTACGAAAAACCTGAAGATCCCCAGGTAAAAATGCTGCGACGATATATGATGCTGGGCTTTGCAGCCTATTTAGTTCTAAGCTTAATCCTCTTACTAAGATAATTCACAACATTATGAACAACGAAACAAGATATAAACAAGGGCATTTTATTGGGCTAGGCATTGCAATCGGCTTGCCATTAGGTATTCCCATTGGCTTAATGCTGGGTAACATTGCCTTGGGGCCGGCCTTAGGTCTGCCTTTCGGTATTGCCATTGGTGTACTCATGGAACAACGCCTCAACCCCCACCCTATTCCATTGACAGAAGAAGAAAAAGCCAGGCAGCGAAAGTGGGGATGGTGGGGCATGGTGATTGGGATGGTTGTTTTTGTGTTGCTTTTGGCGTTGTATCTAGTAAGCTAAAGAAAGCGGCCGGTGGCCGCTTTCTTTAGCTTATTGTTTATCCAAAGTCATTTCAAAAAACTGAAACCAATTTTCCCCCATGGCCATCTCTCCGGTTTCGTGCCATTGGCCTTTTTCATTAAGCGTAATGGTATATTTGATCTTTGACTGCGGAGTTTCGAGGTACCATTCAAAATGATTTTCTTTAACCAGTTTCCCAGTGAAATTCCCTCCGCCACGTCCGGCTGCATAACTCCGAAAATCATAATGCCCTTCTCGGGTATTATAGCTGATCAAGGCAATGGCGCTGTGTATGACTTTATCTTTGCCTGTTTCATCGGGCGTTTTGCCGAGTCCTTTAACCAGCAGGACTTCTCCATTTGCTTCAAAAGAAATATCCTCTGTTTGAGTGAAGCTGTGTTTTTTGCGATCCTGGCCGATTTGCCAGCCGCTACCGCTCCATTGGCCTTCTAAAAAGGATAGTTTTTCCATAGCCATTTTGGGGTTCAATGGTTCGTTCTGTCCGAAGGACATCAAAGGTAGTGCCAGCAAAATGGCCAGTTTAACTAAATACTGCATATTGTTTTCGGATTGATTCAAAGCAAAAGTAGGTTTCTACAGGCAGGAATAATTGTAAAAATCCGTCATTCTTAATGAAGTTGTTTAAACATCTTCAATACCAAAGTCCGACATCTACATGACGAATATTTCTAATGTATTTTTTAAAGTCAGGTAGGGAAATCCGGGAAACCTTTGTGAAGTCTCTGATAAAATGCGCCTGATCGTAATACCCTGAATCAAAAACGGTATCCTGATATGATTCGTCTTCGACCTCCATTTTGATGATCGCAGAACGCAGGCGGATGGTCGCAGCAAACTCTTTTAAAGAAAGGCCCACCTCTTTTTTAAACACCTTTTGAAGCTGCCGTTCACTCAAAGGAATTTTTTCCACCAGCTCAGCAATTTTGATATTTCCTCTGGCAACTGATATCAACCTGATGGCTTCCTGGACCATTTCATGAGCCTGAGGTTGATAAATTTTTCGTACTTCAGTTAAGGATAATTCAAAATAATGGAATAATTCGCTGGCTGAATCCATTAATTTCAGCGCTTCCGGATAATCCAAACCACTTAACGGAGGAGCCGGCAATAGGTTTTTGTCTCTCAAATCCTTGCCGCTCTTTTCAAAAAGGCTGGAGGTAAAACCTGGCTTAAACCGAATTCCGACTGTTTGTGAATGGGGGAAAATACTTGTTTCGGTAATGTATTTCGTTGGGCCAAACAAAGCCGTAGAACGGAATTCCATTTGGGGATTACTGATAAATACCAGGGAAGTACAGGCATCCGGAGCAATGAAGTGTTGGATAGGTGTTCGAGAGGAAAGCTGTGGACCCACAAACTTCCAATAACATAGAACAAAAGAACGGAGTGCCGGATTTACTGGATATTCCTGATAGATCATAGTTTAAGAAGTTGTAAAAAGTTATTTTGCAGGCCTGCAAAATAACTTTTTACAACTTCTTAAACTAATTTGGCCCGCATGGGCCAAATTAGTTATTTTTCTAACATTAATCGTTGATATACGGACTCCTCTCCGACCTGTACTTTTATGAAATACAATCCGCTAGGTTCCGCGCTTAGATCAATTTGCTGATTGATGTCCAATACCTGGTCAAAAGGCAACATTTTCACCAGCTGTCCCATGCTATTCAAAATGTATACTTCTGCATCCTGAACACTTCTCAGTCCCACTACCAAATTAAACTGGCCGGATGATGGGTTCGGATAGATGTAATACCGTCTGATATCAGGCAGGTTCAAGCCATCGGCATTTTCAGAATCTGGCTTATCCAGGTCTTCCGCCGCAAGCGTCGATATTGAATTCCGCTCAAGATCGCTAAGTTCATTCAGGGCTTCCACCGGAACAGCATCCAGCTTTTCAATTTCAATGTCATCGACAATAAAATTGTGAAGTAGATCCGGCGCCGCAAAGTTCATGGCTCCTAATTTACTTCTGCCGGCATAGAGCCCGATACCTGAAACTTGTACGCCATTCACTTTTATCCAAACAATTTGAGAAAAGAAGCGGAAATCGAATAAAACTTCTACCTCAAACCACTCATCTTCCGGATAGTCAAACTCAGTTCCGGTTTCAAGGATCAGCCCTTTACCGGCAGTAGTATGACCAAATGTGAATTGCAGTCCACGTATAGGTTGGGTCGGCTCGTAAGTCAACTCCACTGCTGAATTCAAAATACTCACATAGGCTGCTGAGTCTTCAGGTACCTTTATTTTCCAGGTAGTCCGGTAAATGCTCGTCGAATAATTTGGCAGGAACAATACCATATTCTGTCCATCCTCATCCACGCGTAAACCTTTGGTGCCGTTTGTACCAATGCTGCTTCTCACCATGGCATCAATGGCCGGATTCCCCTGATCTTCGTGTGACACATATGGCTGCCAGCAAGGAGTTTGTCCAAACAACCATGTCTCAGCTTGATACTTTTCAAAAGATTCACACATATATTCTTCAGTAGCCTCAGCACAAGCACATTCCAGCCAAGGTTCAATGAGATGGAATAAGCGAGAATAAGGGTAACAATGATTATTATCCTCTGATTCCTCCTCCACCTGGTCCGACGGATCGATCACATATCCTATGTAATATGCCCCGGGTGCTAGATCCTTCGTACTCACAACAAAACTATCTACAAGCGTAACAGACTCTAAAGGATCTAAGGCAGGAACAGGCATCCAGCCGAGATATTGATCTTCCGGTCCACCAAAGCTGTCATCAGCAGTGAGGTAAACGTCTACCCGGGTGGCTGTAGATGGTGCATTTCCATTGTTGAGGACCCGATAGTCATCAATATATAACTTCACCTTGTCCTTTTCATAAACAATTTCTTCTCCATCCGTTCCGACAGGGATGCTGTCGAAATAAATCAAACCTGTTTCGTAACACATAAGATCCGGCAAGTCCGGAGCCTCTAGAATAATTTTACGTCCATACACACAAATGTTATTACTCTCACTTAATTCTTCTACTTCGTTACCGCAATCCAGAACGACAGCCAGGAAGTATTCTCCATATGGGATCTCCACATCCAGTTTCATCATTTCAATGAAAAGATCCAGACCGTAAGTTTCATTGATCGCCAAAGCTTTCAGGTCTTTTTCCGCGATCAGAATATTATCTTCATCCGTGAAGTCTTCATCTTCAGATAGGTATACACAAACAGTGGTAGCAGGAGCAGGAGCCGTGCCCATGTTGGTGACCCAGGCATCTTCAATACGGATGTCCCAATCATCATAGGTCATTCGTCCATTTTCTTTACAAAGCAGATCAGGGAACTTGGGTTCTTCTAAAGTGATCGTCTTATTGAACGGACAAATATTGTTGTATTCGTCACACTCCTTCAATTCATTGTCGCAATCTATCACTAAGGCAATATAATAAGTGCCGTATGGGATCTCACCGATCAAATGCGAGAAGTCAATAAAGCCAGACACATCACCGGATTCTCCGGGCGCCAATGCTTCCAGATCTATTCTGCCTATCTCATAATTGTTATTATCATCGAAAGTATAATCAGGCGATAGGATAACACAAACCTCTACCTGAGGTGAAGGCACATCTCCAATATTCTGTACCCAGCCTCCGGTAATTTTAACGGTCCATTCTCCGGTTTTGATATATCCGGTTTCCTTACAAGTCAGGTCAGGTACATTTAATCCGCTGTACTCTACCTTCGGTTTAGGATAGACCGTATTACCACAATTATCCTTAATGGTATAAATGTAGGTTACCGTCCAGGTTGGGCCGTCATTGGAAACGATCTTTTGCCTGCTGACAAAAACATTGCCGCAATCATCCTCATACAAAGCTGCTATTTCCGACTCTGAAGGTCCATCAGGTGCATTTGACAAACAAGCATCCACATTATCATTACCTGGAGGAAGGGAGGCTACGTCTTTCAAAGTAGGTGCATCTTCATCTCCTCCACTGTATTCTACGGTAGGTTTTGGTAAAACGATATTTCCGCAATTATCCTTAACCGTGTATTCGTAAATTACCGTCCAATCACAATCGTTACCATATCTTTTGGTTGTTTTGCTTACCAGAACATTACCACAATCATCTTCATACAATGCAGCAATCTCAGCTTCCGAAGGTCCTTTAGGAGCATTCTCCATGCAGTCATTGATACCAGACTGGCCTGGAGGTATGGCGGACTGAGCAATCAGGGTCGGCGCATTATCATCGCCGCCGCTATATATTACCGTAGGTTTTGGTAAAACAATGTTGCCGCAGTTATCTTGGATAGTGTACTCATAAGTTACACTCCAACTACAATCATTTCCAACAAGTGTTCTTTCTCTAAATACGAAAAGCCCTCCACAATCATCTTCAAATAAGGCTTTAACTTCTTCTACCGACGGCCCATCCGGCGCGTTTTCCTTACAATCATTAATGCCAGACTGACCTTCGGGCAAACTCGCTTCCGGCTTCAATTCTGGAGCTTTTGAATCACCACCGCTATAAGAAATAGTCGGTTTTGGGCTTACCTCATTACCACAATTGTCTTTGATGGTATATTCATAGATTACGATCCACTCACAATCGTCACCACTCATTTTCATCGTACGACTGACACTGACGCCTCCGCAGTCATCTTCGTACAAGGCTGCAATCTCAGAGGTGCTTGGTCCATCCGGCGCATTCTCCTTACAATCATTGATGTTCTCCACATCTTTGGGAAGGCTCGCCTCCGGCAGTAAGGTGGGCGCGTCTTGATCCCCTCCGCTGTAGGTCACTGTTGGCTTAGGACTCACCTCGTTACCACAGTCATCTGTAATTGTGTATTCGTAGGTCACACTCCATTCACAATCGTTCCCTTCCATACTCATCGTACGACTGACATTCACCCCACCACAATCGTCCTCATACAAAGCAGCAACCTCTGCCGTACTCGGTCCGTCGGGAGCATTCTCCTTACAATCATTAATACCTTCCACATCTTCCGGAAGACTCGCTTCCGGTAATAAAGTCGGTGCATCTTCATCTCCGCCACTATAAGTCACGCTTGGCTTAGGGCTTACTTCATTGCCGGCATCATCCGTAATGGTGTATATATAAGTAATCGTCCACTCACAATTGTCCCCTTGCATACCCATTTCACGGCTTACATTCACACTGCCGCAATCGTCTTCATATAGCTCAGCAATTTCTTCCTCAGAGGGGCCATCCGGCGCATTGGCTTTGCAGTCATTGATGCCTTCTACATCCTCCGGAAATGTTGCATCCGGTTTCATAGTAGGTGCATCATCATCAAACCCGGCAAACACGACCGTTGGCTTCGGCATTACTTCATTACCGCAATCATCAACTACGGTATATTCGTAAGTCACTGTCCAATTACTATCATCTCCACTTACAGTTCTTGTTCTCGTTACACTCACACTACCACAATCGTCCTCATACAGCTCTGCAATCTCTTCTTCCGTGGGACCTTCCGGTACATTTTCCAGACAGTCATTGATGTTCGGCAGTCCGGCAGGAATAGAGGCTCCTACTTTCAACTTAGGTGCATCCTCATCTCCTCCACTGTAAGTCACGCTTGGCTTCGGCAACACTTCATTGCCACAATCATCCGTGATCGTGTATTCGTACGTGACCTGCCACTCACAATCGTCTCCTTCCATGCTCATCGTGCGACTCACATTCACGCTGCCACAGTCGTCTTCGTATAGCTCTGCTATTTCTTCCTCTGATGGTCCGTCCGGTGCGTTGGCTTTACAATCGTCTATGTTTTCTATATCTTCAGGAAGGCTCGCTTCCGGTAACAGCGTCGGTGCATCACTATCGCCGCCGCTGTAGGTTACGCTTGGTTTGGGCAATACTTCATTGCCGCAATCATCCGTGATCGTGTATTCGTAGGTTACCTGCCACTCACAATCCTCCCCTTCCATACTCATCGTGCGACTCACATTCACGCTGCCGCAGTCGTCTTCGTATAGCTCTGCTATTTCTTCCTCCGATGGCCCGTCCGGCGCATTCGCCTTACAATCATTGATGTTTTCTACATCT
>JAUIKE010000345.1 GCA_030430845.1 Bacteroidia bacterium | reverse complement strand
TTATGATGTAGAGGACAGATGGGGTTTTGATTCGCTCAGTCCGGAAGCTTTGCTTGATCTAAGCAGGTATCAGGCCTTTGATGCTAAAGGCTATATTTTGAAGCAAGCCGCAGAGCATCAGATCCTGATCATGAATGAGTCGCACATTTTACCTGGGCACCGACATTTTCTGAAACAAATGCTGCCTGAGCTGAAGCAACTAGGCTTCAATTATTTTGGTTTGGAAGCTCTGAACAACTGTGAACCGCTCTGGGAGCGGTATCCGGAAGCGAACATCCCCTGCGACACATCTATCTATATCAGAGGATATCCTTATTTCTCCCTGATTTCAGGAACCTACACCCGCGAAGCCCGCATGGCCAATTTGATCCGAAAAGCTTATGACTTGGGAATGAGCCTCTTTGCCTATGAGCAATTCGGAGATAACCGGGAACTAGATCAGGCCAAGAACATCAAAAAAATCCTTGACCGGGACCCGGATGCCCGTATTTTGATCTTGTGCGGCTTTGGCCATTTGATCGAAGCCTACGATGAAGAAACAAAATACAGCGATGGTAAAATAATGGCCTATCATCTTAAAGAACTTACGAGTATCGACCCGCTGACGGTCAACCAGTATATATTATCCGAGGCTGCTCCCGGAAGAGAAGTACCTCATTATCGCTTCATCAATGCAGCCGGCCCCAGCGTTTTGCTGGATAAGGAAGGGAAAGTCTATAATGGTTATCCGGCTCATGATAAGTTCGACATGCTCGTATTTCATCCTCGTTCCAAATACGTGTTTAACAGGCCTGTTTATTTGTTGAATGACCCTGAGAAAAGTCATTTCTTCCTTCCACATGAAATGATTTCGATTAAATATCCCGTTATTGTAAAAGCCTTGGATATAGAAGAAGATGAACGCGCTGCGCCGGTGGACGTGATTGAGCTAAGGACAGCGAAAGACAAAATTCCTTTGATCGTTCCTCCGGGAGAATATCGCCTGGAACTGATCAACCCGGCGGGAGAGCGTCAACTCATCATTTCAAATATTCATTAAAACTTCTTGCAATATGCCTCTCATTGACCTGACCCATTTAATGCAGGCTGATATGCCTGTTTTTCCCGGAACACCGCAGCCTTCGTTTGAGGTCGTACACACCATCCCGGAACACGGTTTTTCCCAACTGGACATTCATACTTATACGCACATGGGCACACATATAGATGCTCCTTTCCATATGGTGGCCAATGGCAAAACCCTGGATGAACTGCCCATTGAGCAATTTATAGGAAAGACCACCATCCTTGATTTATCTTCTCTGGGAAAAAAGGAGATTGAAGTTAAGGATCTGCTTGTTTATGAAAATAAAATCAGGAAGGTAGACTTTGTCATTTTTGACCTCGGCTGGAGAGATAAGTGGGGAGGCCCTGAATTCTTTCAGGAATTCCCCTGTCTAAACTTGGAAGCTGCCCGCTGGCTCACTCAATTTGATTTGAAAGGAGTGGGCATGGATACCTGCTCTGTAGATCCGATCGACGCGGAGATTTATCACATTCATCATACCATTCTGGGTAATGGGATGATCATCATCGAAAATCTGACTGCTCTGGAGCAAGTGGAGGCTGAATTTTTCCAATTTCAATGTTTTCCCTTAAAAATAAGGAGAGCGGATGGTTGCCCGGTGAGGGCAGTTGCTATGTGGTAAGAGGGGTATCGCAACCCGCCGGCGGCGGGTTGCGATACCCCTCTTATTATTGAATTCGTTCCCTTTTAAACACCACAAACCCATTTTTATTATAAACTTCTTCCAATCCTTCGATAGGTGTCAATTCCGGCACCCGGTGGATTTTGGTGATGACGTACACATCCTTATCGATCGGGCCGCTCAGGCAATATTGCTTCCAGGCTTCTTTGTCGCCCATCTCGATTTCTTTTTCTACCGGCTGTTTTTTACGGTAAAAAAGATCGGCATAAGTTTTGTATCCATGCGATACAATGTAGCAATCCTCCTCCTTTTTGCTTTCAAAAAACTCGATAGCTGCTCGCTGGGAATATCCTTCGATTCTTTTGATATAAAAAATGAGGGTCAGCATAACAAAAATAGCCGTACCTCCGAATAATACGCCGAGGCCCTTGGGCCATTGTCGGCGATTGAATGCCCGGATGCCGACAATCAGGATAGCGAGAAGCAAGATTCCGGGAATCACCTCCCAGCCCGTCCAGTTGACTTGTGCTTCGAGGTTGCCGACGGCAAAAGGATCATCGAAGAGTGGCGCTAAGCGAGTGGCGTCCTGACCAAGAATGGGCATAGCGATGGTGACCAGAATATACAAGGAGGCTACTCCAATAAGACCGCCTCGCATCCAGTTGTTGAACTGTACTTTTCCCTCCATCATATTGTACAAAACAAAGGCGGCGAGGTACGTCAGTGGGAAATAACACATGGAAGAATAATGAACGATCTTAGAGCGCACGATCGTAAATAAGATCAACACCACCCAGAATAGGAACTTCATCCACAGGCGAAAATCCTTCAGGTAGGCAGCTTCTCCTTCCACTTTTATGGGGAAAAAGCTGCGAATGGCAAAAATGGAAGCCGGGAAACAGCCCACTAGTAACACCGCAAAGTGATAACCCGGGAATCCCTTATGCCCTGCATCCGGTGTGCTGAACAGCCGGTATTGATATTTATTAAATTCATTGATGAACCAGGGACCATTCTGCATATATTCCAATCCGTACCAGGTGAAAGTGACGGCAGCTGCGGCTATGGTGAACAGCAAAAACTGCGGTACATTCACATAAAAGCGGAAGCGCTGGTACACCCAATAAACGAACATCGTCAGTATGGCAATAAGATAGGCTACCTGCCCCTTAGTCAGAATCCCCAATCCGACAGCCAGGCCGGCCAGG
The DNA here is from genome assembly GCA_030430845.1 of Bacteroidia bacterium. Classification (GTDB taxonomy): domain Bacteria; phylum Bacteroidota; class Bacteroidia; order Chitinophagales; family Saprospiraceae; genus JANQPA01. The sequence continues at coordinate 1,889 of JAUIKE010000345.1, read as the reverse complement.
ATCAGATAGGTCCACTTACTTTTCTTAAGTTCTATCTGCTCAAATCCGTCTTTTTTCCAGTAAAAGAGGATAAACAGGTACAGACCCAAAAAGATGAAAAAGTTGAAGACTGGATCGATGATACCTGATTTGAAGTATAGAAAGGGCAGTATAGAACCAAAATAAGTCAGCGTCCAGATCAGTCCAAATCGGTGGTTGTATAGCTTGCAACCAATATTATACAGCAACACCAAGGTCGCTACCCCATATAAAGCATTCGGTAATCGGGCAGCAAATTCTCCAACTCCGAAAGCTTTCATCGCCAATAACTGCATCCAGAAGAAAAACGGTGGTTTTTCCCAAAACGGCATAAAATTAATGTACACCCGGAAATACTGTTTGTTGATCATCATCTCGCGGGTGATCTCCGCAAAGTTGACCTCGTCCCAGTCAAAGAGGTGAACGCCACCGAGGAAAGGGATGTAGAAGAGGGCGCCGATGAGGGCGATGATTAGGCTATATTTTAGTTGTTCGTTTTGCATGTAGTTTCTTTTTTTCAAGAAGATCTTTTTCAGAGGATGATCCAGTTGAGCGAGTTGTGATGCTAGGCCCTCCTTCGTCGGGCGGATGCTGAGATGCTATTGCGGCCTGCAGCCGCAGATGCTAATGGTCGATACAGTTTTGATTGGAGCTTTTTCTAATCATTTAGCATAAAATTACGTCAGCATCGTTACGCTGCAGGCGTAACAAGCATCTCAGCATCGGCCGGACGAAGGAGGGCCTAGCATCACAACTCGCTTTGTAAGATCAATTTTTGATCTTTGGCACTGCTTCTTATTTTTTCTTCTTTGAGAACAGATTCAACACCTTACTCACAAAATCATCATTAATACCAAGTTTCCCCTTCAGCCAATTATAAAACACAATCGCCTGATGATCCAGGTAGATCAGGAAACGCTTGAATCCGTCATCCGGACGTGCTTTGTAGTTGGTCGCGCGTTTTTTGGGCGCCTCGTTTTCTTCAGTAAAGTAGTACAGCGCGATCGATTTACGCGTCATATCCTCCGGGCACTGGATGGGATCCGGCAGACCGTGGTAGGAATCTTCGTCGGTATTAAAAATAACGCAGCGGTTAAAAACAGGGCTCACCTTCACCGCACATTCCTTCATATCCCGCGTCCACAATTCCAGATCGCCTTTGTATTCGGGCTTCCAGCCTTCGTTGAGGTACACGAGCACATTCACCCGTCTTCTCCAGTTGCGCTTATGTGGGTGTACGGTGAAATCTGCGTGGATATTTAAAAAACCACCTCTTTGCGTTTGGTGCAGGCCACCACCTTCCAATGAGGGATCTGCCTTGAGGCCCTCGATACCGGTCAGCTTGCTGAGAATACGCAAAAACTCATCACTATTCAACTCCTTGATTACCTCCTGGATAAAGGGAGGAATCAGATCCATTTTATTTAAGCCGTGTTTTTTCTCATTAAAGTGTACGTAGTGAATCCATCCACTATCTTTAACAGCCGGGAAAGAGCCCATCGCTTTTTGAGCGGCCCAGTCTTCAAGAAAGTTCTCATACTGTCCGTATGGAAAGGGATGTGCTTCCTGATAAGCTGTTGCTTTTTCGTTGACGATCGCTTCCCACTTATTAAGGTCAAGGATTTTTTGTTGGGTGTCAGATTGTACCATGATATGATATAAATGGTTTTTGTTTTCGAATTTCGATGCAAATATATGTTTTTTTGGGGAGGAGAGAGAAGCCTTCCGATTCTCTCTCACCCCCATTTTCTAAGTTGATTCAAGCTTGCTTTGAGGTCTTTTGGCAGGGGAGCCTCCATACTGATCTTTTCTTCCGTGACCGGATGCAGAATGGATAGCTTCCAGGCGTGCAGGCTAGTACGTGTTAGGAG
>JAUIKE010000344.1 GCA_030430845.1 Bacteroidia bacterium | reverse complement strand
CTCGGTAGCGCTCAACGTAAGAGTATGGTAGATGATGTACAGCGCCTGGCGCAGGTCCTGGAGCCCTCCGAATGGGAGAAGGCGGCCGAGTTTCGTGCTGCTCCACCCAGGCCGCCTGCCCGAAGACTGGAACGGAATTTATTAGGCATTCTGGCTTCTTACGCCTACACTTCCAGAGATGAAGCCCTGAGCAAAAGCTATAATGCAGATGTTATTTTGAAAGCGTATCGGAACAACCCCTATTTTCAGAATATTTTGAGAGACTCAGCAGCCGTAGCTTTGTTGCGCTCAGAATTTGATTCTGCAGCCGTCCACCGCACGATTGTGGAGATTCGAAGAGGGCCTCGGGAAGTGATCCTCCAGGAGCTTAACAGCGGTGATGTGTATGCCAATAATAAAATGTTTCGCGCCCCGGCCTTGATCCAAGACTATACACAGCCCCGTATCGATAACTCCATAGCCCTGGAGAAGGCGAGCAAAAGCGTAAAGCCAATCGGTATTGCTGACCCTGCTTCTTTGACCGCCAACATCCTATCCGGCCTCGCCGATTGGATCGGACAGCAAGCCCAGGAAGAATTCGTGCAGACCTTCCTGCTAAAATTACAGGAGGACTTGTCGGATAAACAGCTGAATGTGCTCTTCCCCAACACCTATAAATACCTCGATCAGCTAAATCTGGTTAACTATAAATCCATTATTCAAAATGCCCGACTGGCATTCGCGAAGGACCTCAACACCCTTTCGCTGAATGTTTCTAACTATTTATTCGCTTCCGGGCAACTGGATAAGAATGATCCCCTATCCTTCAGTTTATTACTGGTTTTTCGCCTGGTTGACCTGATCCAGCGAGACCTGCCGCTGCCTAATATTCTGGCCTATGCCAATGGGGAATTCAGCCGGCGCCAGTTTGAGACCGAAAAGATCCTACACGACAGCCTGATCGCCTTTCCGAATGATCCGGCCTATCAGGCTCTCCAGGCGGCTTTCACAAAAGCCAATACGGAATTGACCACCACATACAATGACCTGGGGCAATTGGAAAATACCATAAAAACGAAGCTGACCAATGTTCCGGGAGCTTTTCGGGATAGTTTTAAGATTTATAGAGAAGTCATGCAGCTTCAGAAAGACATTAATAATTTTAGTTACGCGTCTCTTTTTAAAAACGAGGAAAATCAATACTTGAGGGAGGTCAGTTCTTTTTTAGAAGGAAAACTGGATTATGAGTTGTTAAAGTCCATTCCTTCATTTGAAGGCTATGAAAATATTTTTTTGACAAGCCCTCCTTCTCCGGCGGAACTTCGCGGGGTTGGTCTCACTATGATTCGGGCCTTGGTAAAAAGGGATCAGGGAGCCTTCCCTCTGGTTCGGGATCTGAGGGACTATCTGGACCTCTTACTGGAATTTGATGATCGGGTCAATACGCTGGATGCGCTGGTAAAGGAAAAAATTGCAGCTTCTCGGGAAAATGCCGATGAAATTCTTCACGACGCGCTCTTAGCTCAAATGGAAAGGGAAGTAAGTTTTTGGAATGGAAAAGTGACCTTGACCGAACACGACCTCCAGGCTTTTGAATATTTAAAGGAACTAGCAGAATTCATTTTTTATGAAGATGAATATGAGGAAGGCGAAGATAAATATGTGGCTTTAAAAAAAGTAGAGAGACTGCTTGTTGAGCATGTGTTGGTTTTACAAAAAATTTATCCAGGGGTAGGCCCGACGCCTTTGCTTCCTGCCAAGGAAATAAATGATCGGAACCTCAGCTTTTATGAGGAAGTCGACGAAGCTCGTCAGGCCGTGGAGGATTTGGAGAAGGCGATGAATCGCTTGCAACGGACTCCTCGCAACGAGCCCTTATTACGTTCTTATGCGAATGCCTCTTTGTTCAGCAGCGTCTTACAGTCGGGGGCTCAGTTGATGTATACCCTGGCCATATCCGAGGCCGACACCTCGCTTAGCTGGGTGAAGCCCGATCAAATGGCCGAATTGATGAATGATGATCTGGAGCGTCAGTTCTTTTTAGGCTTTTTGTATCAACGGATTGCGAGCCTGGTAGAAGGCTTTCAATTAGACTCTCGCGGACTGGCCGCTATAGCCACCGAGGTGGTGCAGCAATTTACGGTTTTGGATACTTTGACCAATGATCAGTCTTCTTTACTCAGCAAGGTCGAGTTCGCAGGCAATGTCTTGAACAGCATTCTGGAAACCCCGATTCTCAAGGAGAAGCAAGGACTTCAAAGTGTGGTCAAGCGTTTTGAAAACCGCGGTATCAGTAAAGTGCCCGACATCAACCGGGAGCTGATCGATCTTTTTAAGCATACGGAAAAAAAGGATTATCGCTATGCCTTGGAGAATGTGCTGCAGCTCATCGACTTGTTTAACATCTATCCGACGCCCAAAAAATGGCGCGAGCGCCTCGAAAAGAAGATCGATACCAAGAAAATGGCTTTTTATGACCTGCGCAACCAACTGGATGGAGCGCCGGCCACCCCCGAGCAAAGTAATGAAATGAAGCTACTGGGCAATCAGTTAAATAGGTTGGAGGATCGCCTGGTACGCAGAGATTCGCTGAGGTATTTGAAGTTTAGAAACTCCATTTTCAAATACGGCCATTTTATCGCCGATGTGGCGGCGGCGGATAGTCCCGGGGCCGTACAGGCGGCCATGGAAACCATTGCGCTACCTGCGGGAAGTTCTCAAAACAAGCGCCTGAATCCGTTTTCCATTGACCTGAATGCTTATTTTGGAGGTACCGCCGGCTACGAACATTTCCTGGACGACGGAGCCGACAGTTTGAATACAAAAAATGGGCTGAATTCTTACGGTTTGTTTGTGCCGGTAGGAGTGTCGATTAGCAAGCGTCTGGGGAAAAAATCGAATACTTCGCTGTCTTTATTCTTCCCGATCATTGATCTTGGGGCCTTGACGGCCTATCGAACGGATGCTAATACGAAGAAGCTAAAATCTTTGCCGGATCTGAATTTTGCGAATGTGCTTTCGCCCGGCGCTCATTTGATGCTGAACTTGCCTAAATCACCTTTCTTTATAGGCGCCGGCGTCCAATACGGGCCGAATGTGCGGGAGATTGAGGTGGATGGAAGCTTTGACTCAGTGCGGGCGATCCGGTACATGCTGAGCTTTGGCGTGGATGTGCCGGTGATACCGTTTTTTGGGAATTAAAAACATGAGACATCCCGAATTTTTTAGCTGATGACCAAAAGCAGATGCTATCCCGATTTTCAATCGGGAGATGCTGTGATGCTATTTCGTCCGCCTGTGGCGGACTCCCGATGCTGACGATTTATACTGTTAAGTAGAAAAAAGGGCTCCATTTTTAGATAAAAAAGTCGTCAGTATCTTGGCATCACTGCATCATTCGGCTGCCCCCGGCAGCCGAATCAGCATCATTTTATTAGGCCCCTCTAAGGTAAGATGTCTCATGTTTTTCTTAAATACTATCCGCATCCATTGTAAACTTAAACCAGTTACTTACCGAAACATTCTTTACTAAGACTGTATATCGCTTATTGCGAGCGTTTGGTACGTTGATGGTCATAGTCGTTTGGTTTTTATCAAAGACCTTAGAGCTAATGGTTTGGCTGCCCAGCTTCACATACACATTGGCGCGGGCGTTACCGCCGGTGCGGCGAACAACAACGCGGACCTGATTGGTGCAAGCGGTACTCAGGGTCGTAGTCTTATTATCCTGACCGAACAGGTTACCTTGTGAGCCACCCAGGTCATTGCTCTCACCGGTCGCTTTCAGTCTGTATTCGAATTTATTGCCTACTGACTGGTTGACGATGTCGACGCGGATACTTTTTCCTTTTACATTAGTGATGGTTTTTCTTTTTGTCGGTGTATCGTTGCCGTTATTGAAAACGATGTCGGTTCTTTTTTGATTATTCACGTAGATATTTACGATCGTTTGAGCTCTTCCTCCAGTTTTCGTGACGGTAATGGTTACGTCTTTTGCTGTTGAGGTAAAGGTCGTTTTGGCGGGGCCTCCTGCGTAAACGGTACCGTTGCGGGCCTTCAGCGTTTTGATACAACCGTTGAATGGATTGTCGGGGCTGTCGGCGGCAAAACTATTGTGTGAAAAGAACAAAGCGAATGCAAAAAACAAGCTACTTAACAAAGACATTGAAACTCTCATGATTTTGATTTTTTGTGGTTGAAAAGATTTATTGTTTAAAACTTATACCACAAAAGTAGGGGCAAATGAGAGGGGGGGAATCACCCAAAAGGGTGAAATGGGGAATTTTGTGTAGGATGGTTGAAAAAGCTACCGACTTTTCAACCATCCTACGCCTTTCATACTTTCTACCAACTGATATTGTCCATTTTTTCCCAACACATTCACTTGTTCGCTTTTTTGGAGTTGGGCAACAGGCGCAGCAGAGGCCTTCGCTGATTCCAGTAACTCGGTATGCTGGTCAACGGTCAATTGCTCCAACGGCCTGTCTAAGCCCTCCAAACTACTCCCGTACAGATACCCTTTCCGCCCATCCGGCGTGACGACCCGATACCAGCCTTTAGCAGCAGCGATGACTTCGATGGGCAAATGACGATTAACTGGGCCTACTTTCTCAAATCGGGTACTCGGCCCGATCCGTAAGGCGGCATTTGCCTCCCGGATGCGCATAAGTTGACCTAATAAATTGGTGTCTCCGACAAAAGTCGAGGGCTGTTCGGATTGCCGGGCCACGAATGGATGCGGATCGATGGCGCCGAACCCTCTTTTATAAATGCTGAAATGAAGATGCGGACGGGTAGAACGGGCATTGCCGGTATTGCCGACCGTGCCGAGG
>JAUIKE010000114.1 GCA_030430845.1 Bacteroidia bacterium | reverse complement strand
GCAGCAAAGAACATCAACAGGGAAGGAAAACGAAAGCATTCTGCGGGGACAGCAGAAAACAGACGTGGAGTGAAAGTAAGTCGAGCCTGAGTGGAGGTTTGCCAATCACAGAGAAGCGTCGAAAGTTTAGGAGCAGGCCTGGGCCTATGGCCCAAACCGGCTCTTGAAGCCACCTCCTTTGGGGGTGGTAGTTCACTTAAAGACTCAAACTCCCCAACTTCCCACTTTGATAATCATAAATCGCTTCCCGGATCTCCTGCTGCGTATTCATCACAAAGGGGCCATGTGCTACGATGGGTTCCTTAAAGGGAGTGCCGTAACAATAAATCAGTTGGCTATCCTCGAGTGCACGCACCTCAATTTTTTCTCCCTCAAGGCCCATTTCCACCAACTGATGCTCTTTGGCCGTAATGCCATTCACTTCCACTTCTCCGTTGATCACGTAAAAGAGGACCTGGCTGCCTTCGGGCATACTGTCTTCAAACTGTCCTCCTTTACTCATATTAATGGTAGAGGTGAATAGGTTAGTGATGGAGTCAATAGGCCCTTCGTGAGATTGATAAGTGCCAGATACCAGGTTCAATTGTACTTTCCCGTTGTCCAGTGAAATAGATGGGATGCTTTCTTTCTGCAACCCCATGTATTTTGGATCCACCATTTTATACTTGGAAGGCAGGTTCATCCACAACTGGATGACTTCTTCCATACCACCTTTTTGTTTGAATTCATCAGAGGAAACTTCTGCATGGATCAGCCCTTTACCAGCCGTCATCCATTGAATGCCTCCTGCTGTGATCACACTTTCACCGGTAACAGAATCCTTGTGGGTAATATCTCCTTGTAAAACAAAGGTAAGGGTCTCAAATCCACGGTGGGGGTGTGGACCGAAAGGCAATCCGTTATTATTAGGGCCATAGTTTTGAGGGCCGTGGTGGTTGAGGAAAAGAAAGGGATCCAGATTATTGATAGAGCGGGTAGGCATGGCCCGCCAGGTGGACAGGTCAGCGATCGGGTCGTAAATGGCTTCGTGAATTTGGTTTATTTGCTTTTGCATGCTTTTTTTGTTTGTACAACACTTCTGTATGGTAAAGGTTTCGAGTAGTTTTTTAGACGCAGACTTCAACTGACTGCTACCCGGGGGTTGTGTAAAAAGTCCTTCGGCCTTTTCACACAACCAATAATATTCTTTTGGGAGGTCGTTTTAAGAAAAAAACTTTGTTTTTTTCTTAAAACGACCTCCTAAATAAAATTTAATGGGGTGGGTAAAAACGAGGAACGAGTTTTTACACAACCCCCGGTACGCGTTTGGAAACTGCCATGAACACCAAGGAAGTTGGAAATGAATAAGGCACACTAACTGAGATTAAATTTACGTATCTTGCGCCTCCAAAATAAATGTAAATGACTGAACCAAAATATAAATTCGTGCCTTACAGAGGCATCCGATATTCAAGAGGAGAGATGCTGGTGCGAAGCAGGGAATTCTACAATTTTATGGACAAAAGACGGACCATCCGCTCTTTTTCAGATAAGCCAATTCCGAAGGAGGTGATCGACAACCTGATCATGACGGCTTCTTCAGCGCCATCAGGGGCACATAAGCAGCCCTGGACGTTTTGTGTGGTGTCTGATCCAGGGTTGAAAACCGAAATTCGGAAAGCTGCCGAAAAAGAGGAGTACGAAAATTATCACGGACGAATGTCTGAAGATTGGCTGGAAGATCTTAAGCCATTTGATACCGACTGGCACAAGCCGTTTTTAGAAATAGCTCCGTATTTGATCGTTATGTTTAAAAAACCATATGAGTTGGATGAAGAGGGGAATCAGCACAAAAATTATTACGTCAACGAATCGGTTGGCCTGGCAGCCGGATTTTTGCTTTCTGCTATTCACAATGCAGGCTTGGTAGCGCTGACCCACACGCCCAGCCCGATGAACTTCCTGCAAAAGTTATTAAAAAGGCCCGAAAACGAACGAGCCTTTTTGCTAATCCCTGTAGGATTGCCTAAGAGAGATGTGGAGGTGCCGGATATCGAACGTAAACCTAAGGAGGAGGTAATTGTTTATTATGGGGAAAAAGAAGATTGATCCATTTTACATCTTTATATGTGTACGGTAACCTATATTCCAACAGGAGATGACCAGTATATTCTGACGCATAATCGGGATGAAACACCCTCCCGTTCTCCTGAGCAATTGCATAGTGACCAGTTAGCCGGCCATCAATTGATCTTTCCAAGAGAGCCGAGAGCCGGTGGAACCTGGATTGCCAGTTCCGACAATGATCTGGCTATTTGTATCTTGAATGGTGCTTTCGTCAATCACGAAAGAACGCCGCCTTATCGTCGAAGTCGGGGCCTGGTTGCATTAGATTTCTTTTCCTTCTCATCTGTACATGAATTTGCAAAAGATTACACTTTCGCAGGTATTGAGCCATTTACATTATTGGTTTGTGAAGGGAAAAAATTGCATGAACTTCGCTGGGACAGCCGGGTGGTTCATTTGAATGAGTTGAACGCCCAAAGGCCGCACATTTGGTCGTCCGTCCCCTTATACCGACCGGAGATGAGAAGAAAAAGAGAACAATGGTTTGACCTTTGGCTGCAGTTGAATCCCGATCCAACACTGGAGCATATCATGGATTTTCACCAAAACGCTGGAGAAGGTGACCCGCGGACTAATGTCATCATGAAAATATCAGAAGAATTCCGAACGGTCAGCATCACCAATGTGATCCGGACGCAAGGACAGATCGTAATGCGATACCGGGATCTGATTAGCCAGAGCGAGCATGATGAATTGCTTTCTATTGCTTCTCTGGAGTCTGATATGAAAAATATTTAAGAAGCTTTATGCCGCCAATGGCGGCATAAAGCTTCTTAAATAGCTTTTTGAAACATCCCCGAGTTTCGTAACTTCACTGCTTGAAAAGACATACTTGAAAATGAGTAGGATTGAACAATCTCCTTTTCTAATAAAACTACTGAATTGGGAATACTGGTCGGCTAAGGCATTTTACTGGCCCATGTACATTTACGGACCATTACTGGCCTTGCGTGCCCGGCATGCTTGTTTTTTTACCGCTGCTAACCCTGGAATTAAAAGCGGAGGCTTAGGTGTGGAGTCCAAATATGATACCATCATTAAGATACCGGATGCTTACCGGCCTACTACTTTATTCGTAAAGGCAGGAACTCCCTTTGAAAAGGTTGTTCAGAAAATACAGCTTTCAGGCATTGGTTTTCCTTTGATTGCCAAGCCGGATATAGGCTTCCGGGGCTTATTGGTCAAAAAAATAAAGACAGAGGAGGCTCTTCGGGCGTATTTGGAGAAATATAAGATTGACTTTTTAATCCAGGAATATATTGACTATCCGGTAGAAGTAGGGGTTTTGTATTATCGACTGCCCGACCAGGCATCCGGTAGCATTACTTCGGTGACCTTAAAGGAATTTCTGCACGTTACAGGCGATGGCTCTTCCACAGTTCTGGAATTGGTTTATCAAAGTCCGAGAGCACTTTTGCAGGAGGACAGAATTAAAAAGAATTATGCTGATTTATTGGACAGCGTTCCAGCGAAGGGCGAAAAAGTGAGCCTGGGGGCGGTTGGAAATCATTGCAAAGGTACTCGTTTTATCAACGGCAACCACCTCATCGATGATCAACTGGTACGAACTTTTGACGAAATCAGCCGACAGATACCTGGCTTTAATTATGGCCGTTTCGATATCCGGTGTGCCAGTTTTGAGTCTCTCAGATTGGGTGAAAAATTCAAAATCCTGGAGGTCAACGGTGTTTGTTCAGAGCCTACCCATATTTACGACCCTGACCACATTTCTTATTTTGGAGCCTTAAAAGCCATTTTGAAGCACTGGTCCCTGGTCCAGAAGATTGGCTCAGCGAACCACCGACGGGGAGTACCGTATACCTCGTTTTTTTCCATAGTAAGGGATGTCAGAAACCTACAGGCTTATGGTAAAAAAATTGAGGATATATCAAAAGAAGAAGAGTGAACCCCTTCTGGGATAAAAATGAGTATATGAATAGATGCAGTGTGTATATACTTGGAGGTATGATGTTCATAACCCAACTGATAACAGCTCAGGAAGGCATCCTCGTTTCAAAGGACAGCAATAAGGACACCATCCCATTTAAATTAACAGCTCATAATAATATATCCATCCAAGCGGTCTTAAATCAGGTAGATACCTTGAATTTGATGTTTCATACAGCTGCCAATGGAGTAACCTTAATTAAAAAAGCTACTGAAAATCTGACCTCAATAACATGGAGTCGAGGAGATACCGTAAAAAGTTGGGGAGGAACCAATGAATCCAGAAACAGTGAAAACAACACCCTTCAAATTGGTGAATTTAATTGGACCGATATTTCAATTTGGGAAAACGAAAACTCAGGGCCAACTACTGACGGAAAGTTCGGTCCCAAACTCTTCGAAAACAAAGTACTGGAAATTGATTTTGATAAAAGCATTTTAGTGATACATCAGGAACTTCCAAATAAAATAACCGAATACGAAAACCTGCCCTTGGCTTTTGAAAATGATTTTATGTTCCTTGAGGCTACAAGTATAGTAGAGGGACAAACCTATCCCAATAGGTTTTTAATTCATTCCGGCTTTGGAGGGAGCATCTTATTTGACGATCAGTTTGTACAAGAAAGCCAATTAGGAAGGCGGATTAAAATAACGGATGAACAAGAGCTGAAAGACTCTTATGGGAATATTGTGAAAACCAAAAAAGGGGTGCTGCCAAAGTTTATGATAGGAAATAGTGTGTTTAAAGATATCTCTGTAGGCTTTTTTGAAGGTTCAATAGGCCGACAAAAAATGAGCGTAATTGGAGGAAGTTTATTAAAACGATTCAACCTGATCATCGATTCCAACCGGGAAAATATCTACATCAATCCCAGTCAGTTAAATGATTGACGACTTTTTTCCATTCCCTTCCTTCCTGATAAATAAGCACTGAATTTTCCGGCATCTTTTTCAGCTCTAGTATATAATACATACCTTGATTCTCAAATCGATACCATTCATTGTCATAATTTGTGGCTCCCAGGCCGCGGCGCCACCACCAATTGCCGTATTGCTGGAAGCTTACTTTGACTTGGGAAGAATCCAGCTTTTCCACTTTGACTCGGTCGCCTAGAGAGGTCAGGTTGTATTGCACGACCTCATGGATTTGGGCATTCACCTTTTTTTGACCCACATATTCTAAAGCATCCTTGAAAGCCAGGTCCTGACGGGAGTAATCCCTAAACAGCACCGCTCCATTGAGATTGTCGGGTAAGTTGAGGATAAAAACGTGATCATAATCTTCATAATCGAAATCATGGATCAAGCCCCTAAACACCTGACTGGATGCTTGCCAGTATTGATTGGTTTTCCAGCTGAAAAAAAGAGCTGCCCCTAAGTATACAGTCAATAGCCCCCATCGAAGCATTTTGGGCAAGCCGAAAAAAAAGCTAACCAGGCCTCCGGCAAAAAAGGCGCTGGCGAGGAAACCATACCGGTCGTTTTCTATGAACAACAGGCCGTTGAAATATAGCGTAATGGCTGGAAGAAGTGCCAGAACGAATAAGCCGAGCAGTAATAGTGACATTTGAAAAGCAGCGCCCAGTTTTTTATACCTTAAAAGTAGGAAGACGAGTGCCGATACGGCAACTACAAAGAGGGCGAATAAGTAGGGGAGGGCAGACACTTTTTCAAACAAAAAGGCTTTTACATCAGGTCCCAGGTATCGGCCAAACAATAGGTATTTGAAAAAATATCGGGAAAAATTTCCCAAAACATAAATGGGATCCACCCCCAGGTGTACAGAGGCTCCATAATGCCCTATCCAGGCGCCGATGGCTAAACGAGTCAGCAGGAAATATCCAAGCAGTTGACCCAAAAGCGGCAAGCTCATTTTTCCCCAAAAAGCTTTATTGCCGATCTGAATACCCCCGTTTTGCCGAAGGCTAAAAAATAACAACAGAGCTAAAAAAGGTAAGGCATAAGATAATTCAAAGGTTAACAGAGAAAGAAGAAATAATAGCTGAATGCCCCACCAGCGCCTGCGATCAGGCTTTTTTATCCAATCCAGCAGTAAAATTAATAAACTCAAGGCCAGGTTGGTTACAAGCAAATAGCTAAGGGCGACCTTCCAAACCATTACCTCACTTTGATAGGGAAGTGCCAAAAACACTAACCCACTCCAAAAGGCCACTTTGTGCGCATTATCTATTCCAAAGACGGCTCCCAACTTTTTTAGCCATAAATACAAAAGCCAGGTACAGAGCACGAACAGGCTGGAAAACAACAGGTACCAGGCCAGAGGAGACAAACCGAATAAAGTATATTGCAGATAGTAAATAAGGTTGAGAAAAGGCTGCACGGAAGGAAAACCAAAGCTGTTCAGGATGTCAGCGGCGCTTCCCTGGTCCAGTTTTTGGATAAGGCCGCTGAAGTCCGTAACCATCCCTGCCTGTAAAGTCGGCCAATAGAGCAGATGAACTATGGAAAAATATAGTCCTGCTATATAGTATTTGCGGTAAACTTTCACTTTCAGCTTTTGGGTATGGGATTTACGGCATTTTCAATACGACTGTCCTCTGTAATGCTTAGTTGTCCTTTCTTTGCCCCCTGTTCCTGAATGATGATGCCATCCCACTCCTGGCCGCAGTCGTTGTGTAGCACGGCATTATCCCCCAGTCGTAATACTCCTCCTGGCTGGATGGTGACCTTACCGCCAGGGGGCATAGAGACACGGCAGTTAATGTTGAGTACCCCTCCTTTTTCTATAATCAGGTGTCCTTCCAGGTCTTTTGCTCCATTCCAGCTAAAGGTATCTCGTATGCTGATGGTTTTGGATTCATTGAGGGTACACCAGGTGGGAAGAATAATTTTTCGGGTTCTGGTACCGGGGGTAGCCATGCTTCGTTGAACCTTACCGATCTGGCAGGGGGTCCAGGCATTTTGCAAGGCATTGTAATCCATTACATTATTAGTTGCCATGGTATCACAAGGCGGCGCGACGGTTCGGTTCCAGCAGTTGCCCGGATGTGGAGGCGTGTCGGCGCATCCGTCATTGCTCAGCCAGGCATGGGCCAAGCCGAATACATGCCCTACTTCATGGTTCAATACACCCCGATATACCCAGGATGGAGCCTTATTTTCGAATATACCGGCTATTTTGATATCATTTCCCAGCGCTACTCCGACTCCACCTGCCAGGTAGGTAGGAGAAGCCACACTGTCGGGGTGATGCGGCATAATGAAAATATTAAGCACACTATCACGCCCTACGCCGTATTTTTCAATAACCCGGCGGTCAAAAAGATTGCGGTCACGCCCTTTGTGAATGTAATAGCACAATTCATCGTCATAATGAAAATAAATGCCGTTAGTGCCTGGCTGATCAGGATCGGAGGTGAGCAGGTAGTGGTATCGGGTTGGGAGCGTTGGAAGTTTGTTTTTGTACGGGAACCATAGCTTGTTATTGGTTTCCAGGTCCTTGTTGGCGGAATGTAGCAGTCCTTTGGTATATTCTATGGCTTCCTTACCATAATAATTTTTACTGCTGTCGGAGGAATTGACCCAGTGAAAATTGACACGGATATACTTGACCGGGGTGTGGTTGATGTGGTTGGTATCAGGAATATAATGCTCATTCGTAAAGCAGGGGTTGCTTTGTAAGGCTCGGCCGTTTTGGGGTGCTGTGCTTTCCAGGTGATAATTGATATCTTCCACCTGGGTATAGCGTTCCTTGAGTTGAGGAGTACATTGCCAGATGAGCAATAAAAGCAGAGGGATAATTAATTGGGGATACCGCATGGCATACTTTTGGGTACAAATATATATAAACCTGCGCTACAGCGCAGGTTTATATTAACTTACCAACTTCCTCCTGCACCGCCACCACCAAAGCTGCCGCCGCCGAATCCACCAAATCCGCCGCCACCGCCAAATCCACCGGAGCCGCCGCCGGAAGACCAACCGCCGCCGGGGATATACGTCCATCCACCTCTGCGCCCGCCGGAGTCGTAGCGCCCGCCGCGGTAGTAGCCGCCGCCGTCGCCTTTGTCTCCAAATAGACTAGACAGGATGATCACGATTACAATAAGGATGATCACAATGGCGAGGGGAGGGAAACCATCCGATTCGCCATCATTATAATACTCACCACTGCCTAATTGCATGATGATATTGGTGGCCTCATCCAGCCCCTGATAATATCTTTCCTGGCGGAAAGCAGGTTTGATGACGGTTTCAATGATGCGGTTTACCATGGCGTCCGGCAGGAAGCCCTCCGCACCGTATCCGGTATGGATAAACAATTTTCGATCCTGTATGGCAATGTAAATGAGTATGCCATTATCCTCGGGACCGCCGCCAATACCCCAGGCCTCCGCCAGGCGGTAGCTATAGTCGAAAATATCTTCTCCTTCCAGGGAACGGTCGATGACAACCGCAATTTGTGTTGAGGTGGAATCATCATAGGCTACCAACTTCCTTTCCAGAGCATTGCGCTCGGAAGGGCTCAGCAAACGGATATAGTCCGTGACGATCGTGTTGGATCGGGGCGGAATATCTTTTGCCTGAACGGAAGCATTCAGGAAAAAGGCGAATAGAGGCAGGAGCAGAAATAATCTCATGAGTATAGTCGATTTCACTTTAATTGTATTATTGAATACCACGTTTAGGTTCATTTTGTTTATAATAAAGGTGAAAATTTGATTTTAATTCTAGATACATAATGGACCTTGGGGTGGCAATATTTCTCTACTACAATCGTGAATTTTTAGATATAGAAGTTGTTTAAAGAAAAAGGAAAGAAAGTATAGGTAAATGGCTACTCCTCTGATTTTGGCAATAAACTTTTTACCAAGGTATTTATTAAAAACAGCGCACTGATGAACATCGCCAGCCGCCCGATCATATCCCCCCATTTTAAGTAGAAAGTAAGTTCATTGGAAAAGCTGACATCCGACTTGATGGCCACGCCCTCATCGTAGGAAGTACTTTGTCGGGCCTTGCCCTTGTTATCTATAAAACAGGAAATACCTGTGCTGGCAGCCCGGATGATCGGCCGCCGGTTTTCGATGGCCCGGATATTGGCGATGGCCGCGTGTTGGCGATGGCCGGCCGTTTTATCCCACCAACCGTCGTTGGTCATGACGGCAATGGCCTGGGCGCCTCTTTTGGTAAATTCAGAAAGATATTCTCCAAAGACGGATTCATAGCAAATGACTGGAGCGATGGAAGTGCTACTACTTTCAAAATTCAGTCGTTTTTCCTGAGTGCCGAAACTGGCAGTTGTTCCTCCCAGTTGATTCACCAAGGGTTTTAAGAAGCTCAAAAAGCGGCTGTAGGGGAAAAACTCCGGGCCAGGCACCAGCTTGGATTTTTTGTAGATAGATATCTCATTGGTCTCGGCAGTCATTTGGACAGCGGCATTATATACTTCGTAGTAAACCGACTGGCCGTTTTCCTCTCGTACCCGGACAAATGGTCCGTCCACCGGTTCGGTGCCCAGATCTTTGTAAAGGTTGAATCCTCCAACGATTTTCAAATTAGGATATTGATAGAGTAAGTCGCGGAGTCGGCGGACTTGCGGGTAATCCTCAAATCGACCTAATTCAAAATAGCCGAAGGTAGCCTCCGGAAAGACGAGATACTCTGTTTGTTGGCTTAATTTTGGCGTCGTTAACTCCATAATACGCGTCATTTGGTTCATAGAGGAGATTTGAGGCTTTACGTAATGTGGCTCAAAATTGGGTTGAACCACGACGACCTCAGCCGAACCTGAGGCAGGGCGCTCAATATTCCATTGATAAATGGATATCAAACCAGGTACCAAAAGCACTAATAAGAAAATAATAGCTTCTGATCTCCAGCTTTCTTTTTTCCAATAATTTGTTAAGCCATTAAAAACCATCAGATTGATAAATAAGATCCACAAAGAGCCTCCCAGAACGCCGGTATGGTCATACCATTGAATAAGCGAAGGCCATTCGGCCAGGCTGTTGCCCAGTGTGAGCCAGGGCCAGGATAATTCCCAGCGGTAGTGCAAGTACTCAAAAAGCAGCCAGTAAGCGACAAAGGGTAAAAAGTTGAACCTTGGAATGATCTTTCGAGATTGGTGCAGCAACACGACCGTCAAAGCCATAAGTGCCGAATTGGCCAGGATCGTGAATATGCCGGCCGACAGCGATGCATTGGACAACCAATAGGTGGATAAAATATTCCACAACACAAAAGCGTGGAAACTGTAATTAAATACCCTGGATCGCTGAGGCCTCTCCGATCCCTGAGCGATCAGTTGTTCCATCCGGAATAGTGGAACAAAACCAACGAACATCAAAAAGGTGAATCCAAGGTCTCCGGGGAACCCCAGGCCAAGCACCAGACCACTCAGCGTAGACCAGCTTAAAGGATGATCCCATTTCAGATCCGGAACTTCTTTTCGCCTTCTCCAGGCCACCCAGGCTACCCACAAACTGAGGAATAAAAATAAGGGGCGATGCCCCCAAAGTAGTTCTTTGGAGGCCCGGGAATAAATTTCGACTCCCATCCAGACTGCGATAAGCAGGAGAGGAAGGATGACGGTCAGAAGAAGGGTAGATTTTTTTTTCACGTCATTAATTTACTAATAACCACATTTCCGTGTTTTGCGAATTTCCCCCCATACGGTTAACTGCTTCTTCCCAATTACTGGTGTTCAGCTGTTCTTCCTGTTCAGGATAGGTAAAGCGCAGGGGAAGGCGGTCTCCATTACTATTATTACAGGCAGGAGACAAAAACGGGATGGCATCCCAGTCATAGTCAAACTCAGCCAGGCGACGACGGAGATCAAAATAGGGTTCCAGCCCGGTGAAGAATAGGGCAATCCATTTTTGCTCCATAATTTTTTCAGCCTGGTCTTGATAGGCTATTCCTGAATTTTCGTAAAAGTCATCAAAATTTTTCCAGCCAAAATCGGGTAGGTCGGCATCGTGAAAGTTCAGCGAACTTTGAATGCCTGCTTTGTAATGATCTTCTACCGAATTGCTGATCAAACCTTTTTGAGCAGCTTCCGCCAAAATGAATTCCACCTCTGCATGGGACATCAGGATACCCTCTGCCCGAGCATTCTGCCCCACAATAGGATAACCAGGGAAATCGTAATAGGGTAAGCCTAACAAAGAGGCCTCACTATCCGGGTCGCAGCCACTGCCTCCGCTTACCCAGCCAAGATATTCGGCCTGATTGCTGCCGAGTGAATTTTCCGTTTGGCGGGCATATCGGCCAAGCCTGGGATCACTATAGGTGTTGAAATAATCGAGGGCCGTTTGACTTAAGCGCTTAGCTTCAAAATCTGCAAGGTTTAAGGTGAAAATTGGATGGCTGCCTGCAAAGTCGCCTGTGTAGCTGAAATGGGCTCCATCTTCAACACTTGTGAAAATGGCACCCTCGTTAACGACTTCCTGCATTTCCTGAGCTACATTAATCTTGGAGGATACCCGCATCAGCAATCGAAGACGAAGAGAATTGCAAAACTTTTTCCACTTGCTCATATCACCTCCATACAAAAGATCTGCTTCGGTGTCCACGGCATTACCGGAGGTATTTATTAAGTTATTAGCTCTTCGGAGCTCTGCCAGCAGTCCATCGCTTCCGGTATAGATCTGCTCCTGGGCATCATACTTCGGAAACAAGACTCCGTTTTCCTGACTTTGGGCTCCTTGTGAATAAGGAATATCGCCGTAAGCATCTGTCAGAACAGAAAAGAGCCAGGTTCTCAGAATGATTCCCATAGCTTCATAATTTGGATTGCCGGTTTCATTGCCGATTGCCTCCAGATTACGTGCCTTTATGATGTTGCTGAACAAACTGAACCAGGTGTCGGACAAACCAACCCAATTATAAATGTCAATGCTATTATTACTGCTATTGGCTGTGAGTTGTGCCGCATTATTACTAATGGTGAAGGCCTGCAGCATCGAATTTCTGGCCCCCTCAGTGATGATGGTTGTCAGTTCAACAGTCGGATCTTTTTCTACCTGTGGATTCAGCCCCTTATTGCCAATTTTATCGCAGGCGCCAATGACAAAGAATAATGAAATACTAAAAAGGATTTGGGAAAGTTTTTTCATACTGAGTTTTTTTATCCGGACAAAATAACAATTTAATATATGCTTGTCTGCCAAACAGCAGACAAGCATTCATTATTTCACAACAAAGCCATTCCCCCAGTTTTTATCAGGACTGACAAAACCGAGTTCGCCCTTTTCATTTTCGGCCATCAGGATCATTCCCTGAGACATAATGCCGCGTAGTTTCTTAGGTGCCAGATTGGCTACCAGCACTACTTTTTGTCCTACGACTTCCTCTGCTTTAAAATATTCTGCGATACCCGAAACGACCGTTCTTTGTTCTAAACCGATATCTACTTTCAATTTCAGCAGTTTTTTGGTCTTGGGTACCTTTTCGGCTTCGATTATCGTACCGGTACGCAGGTCAAGCTTTGTAAAATCGTCGAATTCAATATTGTCTTTAAGTGCGACATGGTCGCTTTTCTGCTCATGATCGAGAATGTCCTGTAGTATTTTTTTCTGCCGATCGATGATCTCGAGCCGGCTACCATCTTTGCGATCGTGAATTTTGGCGAACAGCAAAGACGGTTCACCAATTTGATGCCCGGCTTCTATGACCGGTATCGCTTTATCTAATTGTTCCAATAAACCTGCCAGGCTACCCCTCTGCAATTCATCCAGATTAAGCAGGGCCCTTATCTTCGGAGCGGTGAAAGGGATAAAGGGCTCCACCAACACACTCAAGATGGTTACGATCTGTAGGCACGCATTCATACACACCGCAACTTGCTCACTTTCCGGATCTGTTTTCCAGATCTTCCAGGGAGAAACTTCCTGAAGATAGGAGTTGCCGTAGGAGGATAATTCCATTACGAGTTGGGCAGCCGATTTGAAGCTGAATCTTTCAAGCTCTCTTTCGATCTCCGCCACCAATTCGATCACTCTGGGGTGGTCTTCCTTTAGGACGACCTCTGCATTCGGGACCTTCCCATCGTAGTATTTATTGGTCAACACAACGACCCGGTTGACGAAATTGCCGAGATTATCGGCCAGTTCTTTATCGTGAAAATCTACAAAGTCATCCCACTTGAAATCACTGTCCTTGTTTTCCGGCAAATTGCGAATAAGCGTATACCGCAAAGCATCTTCCTTGTTTGGGAAATTAGCAAATTCATCGAGGTAGACGTGCTGCTCTATGCCCCAGCCACGGGATTTAGAGAACTTTTGGCCTTCAAAGTTTAAGAACTGGTTAGCCGGAACATTTACCGGAAGAGCATATTCTCCGTGAGCACGCAGCATGGATGGAAATACAATACAGTGAAAAACGATGTTGTCCTTTCCAATAAAATGGATGAGGTTGACGTCGTCTCCCTTCCAATAAGCTTCCCAGTCCTGGTCATTCTCAATGGCCCATTGCTTGGTAGCAGAAATATAGCCTATGGGTGCATCGAACCAGACGTACAGTACTTTACCCTGTGCTTCTTTCAATGGCACCGGAATTCCCCAGCTCAGGTCTCTGGTGATGGATCGGGCTTGCAGGCCGGTATCCAGCCAGGAAAGGCACTGGCCGATGACGTGTTTTTTCCAGTCTTTGGGGTCATGATGTTGCTGACCATCGAGTTTTCCTTCAGCAATCCATTCTCTCAACCAGGCTTCGTGCTTGTCGAGTTTGAAATACCAGTGTTTGGTTTCCTTTAAGATGGGCGTTTCGCCACTGAGGGTAGATTTTGGATTGATCAACTCGATGGGAGAGAGGTCTGATCCGCAGTTTTCGCATTGGTCACCGTAGGCTTCTTCGTACCCGCATTTGGGACAGGTACCGGTGATGTAGCGGTCGGCAAGGAACTGATCAAATTTGGGGTCGTAATATTGTTCGATGGTTTTTTCGTCAAATTCATCACCTTTTTCGTATAACTTCAGGAAAAAATCCTGGGAGGTTTGGTGGTGTAAGGGGGCACTGGTTCGGTGATAATAATCGAAAGAAATACCGAGCCGCTGGAAGGAAGACTTGTTCAGCTCGTGGTATTTATCGATGATTTCTTTGGGAGAAATACCTTCTTTCTTCGCTCTGATCGTTATGGCGGCCCCGTGTTCGTCCGATCCGCATACCCATACCACATCCCTTCCCTGCAACCTGAGGTATCGAACATAAATATCAGCAGGCAGGTAGGCTCCGGCCAGGTGTCCCAGATGCAAGGGACCATTGGCGTAGGGTAAGGCCGAAGTGATGAGGTATTTTTTGCTTGTATCAATCATGAAAATTAGTTTTTTAAGAGAGCGTGAATATACCACTTTGTCTTTAAAAGTACCCGGACAATATAGAGCGTATGTTCAATGCGGCTGCGGCCGCATTGAACATACGCTCTATATTGTAATATATATTTGGCATTGACAACTGTATTTTTAACAAATTAATTCAAGTTGCGATGTACAAAAGATAAATTTCATTACAGCTGATAAAATAGGTTGCGGCGGCAGCCGCAACCTATTTTATCAGCTGTAATAGAAAAATTTATACAATTGTGAGTTATATCGCAACTTGAGTAAATTAGTTCAAGGTTTACTATGAAAAGGGATAATCTGAAAAAAGCACTGATTGATTTTGATGAGCAAAAGAAAACAGTAGCAATTACTTACCGAATGGATTCCGGTAAATTAGTGAGCATCACCACCATCATCAGGGTTTTAGTAGAGAAGAACGAACAGTTTTTTATTTTAACAGAAAGCGGAGAGCCGATATCCATCGATGCGATTATTGGGGTAAAAGAAAAAATGTGAAAAAATTATTTGACAGGCACAAGCTTTTTGAATAGCCGGCATCTATATAATGGAAAGCGGACAAAATTGATCAAATAATCCTGAAGTATTGGACGAACAGCAACTACTTATTGGTCTCAAATCCGGGACAAATGATAGTTTTCGGATACTGGTAGAGCGTTATCAGAAAAAAGTGTTCAACACTTGCCTGGGCTTCGTTCCGAATGCACAGGATGCAGAAGACCTTTGTCAGGAGGTGTTTGTCCAGATATTTCGATCCATTGATCAATTTAGGCAGGAAGCCAGTTTGTCGACCTGGATCTACCGGATTAGTATCAGTAAGTGCCTGGAGCAACAAAGGTATAATAAAAGAAAAAAACGGATGGCCTATTTCAAATCGCTGGTAGGCTTGGGTGAAGTAGGTGATCATTATGCCTCCGATGCTTTCGACCACCCCGGGGTGCGTTTGGAGCGGCAGGAAGTAACCAAGCTGTTATTTGACCAGATTGCTCGTCTTCCGGATGCGCAACGAGTCGTTTTTGTCCTGCATAAGGTGGAACATCTTTCTCACAAAGAAATCGGTGAGATTATGGATCTGTCAAAATCTGCCGTTGAATCTCTTGTGTTCAGAGCCAAGCGGCGTTTACGTAAACAACTGAGCGAATATTATGAAAAAGAAAAATGAAGACCTGGAAAAAAAGATAGAGGAAACCATGGAGAGCCTGGATCATTTGCAACGGGTGGAAGCCAATCCATATTTATACCATAAAATTCAGGAACGCCTGCAGGCCTCTGCTCAAAAAAATGTTAGGCAATCCAACTGGAACAAACAACTGGGGTTTGCTTTTTTGGTGCTGCTTATGACAGTCAATGTTTTCACCATCTTGCAATACAATCGAACTAATTCGACAACTGCTGATGGGATGAGCACTATTTCACAAGCTTATGGCTGGAGCGAATCGTCTTCAGATATCTATGACAATTTCATCTTAGAATAAAACAAGAGATATGAATTATTTCAACAATAAATCGAATCGATGGATCATCCTTTTTTTAATACTGCTCAATGTAGCTACTTTAGGTTTTATGTGGTGGAACCGGCCTCAAATGCCGCTCGGACCAGATCGATTGCAACGGCCTGAGGGTTTTCTGGCCAAAGAACTAGGCTTTAGTAAGGAGCAAGCAAATACCTTAAAAGTTCAGATGGATGACTATTTTCAGAAGACGGACAGTATCAGGAACCAACTTCGTCAAAACAGGCAGGAGTTGCTGGACTTAATCAGTAAGGATACTTATGATAGTTTAGCTGTAAACCGGCAATTGATTGTCAATGAATCTTTGCACACGCTTGAAAACAGTTTATTCATTGATCACTACCGGGCAGTTGCAAAAATGTGTACGGCTCCGCAAAAGCAGAAGCTTGTTAAGATATTTTCAAGAGCCATGGGGCCGCCTCCGCCCAGGCCTAGGCAGGAAAAAGGAAAGCCTCCGGTAAGGCAGTGAGCCTTCTTTGCCTGTTAATTTTTTTTACTAATAAGAAAATAGCACGTCTAATAATTTATATATTTTCATTTGTATAAAAAATTTAAAACCAAATTTTAAAAAAAGGGGTGTTGAGTTTTTTTGTTCTAAGGCTTGATAATGTCAAAAAAAAAGTTGATATTATTGTTGGAATTTTTTCAAAAAATACTACCTTTACGCACACAAAAAAATATAAGAATATTACCATATAAAGATATATAACTGGGGTTTAGTTTTTTATGAAAGGTGAGGAGGCGTGAGCAAGCATCCCACCTTTCTTTGTTTTACTTCCTTTCATTTTTATCCTTCCATTTTTTCTAATTCATTTCCGTAAAATAATTATTTTAGCCCCATTCCTAATTTTCCATAAGGAGCCCAAATGCACATCGTACCATTTAAAGCCATTTTTCCTAATTTAGATTATTTACAATCCGTGGACGGGTTTTTTTCGACTGTCAAAGAAGACTACCCTGAGTACATGGAGAGTGGTTTTTTCAGCCGGACTGAAAAAGAGGCCATTTATTTATACCAGATCAGAAGGCAGAACCGGCAATTTACAGGAGTCATTTGTTCCTCAAAAATTGAAGATTACCTGAATGGTTTTATAAAAAAACATGAATTTACCATAGCCTCGAAAGAACAACGTCAGCTCCATCTTTTGCTTAGAAGGAAGGCCATTGTAAAGCCGATCTTGCTGACCTATCCGGATGTACCCGAAATAGAAGACTTAATCCAGAATATCCTGTCAAATTACGAGCCTGATTTTAATATTGAGTTTTCGGAAGAAGGAGCTCACCATCTCATTTGGACAGTGACCCACCCGGATCTGATTGCAACTTTTCAGGATTTATTCGAGAAGCATGTACCTTTTTCCTACATAGCCGACGGGCATCATCGCACCTCAACCAGTGCCTTGCTCTACAACCGGGCCAAAACGCCGGAACAACGCCAAAAGTACAATGCCTTACTGTGCGCCTTTTTCCCCGCTTCACAGATCGATATTTATGACTTTAACCGGGTTGTTGAACTGGATGACATGAGTATGTCCAGCTTCCTGGTTCAATTATCTGCTGTGTTTGATATGAAGCCCATCGAAAAAGCACGGAAACCGGAGGGGAAGTTTGAGATCATCATGCATATCGCACCCGATGAATGGTATTCCTTAAAATGGAAGGTCAAAATCCTGGAGTTGTACAAGGACAAAAATGTGCTGCTCGATTGTGCCTTACTCGATGAGTGGGTGCTAAAAGGTATTTTAAATATGGAAAACCTTAAAGAAAACCTGCTGATTAGCTACGTGGAAGGCCCCAAAGATCTTCAGGGGATAGAGAAAAAAGTGCGAAAAAATAATCAGGCGATCGGCTTTAGTTTGTACCCTGTACATTTTGATGAAATGGTGGCACTCGTTGATCAGGGAGAAGTATTACCGCCTAAATCAACCTGGTTTGAGCCCCGAATGAAGAATGGACTTGTCGTGCTGGAGTTTTAAACTAATATAAGCTTTTTTGTGCCAGTTTGAAATTCTGAAAAAATAAAATTTATGAAAAAAATATCCGCTGATTACGTATTTCCGGTGTCCTCAGCACCCATTGAGAAGGGAGTTGTGATTTTAGACTATAATAGGAAAATATTGGACATCACCACCAGAGAAGGACATGATCCCAATAGTATTGACATCCATAAGGGAGTTTTAGTCCCGGGTTTTATCAATACACACTGCCACCTGGAATTGTCGCATATGAAAGGTATGGTAGACACCGGAACCGGCCTGATCCCTTTTATTCATTCGGTGGTGACCATGCGGGATATTCCCATGGAAAAAATTCTGGAGGCGATTGATACTGCTGATCAGGAGATGTATGATAATGGTATAGTAGCAGTCGGCGATATTTCAAATAAACTGGATACGGTCAACCGCAAAAATGAGAGCCCCATTCGGTACTACACCTTTGTAGAAATGTTCGACTTTCTTCAGAATGATCAGGCCGAACAGCACTACCAAAACTTCAGCGAGGCTTTTCAAGGGCAGAGCAATCAGGGACTCAACAGGAAGAGCTGCGTACCGCACGCGCCTTATACCGTTTCACCAAAGCTGTTTAAACTAATCGAACAAACCAATACCGAGGACAACCTGACCATCAGCATCCACAACCAGGAAACGCCGCACGAGAATGCCCTGTTCCTGGAAAAAACCGGCGACTTTCTCGACTTCTACAACGGCTTCGGGTTTTCACTCGATCATTTTCAGCCTACCGGGCAAACCGCCATTCACTATGCCATGCAGCATATGAATCCTAAGCACCGCAGCCTTTTTGTCCACAATACCATGACGACGGCTGAGGACATTCAGGCGGCACACGCCTGGAGCGACAAAGTTTTCTGGGCTACCTGTGCCAATGCCAATCTGTACATCGAAAACCGCATGCCGCACTACAAACACTTCATCGAAAACAATGCCCGCATGACGATCGGGACCGATTCTTTGACCTCTAACTGGCAACTTTCCGTCCTGGAAGAAATGAAAGCCATCGCCCGCTACCAGTCGTACGTACCTTTTGAAACGCTCTTGCGCTGGGCTACCTTGAATGGAGCAGAGGCCTTAGGGTATGAAGCAGATCTGGGTAGTTTGGAGAAAGGGAAAACACCCGGGGTGAATTTGTTAAACATTGATTTAGACTTCAATATAACAGCTGAAACTTCTGTTACCAGACTTGTGTAGCAGTTACTTCAAAAGAGATTCTTCTGTTATTAAGTGATGCTTAGTCCTCCTTCGTCGGACTGATGCTGTGATGCTTTTCACGCCTTTGGCGTGAAGATGCTAACGTCTTTTTTTGCTAAATGAATAGCACCTTACAGGTAATTTTAGAAGTTACAAACGTCTAGCATCCTGCCGCTACAGGCGGCAAGAACATCACAGCATCAGTCCGACGAAGGAGGACTAAGCATCACACATTGCCCCCTCTGTCAAAATCTAGGTTTGGCAATCAAGGATTTCTATACTTCTCAAACCATCCAAGCACATAAGCCACCTTCGCCATCAAATTACTCGGCCGGGCCGCGATGCCGTGGTAGGCCCCCGGTATCCGCACCATTGCCGTTTCAACGCCCTCCAATTTCAATGCCGCATAATACTGCTCTGTCTCAGGAATAGGCGTACGCATATCGGCCTCGCCCGTTAACAGCATCGTAGGCGTTGTTACATTTTTGGCCAAAGAAATAGGCGAACGCTTCATGTAATGCTCCAGATGATCCCAGGGCTTGCCGGGGAACCAGTATTTGTAATAATAACCCGGATTATCGGCATACAACACAAAACTATACCAGTTGATCACGGGCTTGGCGACCACAGCCGCCCGGAAACGATCCGTATTACCCACGATCCAGGCCGTGAGCACGCCACCTCCGCTACCGCCGGTCACATACAGCTGATCCTCATCGATGTAGCCTTTTTCGATCACGGCATCCACGCCCGACATCAGGTCGTCGTAATCTTCACCGGGATAATTGTGGTGGATGAGGTTGCCGAATTCCTCTCCATAACTGGTACTTCCTCTTGGGTTGGTATACAGCACTACGTATCCTGCGGCGGCATACATCTGCACCTCTGCCGAAAAGCGGTTGCCGTAATTAGAAAAGGGACCTCCATGAATTTCCAGTAAAAGCGGATATTTTTTATTCGGATCAAAATTTGGCGGCTTGCAGATCCAGCCTTGTACCTTACGTCCGTCATGAGAGGATTCGTACCAGATCTCTTCTACCGCTCCAATCTTTTTAGCGGAAAAAAGATCAGCATTTAACTCAGTGAGCCGATTGCTGCTGCCGTTTTGGCCGACAGCCAGGTCCGCGGGGCTTTCCCAGGTCCCGTAAGTAAAGGCGTATTTTCCATTGGGATTGGCCGAAAAGCTGCTGCCTCCGTACGGCCGTCCGAGAGATAAGCCCCCCAGATGATTGGTCAGATCCGTTTTCTGACCATTCAGGTTGATCTTGGCCAATTTGGTATCTCCCTCATCGTCATATTTGAAATAGAGCGTCCGGTTGTCGGCGCCCCAATACACACTATTCACATCGCGGTCGAGGCTGCCTGAAATGAGTTTGGAGTTGGAACCATCGGCATTCATGACATACAGCTTGGTCACCTGGTAGCCCTGGTAGCGATCATCAAAACCGAGATAAGCTATTTTGGAGCCGTCCGGCGAGACGACCGGGTTGTCATCCGGGCCCTGCCGGTCCGTGAGCGCTTTGACCGTTCCCGTCTCCAGCGAAACCGAATAGACTTCAGAATTGCGTGGGTCCAGCTCTGCATTTTCGTGCAGGTTGGCACTGAAAATGAGCGACTTTTCGTCCTTGCTCCATTGCGGAGTCCCATGATTAAAAGGTGTGTCGGTAATTTGCCGGGGCGTACCACCGTCTGCTGACAGGATGAAGATCTGTTGGTTGCCCTGCTTGAGATAGCCGCTTCCATCGGCGCGATATTTAAAATCGTCGATGTAGGTGGGTGGGGTATTCCACTTGGCGCCTGCCGGAGCCTTCGGCATTTGAACCAGCGCTTTGGAGCTCTGCGGCACGAACATGGTAAAAGCCAGTTGCTTGCCGGAAGGCGACCAGCTCATTTCGCCGAAGGACTGCGTAAAATTGGTCAGTTTACTCTCAGCTCCGGAATCCATCCAGCGCAGGTACAATTGCGTACTACCATCTTTATTGGATTTATACAACAATTTGCTCCCGTCGGGCGACCAGTGCGGCTGGAAATCGTTTTGGTTGCCGGTCGTCAGCGGGTGCATATTGGTACCGTCAAACTTCACGATCCAGAGGTTCGACAGGTTGCGGTCGGTCATGATGTCCTTGAAGTTACGCACATACACCACATGCTGTCCATCCGGCGAAATCTGCGGATCGGAAACATATTCGAGTTCGAATACATCGGTCAGTTCGAGTTTATTGGAAATCTGTGCCGAAACTTGGGTGAAGGTACCTAACAAAAAAAGTAGGAGGAAAAGATAGCGCATCATACGGTTTGAGTTTATGAAGGAAAAAGATGATAGGACTAAAGATAATGAAATTGCAGGAAGGCAGAGTTGCAACTCCGCCTTACCTAATCCACCTTCAACCTCGGCTCCCCAAACCTGCCCGAATTCAAGCCCAGCATGCGCATGCCCTGTGCTTGCCCCTCCTCATCGAATTCAAAGAAAAACTGGGCATTGACGCCCTCAATTAGGAATCGTTCATCAGAATCAGGGTGCAGACGGTTTCGGGAACCATCCCTCATGAATTGACAAAAGATCTCCTTCCCTTCTTCGAAGATCCGGATGGCCGATTCCGGACTGTCCGGAAATTGGTAGCGACCAGTGTATTTTTGAGCGTCGAGCTGTATGGAAGAGGGCGGGGGAGGTGTTACTCCCAGGCTTTTCAGCATTTCCCGGGCTTCGGTGAAGCGGGGATGGAATTCCAGACAGGCTTTTAAGTGGTGGATCGCCTTCGCTTGATCTCCCTTTTTATTCCAGGCTCTGGCCAGGGCAAAGTGCGTTTGGTACCAGTCGGGGTAGATCTTTAAATTGAGTTCCAGGGTTTTGATAGCTTTCTCCAGCTCGTTTTTTTCGATAAAATCATTCCCTAAACCGAGCAGCACTCGCCATTCCAGCTTATCGAACAATACGAATTCGGGTGTTTGCTGCCGAACTTCCTCAAATACATGTGTTGCCTTGTCAGCTCCTTCTTCGCGGATAAGCTTTAAAAATTGTACTTGAGTAGGCGGTACCTTTTTGCCGGGACGGTATTGTTTGCTGATGACTTCTTCACTCCATCCGTTTTGGGAGGGCGGAGCGGCTAAAAAGTTCAGACTCTGCTCATCGTTTTTCAAATAGGTGTTAAAAAATTCAAGGTTTAAGCGACATAACATAGGGTAGGCCTCTATAGCCTTTTTCCCCTCCCCACTGTCGGTAAAGAGGTAGTTGAAAAAGATGCTGTAGGTGTTAAAATCCTGGTGCGCCAGGTCGGCAAAACGGAATAGGTGGGTATCGGCAAATTTGATCTGATCGAGAAAGGTAGATGGGTTGGCATCGGGATTGTTCTTGTTCTTGCTGATCTGACAAAAAGCGGCCCGCATGCGTTCCGGCTGAAAATAATATTGGTCTTTCATGTCCTCCAGATAGCCTACCGAAGCAATGGAGCCGTCCAGGCTGATGACCGCGTCGATGTGCATGTTTTTGAGCGCCAACACTACATTGGATAAACCACCGATGCTAAAACCGGCCACTCCCACCTTGCCGGCATCGGCATTGGGGAAGCTGTGCATGACATTCAGCAACCAGGCCAAATCCTGATATTGGGTTTCTATATCCTCGAGGTCGCCACTTTGCATGTCATTGCTGTAGGTTCCTTTGGCCGGTACGGATGCCACTACAAATCCATGACTGGCCAGGTATTCGCAGAGAACAAAGTTTTCCGCTACCGAGGCGCTGAGGCTGGGGGCGTATAAAATGACGGGAAACTTTCCGGATAAGGGTTTTGCTTCTTTAAAAGCGAGTGTTTTCAATGGGCCTACTTTTTTACCCTCAAACAGGTAACCTTCCAGCTCTTTTGCCAACTGATTTTTGATGTCTTCGGAAAGCGGGGCTGGGTTATCTTCCTGATAGCTGAGCTGTAAATATTCTTCGAGCTTCATGTGCTTGTCGGAAGGGGCGGTTGTTGCCGGGTACCATACGGCTATTTGCATGAGTCGGGCGGGATTTTCGGCCTCCGGCTGCCCATCATAATTGTATTTGGGCTGATAACTTCGGGAATAGTCGTATTGATAAGTAACTTGGAAGCCGACGGACTGAGGGCCGGCTTTTATTTCGTCAAAAAAGGTGGTTTGGGAAAAAACAGTGTTGGTCGTGAATATCAGAAACAGTAGCGCGATCGATTTGAGTTTCATGTTATAGAGATTTTCATAAGAATCAGAGGTAATAGAGCGTAACCTGATTCTGGTCTGAAATAATTAAAAATAGGTAATATACCTGCCTTTGGCAGGGCCTTTTAATAGTAATGAAGAGTAGGCTTCAGGTATACAGGACAGCAAGCTTCAGCTTGCCTGGACAGCGAACTTTAGTTTGCTGGTTTTTTGTTGCTGAGGTAAAATGCTGTTTTGGGCAAACTGAAGTTTACCCTCCTGGCAAGCTGAAGCTTACTATCCGATTCGGCTTTTCCACTACAGTCATTACATATAATCGCTACAAGGACCCTCCTCCTGGCAGAAAGTTGGAAGCCGAAAAAAAATAAACATTTCATCATTTATGGGATAGACATTTTCAATACTCCAAATTTTCTTATTTTGATAATCAGTTTTACATATTCCCGCCAGTCGTAAAGCCAAACATCCATTAAGAAACCGTCCAACAAATGAACAAGGCTACTGATTCAACCAAACCCTCTGCGCCCAAAGTCAAGTATTTCGGTACTTTTCAAGGGGTTTTCACTCCAACGGTTTTGACTATCCTCGGGGTGATCATGTACATACGTCATCCCTGGGTGGTAGGCAATGCGGGGGTGATCGGTGCGATTGTTATTTTGGCTATTGCGGTATCTATTACCCTTTTCACCAGTTTGTCGATGGCTTCGATGACCACCAATATACGTATTGAGTCGGGTGGGGCTTTTTCGATCATCTCTCAATCCCTTGGGTTGGAGATCGGGGGCAGTATCGGCATTCCGCTCTATTTTTCGCAGGCCTGTGTGGTGGCCATGTACATCTTCGGTTTCCGGGAGGGCTGGCTGTGGATCTTCCCTGACCATCACCCCTTGTTGATCGATGGGGTTACGTTTGCGGTGATTGCCTTAATAGCGGGGATTAGTACGGATATAGCTTTTAAGATCCAGTACCTGATCATGGCCGTGATCCTGGGGTCTATTATTTCCATTGTGGCGGGTGCTTTTCAGGAGCCGGTGGACTTTAGTCAGATCAGCTGGTTTGGACATTACACCGGAGAACCGATTATTGATTCCGGTACAGGAGCAATTTCTGGTTATAGGTCGGCTAGTTTTTGGTCTGTTTTTGCCGTGTTCTTTCCTGCCGTCACGGGTATCATGGCCGGCGTGAACATGTCGGGCGAGCTGAGTAATCCGCGCAAGAGCATTCCCACGGGTACGCTATTGGCGGTCATCTTGTCTGCGCTGATCTACCTTGGGCTGATCTTTATCGCTTCTATTATGGCTACCCCCGAAGAATTGGTGAATGACTACTACATTTTTATCGATCGCGCTTTGTGGAAGCCCATTGTAGTGGGGGGATTATTGGGAGCGACCTTTTCCTCTGCCTTGAGCTCCATGGTAGGGGCGCCAAGGATCTTATTAGCTTTGGGGCAAAAAAACATACTCCCTAAAAGTCCCTATTTTGCAAAAAAGAGTAAAACTGGAGAGCCCCGTAATGCCATCTATTTTTCTATTTTGGTGGTTGTTTTTTCCTTGCTGTTTCGGGATCTCAACGCCATTGCCCCTCTGATTACCATGTTTTTCCTGATCACTTATGCGATGATCAATGTGGTGGTATTAATCGAGCAGAGCTTGGGCTTGCCAAGCTTCAGACCGATGCTGAAGGTGCCGATTATTATTCCCTTACTAGGCACAATCGGCTGTTTTTTCGTGATGTTCATTATTAATTCTACCGTTTCCCTGATTTCTCTGGCCATTGTGGTGGCTTTTTATGCAATGCTGTTGAATAAAACCCTGATCCGGACCAAAGGAGATGTGCGCAGTGGTATGTTCACGGCCATTGCCGACTGGGCGACTAAAATCTCGAACGAGCTTAGCCCTCAAAAGGAATCCCGGGCCTGGCAGCCGGAATTGCTGGTGCCCATCGAAGCACCTAAAGAAATTAAGGGAGCTTATCGGCTGATCTATGCTTTAACTTATCCCAAAGGGTCCATCAAAGTATTGGGTATGTTGTTGGGCGGCGAGGAAGAGCGCTTGCGTAAATATTTGCCGGAACTGATGTTTTCCTTCCGCAAAGCCAAGATCTCGTCTTCCTATACACTGGTGGATGGAGATGACTTCGGAAAAACGGTAAGTATCAGTATGCAGGCCCTGGAAACCGCTTTTTTTAAGCCCAATATTATTTTCCTGAAATTAGATGAAAAGAAACACGGCCTGCAGGATAAATACATGCCGATCATTCAGGAGGCAAAACTTCGGAAATGGGGTATGTTGATGCTGGCTAATTTTGAAGGAGTGGGGCTTGGGTTAGAAAAAACGATTAACGTCTGGCTGGATGTTATCCCCGACAACTGGGAAGATGAACTGGACCTTGGAAATAACGACCTAGGGATTCTTACTGCTCTCATCATCCGAAAAAATTGGAATGCCCGGCTGAACATCATCAAAACGGTGCGGGAAGAGATTCACTTCACAGAGGAGCAGATCATCAAGGAAATGGAGCAGATCAAAACCCTTGTGCGGATGCCGAAAGACACTCATATCCAGGTAATTCGCCGTACGCCGGACATGTGGACAGAGGCTCCTTTGGCAGATCTGAATATCCTGGAATTGCCCGACAAGGCGGACCTGGACCTGAAAAGGCTACAGGAAATTCCCAATAAACTAAGGACTGCCTGCTTGTTTACACTGGATTCCAGGATTGAGAATGCGCTGGTTTGATTACATCAGCCCCTCCATGGTCCATCGCTCTTTGTGGTATTCCTGACCACACTGATGGCAGATGGGACCCTGGAGGGGCATCTGGCAATTCGGACAATTTACCTGGCCTTTCATTCAAGTTCTTCTTGATCAGGAAGCGATTGCCACAGCACGTTCATGATAAGCCATTGACCGTCTAATTTGGCCAGGTGGAAGTAATCCAGGCCCCACTCGGCCGTAAGTCTGGCAGAGGCGGTTTTGTCGTTGATGTCGTAAATGTCGATAACTTTGGGAGAATCGGCATTGGCACTTTCGCCGCTTTTATTCCAGGTGGCGGCCAGGTGGACGAGCTGCTCATAAGTCATATCCAGGTTGTCGCGATAGGCTTTTTCATTCGGGTGGAACCAGTAGCCGCGTTTGCGCAGTTCCGGATGCACGCTTTTTTCAATACGGGTAGAATCTACTTCGTAAATGCCTTCTACATAATCCAGTATGGCGGCCTCAACGGCTTCATATTCCGGATGCTTATCATCAGACACGGCAGTGGCGGTGAATTCTTCCGTTTGGTCGGCCTGGCTGTTCTGCTGGCAGGTGTAGAAAGAGAGACTTGTGAATAATAACAGTGATAGTGCGGTGAAACGGGTGATTTTGTTTTTCATAGGTGTAATGATTTGATGTATGGAAAAATGATTGTTAAAATAACTTATGGAGGGCTCGTTTATTGAGGGAGCGAAAATTTTGGGTTTTCAATATCAAATTATTTTGCCCAATTCTCTATTTCAATCTTATCAATTCGCGACAAATGTTTTTCATTATTGGTTACTAAAATCATATTATGCTGAAATGCAGTTAAGCCTATTAATAAATCAAAATCTGGGATTAGGTTTCCTGCTTTCTTAAGTCTAGCTTTTTCCTCCCCAAATGATATTAGAATCTCGTTAATAGGAATCACCTCAAACAGTGCTTGCATTTTGAGAACTTCTTGAATATGTTTCTCAAACTGCTCGCTATTATAGGCACCATAAGCAAGTTCAGCAATGGTTATTTCTGAGATGAAACAATTAGATAGGCCAGCTTCTTCAATTTTAGACTTGATGTGGTATTTCCCCTTGAGGAAATAAATGCAGATATCTGTGTCGAGTAAGTATCTTTTCATTTTTATAAAATACTACTCAAATGAAATATTTTTATCACTAATTGATCGACTGGAGTAAATATCTTCTATTAATGAGTCGTCTATATCCGACCATGCTCCGAATAATTCATTGAAAAGTTCCTTCTTTCCATCACTTGACTTCTTGAAACTATTTTTAATACTATCGGTCAACCTGGAAATTAGCTCCAGTTTGAGTTCGATTGTTAAGGGTTCAATTAATTTCAAGTATTTAGAAATTATAGGATGATCCATTTATTAAACTTTTACTAGTTAAAACAAGAAAATGCTTTGTGAAGTTCCTTTTAAAGCCATTTCACTTATTCATTATTCTATCCCAAAAATAGTTTTTTTCGCCTCGGAATTTATCAGCAAATTCAAAATTGTGGAATAACTTCTTTCTAACTGACAGTCG
>JAUIKE010000343.1 GCA_030430845.1 Bacteroidia bacterium | reverse complement strand
GTAGCGGTCGCGGTCGCTGGGCATCAGCTTGGATAAAGAATCAGTAGTATTTTTATCAAGGTGATACAGCTGGAGTATGGTATCCTGATTCATATACACTATCTGCCTCCCCCCCGGACTCCAGCGATAACTATCACTGTAGCGGTCGTGGTAGCGGTCGTGGTAGCGGTTGCGGTAGCTAGGCATCAGCTTGGATAAAGAATCAGTAGTACTTTTATCAAGATGGTACAGCTGGAGTATGGTATCCTGATTCATATACACTATCTGCCTCCCCCCCGGACTCCAGCGATAACTATCACTGTAGCGGTCGCTGTAGCGGTCGCTGTAGCCGTCGCTGGGCATCAGCTTGGATATGCTATCCTTTGCCTCCCCCAAATAGGAACAGTCTACTAAAATTAAAGTAGTATCACGATTGAGATAGGAAAAATAAGCACCAATGGAACTGAATTTGAATTCTGTGGAATCATTAATAATGAGAGGATCTTCAATGAAAAAGGATTTTCTGTCGAAAAAATTGAACACCGCTATTTGTGCTCTTTGATTTTCATCTTGGTAGGCTACCGCGTACCAGTTTCCAGTCGTATCTCCCCAATTTCCATGGTTTAAAACACCTGTAAAGGCCCAATCCGAAACATACTCCAAATGATCATTTCTGAATTCTTTGTGAGTAGATGGGGCTAAGCGAGCTGCCTCATTTAATAAATTAAAAGCCAATTGAGTACTATCCTTTTCTAATAAGTCTTTCCCCACTGCCGCATAATAACTCGCTTTTTGTTTCTTTAATTCGGATTGATTAATCGACCATTGGATCAATAAGCCTACAGCGGAGACAAACAATATCATAACGCCAACAGCGGCCTGGGTTCTTAACGCCTTTAGCAATCCGATTCGTTCTTTGCTTAGCCCAATGTAATCCTTGACAATCCTATCTTTTTCGACATTGTCCCATTTCAGATCTAGTTCATAAGGACGGATAAAAGTTAATTCATCTTCACTCAGAAGGTTTCTGGTTTGGTACAGTACGTATTTGAGGTAGTATCTTTGCATCCAACCTATTAAAGCCGGTTTTTCATCCCTAACTTTTTGCTGGTTATTTCTCAGGTACTCCTCCAACTTATCCTCTACCACACGCCTGGCCTTCCTGCGGAGTTTTTGTTCCTCCGTAGCATTTTTGAATACCTGTCCGGCCAACTTGTCGTGTCTGAGTTCGTATTTCATTATTCGTAGGCGTTGATCAATTTAATGTCCTGCATTTTCTCCAGGCAAAATAGCAGGTCTTCTTCTTTGAGGTCCCGGTTTTGGAAAAACCGATGAGCTAAAATGGCTTTCTGGTCCAATACCTTTTTGGTGCCCGAATCGGTCGTCAACAAAAACAGTATCTCCAATGGAACATTATCCGCTTTTTTCTTTAAGGCTTCCAATGAAGCATCGGGATCATCTTTTTTCCATTTATCAACTAAGGCTTTTTCAACCAACTGTAGCTGCTGCTGAATGAAATCACCAAGGACCGTTTCCATCGTATTTTTTTTCACCAATTCGGAGTTGATGATCTTCTCCTTTTTTTCTTTTTTTCTATCGGCCTGTTCAAAAAGCCGTTGTAAATAGATCTGCATATCAATTAGATCGATAGAGAGGTCTTTTTTGTCGCGGATAGTTTCCAAGATTGTGTCAATGGTACCCTCACCCTGGATGTCTACCGGCATGAATTCATTCTTTTTCTTTGAAAAAGAAATGGTTTTTTGGATTACACTTGAAATTTTTTGATCTGACATTTTTTCGATTCTCATGCGGTTGTCAAACAAGGAAGGAAGAAAACGTTCGAAGGTGTTGAGATAGGCTAGCCATTCCTCCCGCATAACGATTAGAATCTTTACAACAATTTTGTCATAACTGGAAATAGAACGTATTTGCTGATAAAACTCAATCTGCTCTTTTTTCCACTTTTGTCTGATATTGATATTTTTGTCCTCCTTTTTATCTGCCGAAGCAAGATGTGGATTGATGGTATATAATTCTTCAAACTGATCAATAATAAGGTAGATCGGACGATAAAAATGATAATACAGGGTCTCGAACTGTTCGGCCATATCCATTTGTATGAATTCCTCTTCTGACAAGAGATTTTCAGCATTATCCTCTTCACCCCAATTGAGAGAAGCCAATTCCTCATCTTCTGTTTCCGGAATCAAAGAGGAATTGTCAGATACTTTTTCGGTATTCACACTCTTTTTGGCATAAGTATCATATAAAGACTGGGAAATAGAAGTTAAAATATGATCACTTCTCCTCACCATAATGGGCAGCCACTCCGTGCTTTCAAAATAGTTGAACAAACCACACTGAATCAAGCTGGTTTTACCTGTACCAGAAGCCCCATAGACCAGACTTACACGATTGGACCGGAGTCGTTTGTACAATTCGGATACCTCCTTATCTCTGCCAAAATACCGATCGATATCCTCCGCAACAAAGGAATCCAAGAATTTGAATGGGCTCTTTAGTTCGTCTGGCATATTGGTCTATTGTCCGGTTTGCATATCTTGTTGAAAAATCTGATGAAGTGCTCTTATCTCCTTAAATATTTCATCACTATTGGTCTCGCCGAAATCAAGATCGGGACTTAGCTCCGATCTCTGCTCCTGGTCGGAAGGATACAGCAATTCGTGTATATCATCGTTGGTCATTGAAGTATCAAAAACAATTGTCTTGGTTTTCTTTTGCAGCCCTTGGGTACCCACCAACCGCTGATCGGCCGCATGATAATAATAATCATCGCCTGTTTTATAGGCATACATATTCAGCATTATATGAGATTCAGAGTGGAGGTCTTGCGGCTGATAAAATGCATTCAGATCTAAAAAGAAGGGCGAGAGGCTCAACATATCTGTAAATTCCTGTCCTTCTTTTGCCTCTTGATATCCGTTCCTCAGCAAAACGATCGATCTGCTATACAAGCAGTGGGAACGAATATACTGTTCCAAATCAATTTGTACATTATCCATTTCATTAGCATGTACCTGGCCAAGGCGATGCATATAGGAACGAGGATAACTTTTAATGTTTTTAACATTGATATTTCGTACAGACAGC
This sequence comes from Bacteroidia bacterium, assembly GCA_030430845.1. Taxonomy (GTDB): domain Bacteria; phylum Bacteroidota; class Bacteroidia; order Chitinophagales; family Saprospiraceae; genus JANQPA01. The sequence goes on along the minus strand of JAUIKE010000343.1, from coordinate 1,738 downwards.
ATTTTATAATTTACCAAAAAAGCAAAGGCCGTCAGCAATTGAGCCAAATGAAACTCTGCATTGGCACAAGCAATAGGCCAGTCATCCTGTCCGACCTGGTCAAGATCAAGCTTAGAATAATAATCGAGCGCTTTATCGATTTTTTCCTGTCTGGTATCCTGATCAAAAACGGGTTCGGCCAATTCAGGTAAAAATCTTTCTTTGGAATGTGCATTCAGAAAATCATTCAAGGCTATGAACCGGACGAAATAATCAAAGGTGAGATAATTGCTTTCATGTAAAGCATCTTGTTGCCCAAAAATAGATTCAGAGTTTTTCTCCAAATAATCGTGATCGAATAACCACCAGGATTCGGCCAGCAGAAAGTAATAAAGTGTTCGGCCCAATTGTTTGAAGCAACTCTGGAGCACCTCCATTCTGGCCCGGTTGGGGCGCATGAATTCCTGCATTTTGGCCGGACGAATATGAGCGCCGATGCACCAGGGCAGGTTTTTCACCAGTATATCAAAAAGCTCTCCATTGTTTTTGGCATTTTGAATATCCTCGGCAATGTTTTTATCAAAAGCCAACATGGACGGTATGACATTTTTCAGTAAATAATAATTTGGGCGTTTACCATTATATTTTCTTATCTGATCAAGGGAAGTTTGAACTTCTGAGGCAAACAACTCATTTTCCCGGTACCAGGGCAGTCGAAAGGAGGAGGTCTTTTTTTTATCAATTCTTGGATTCAGATACAATTCCCATATTTTTTCGCCATCCGGAATTGTATTAGTTTTTCTTCCTGCTCTATTGTTTAAAGGGAATTCAAATCGGCTATTCAGCTTATTTTCGGCATCTTTTACAGCACCTGCCAGGGTACGTTTTTGGGCCAGGCTGTAGTAGACAAACTCAGAAAATAGACGTGCCGTACGATCACCAATAGGGGCCGTGGTGGCGATGACCGCTTTAGCGCCTGCATCGAACCAATGATCAACTTGTTGTTTGGAACTACAGCCATTTAAAAAGATCAGGTCTAAAGGATTGCCTTTGTCTTTGAACTGACCGGCCAGTCCTTTGACAAAAATATCTCCCTCCTCGCTACTAAAGCCTTTAGCTCCGGCATGACCTGCATAATGAAAAATACTAATCCGGCCATTATAATATTCGATGGCTTTTTCTAATGATGAGATTTCGCTTATGACCTCATCCCAGTATTGAATATACTCCTTAGCTTCCAGTGGCATTAAGGCAGTCTTCATAGCCTTCAGCTCCTCACTTAGCTCCCTCAGGTCGGGAGCCTTGGAAATAACTTGGAGTACAACGGGTCTGGGCATTGCTGAGGTATTCAAATTCGAAAATGAGTAATAAATATATCAAAAATTCTCTAGCCCACCCTTCTTGCCTACCTAATCTTTATATTAAATGATCTGTAGTCTTATCCCAGAATGAAGATTTCCCTAAAAATAGAACAATTCAATACGTCAAAAAAGCCCTCGTTTTAATACACATCTCCCCTCTCCCACCCTTTCATAACTATTCATTCAAAAATCCGTATAAAATACTGGTATATTAAATCTATGTATAATAAATTGATGTATCTAGCATTTAAATGAACTTTTCATGAAAGTGAGATACACTAGGGTCAGAATAATTATGGCCTTACCTGATAACTGGTACGATCTAAAATTAACATGCACTCTACTTTAAAACGGTTGGTAAATAAGCCAAAAGGACAATACGCTGGCCAATCTATCGG
>JAUIKE010000113.1 GCA_030430845.1 Bacteroidia bacterium | reverse complement strand
CTGGCCTGGGGTGATGTGAGCGATAGCCTTTACCCTGTTTTTGCCTGAGAATAGCAATATCTGGTTCCGGTTCAGAATGTTCATTTACGGATATTGGGTTTTGGACACTAACCATGGCTTTTTTCTGAATAGCAATAATTAGTTCTCTAACTAGTAAATTAATTGCATTCGCATGCTCACTTTTGCTCGGGCTCATCCTTATAATTTCTCCATTTATTAATTCCACCTTAGACTCGGGTGTCAAAATACCTGCCTCAGCCATTTTGTAGTATTCCTCAACGGTGAATAATCGTCTTTTAAGTTGTACGGCCATGCTATGCGTTTGTATTAGTTCCTTTATACCCAATATACTCTGATTGAGCTTAAATTTCAAACAGTAACATATTCAAAACAATTTCTGTAATTCAGTTTTTTTTATAGAATTTGTTTAATACCCCAAATACTCCTTCGCCTTTGTTTTATCAAAAGCACTTCTCTTAAACTGATGCGCCTCCGTATTAAACACATGATCATCAAAATCAAAGACACCTTGATGATGTGAGAAGGTCAGGTAAAAGTATTTCAAGGTTTCAGCTAGGAAAAAGGTAGGCATGTAATCCTTCTTCTCCATCGTCTGGACGTCCTGTACGGAGGTGAAAGCCACGTTTGTACCGCAGTACTTTTTGATATCGCTCCAAAAAGACTCATTCATATGGAAGTAGGTCGAATCGCTGGTGATGTGGTAGAGATAGTAAGCGGACTCAATGATTTCCGGATTCAGGTCATAGACCGGATAGTTAGGCGTTTTAGCTTTGTAATCATACACCATAGGTTCCAGACCGTATTGATTCCAAAGCCATTGCCAGGTAGTTTGATGACGCTTGCCACGCTCGACATCGCCCGAGAGGGCCATAAGAGCCGGGAAAAAGGCATCGTATAAAGTGACAACGGCGCTTTCTTTTTCACCTGTATCCATATTTGCCCGGGCATACCAGAGGTTGCCCTCGTGTTCTTCAGCGAGATATTGATGGACCTTGGGGATGCTTTCTTCCCATACTTTTTTTAGTTCGGGATCTCCGAATAACAAATAACTTTTGTACAAATATTCGTAATAGGAATCAACGCCGGCACAAATATGACTTTGTCTGCGCACCCACTCGCCGGTTTGCACGTCGATGACATCACCGATCAAACCAATTTCTGATCGTCGGTCGAATATAGCCAGAGTGGCCTTTTTACCGGCCTGGTAATATTTGGGGTCCTGGGTGTAGTAACTCAGTACGCCCATTTCCATGGTATAGGTGGCGGCTTCGGCTACATTTACCGTATCGCCTCTGGGTTCGCCCGTTTTCAGGTTGACCCAATAAGTGGGAATTCCGGTGGGGGTATCAAAAGCCGGCAGCATACGGTCGGCAAAGTCCCGGGCCTTGGCTAACACTTGAGGGTTTTCGGACAGGCCGTACATCGCCAGCAGGCCGCCTAATATTCGGATATTGACTTCAAAGATCTTGGCGTCGATGTTTTTGTCAAAATTTAAAGAATCTACCACATATCGTTCAATTTCTGCTGTTTCTTTTTTCATACCCATCAGATGCAGGGTACTGTAGGCGTCGATGGGGGAAATGTAAAGCGGCTCGGCGTACCAGTCTTTGTAGGATTTGGACAGCGGGGCCAGCACATCATGGCCCCAGGCATATTGTCGGTAGGCCTCCCAGGTACGGGCAGTCTCATTTTTGACTTCTGCTGCCAGAGTAGAAGCATATGAGGTATCGATTAAAAAGGAGAGTTCTTCCTGAGGGAGCTCCTGATCGGAGGGGGTACAGGCGAATACAATCGCAAGGAGAACGAGGAATATAGATAGTTTTTTCATGAAAGTGGGAGATGTTTTTAGGGGCGGCGGTGAAGCTGCTGCCCCTAAAATAACTTATTTAGGCTGTGTACTAACCGTTATTTCATCGTCTTCTTTATGGAAAATTACGACCATGGAGCCTAAGTCAAGGCTTATGTCCAAGATGGAATCTTCCTCGCCGGTCAGGCCTGGGTCGATGTCGGTAGAACCTATTGTTCTGCCCGGATCAATGTCAGTGCTTCCTATACTTCTGCCTGGGTCGATATCTGTAGAGCCGATGCTTCTGCCCGGGTCGATGTCGGTACTACCGATGGTGCGGGTATTCTCTTCTTCCGTTTCGGTTTTGGGTACTCCGAAGATATACAGCGTTTTAGTTTCGGCAATAAACATAAGCTGCCACTGAGTGGTGGCCGTGTTCATGGTGAAAGGAAGTTGGGCGGTTCCTCCGTTATGCGCTGTGGCGGCCGTCAGCTGATCACCGAGTAGGCCAATGACGACGCCGTTTCCTTCATCTAAGGAGTAGGCGACGGCATCTCCATCATCGATTAAAAAAATAAGGTCTTGATCTGAGGAAAGAACAACTGAATTGAGCATAGATTTGAAGTTGTAGAATTAAGGGATTCATTTGATCGCTTAAATCTAAAACTTTTTTACTATAATTTAGTAGGATATCGTGCCCAGCAGCGCGTTATCCTATTAATACCCTAATATCTTCAACATCTCATCGGCTTTCTGTTCCTCCTGGTAGAGTACATCCACGAGGTTACCTTTGTTATCCTTATAAACGAGCACATGCTTGGGAGAAGGGATGAGGCAGTGTTTGATCCCTCCGTATCCGCTGATGGAATCCTGATAAGCACCGGTGTGAAAAAAGCCAAGATATAAAGGTTCTTTGTCCGCTACCGGGTAAGCGGGAAGGTAAACCTGGCTTTCATGGATCTCTGAATTGTAGTAATCAGAATTGTCGCAGCTTAATCCGCCAATATTCACCCGCCGGTATTCATTGGTCCACTTATTGATCGGTAAAAGAATAAAGCGCTCTCCGATACCCCATGAATCGGGAAGAGTAGTCATGAGCGAATTGTCGATCATATACCAAAGCTCGGAATCATTTTGCTGCTTTTGAGCCAATACCCCGAAAATGTTTGCCCCGCTTTCACCCACGGTATATTTTCCGAATTCGGTAAATATATCTGGCTCCGGTACATCTTGCTCTTCGCAGGCTTGCAGAATATTACTGACAATTTCTTTGACCATATATTTATAGTCGAATTCGAAGCCCAGGGAATTACGAATAGGCATCCCCCCTCCGATATTAATGGCCTTTAGGTCATCTGATTTTTGCTTTAATTCACCGTACAGCTTGAGTACCTTTTTGAGTTCCCCCCAATAATAGAGGGTGTCCTTAATTCCGGTATCTACGAAGAAATGGAGCATCTTAACCTTAAAGCGAGGATGGTTGGCCAGTTTTTCTTCATAAAAAGGTACGACTTCGGTACTGCGAATACCTAATCGGGAAGTATAAAATTCGAAATTGGGTTCTTCCTCAGTGGCTACGCGGATCCCTAATTTACAGCTTCCTTTTATGGCTTTTTCATAAAATGTCAACTCTTCTTTATTATCCAGTACCGGGATAACATTTTCAAAGCCCTCATTAATCAAATCAGCAATGGCCTGCATGTACTGGATCGTTTTGAATCCGTTGCATACGATAATGATATCCTTTTTGATCTTACCGCTTTCATACAGTTTTCGGATCATGTCGATATCAAAGGTAGAGGAAGTCTCTAAATGAACGTCATGGCGCAGTACCTCGTACAGCACATGACTGAAATGAGAGGTTTTGGTACAATAACAATAATAGTATTTGCCTTGGTAGCTCATGGACTTCATGGCTCGTGTGAAAAAATTACGGGCCTTTTTAATCTGAGCACCAATTTTGGGCATGTAAGTGATTTTTAAAGGGGTGCCGTATTTTTCTATTAGGTGCTTTAAAGGAACACCATTAAAAACAAGGTAGCCGTCTTCAATATCAAACCCTTCCTGTGGGAAGTAAAAGGTCTGATCAATTAAGTCAAAATATCTGTTTGCCACTTCCGGTATTTATTTGATTTAATTGTTATTTATCGCAAAAGAAAACATTATTTGTCAATTTTTTTGTTTTTTTTGCTGCACACCTTCATCAAACAAATAAATAATGGAAAAGTTAGACGCTCTCAATCAAGTTGCAGAATTTCATCAGACCTTCCAGCATCCAGTCGAAGATGAGCCCATCATCCCCGCCCCTGAGCGCCAAAAACTGCGTATTGCCTTGCTATCCGAAGAACTTGAAGAACTTAAAAAGGCCATAAATGATCAGAACATCGTCGAGATCGCCGATGCTCTTTGTGACCTTCAATATGTTTTATCAGGTGCCGTCCTTGAATTTGGTCTGGGTGAGAAATTCAAAGCCCTATTTGATGAAGTTCACCGCTCTAATATGAGTAAGTCCTGTAATTCCGAAGAAGAAGCCCTCGAAACCATGAAGCATTATGAAACTCGGGGCTTCGAAAGTTATTTTAAAAAAGTAGGAGAACACTATCTCGTTTTTAGAAAAGGGGATAACAAAACATTGAAGTCCGTTAACTACTCGCCTGCAGATTTAGAGAGCTTGCTGTAATCGCTTTCCAGTTAATTATGAAAAAATGAAATCAGACTGGCTTGGAAAAATTGGCGTTCAATTAATTCTGGAGGACCCTTTCTGGGGCTGCTTGTATCGTCAATTACCCAGGAAAGTAGATGAAAGGGTGAAGCGAGTGAGTCTGACTTATGAAAATGGAAGAGGTTATTCTATTACCTTTCATCCAGGCCAGGCCATAGAAATATATGACTCCGCTTTTTTGTCTCTGGTAAAACATGAGTTGCTTCATTTTCTACTGAAGCACCCCATTCAAAGAAGCCAGGCCCGGAATAAGGCATTATTCGACCTGGCTGCGGATCTGTGTGTCGACCAGTTTGTCAATACATACCCGGGCCGTCTGTACATCGCTCAATTTTCTAATTTCGGCCTGCTCCCTTTTCAGTCAGCCCAGACGTATTACGAACAGCTTTTAGAAATGGAAGATGAGGGGTTCCCGCACAAGATCTTTTTTTTGCAACAATGCCTGGCCGACCGTCAGGATACTCATTTTAAGCATAGTTGGTGGCGCGAAGCACAGGAGGAGACTGAGAACTTTGACCATCTTGTTGAAGAACTCATTAAAATGCGATCCCAGCATTTGCAGTTTCGTTGGCCCGATAAGCTCTGGCCTCTGGTTGCAGAAAATCGCCGGCGAACCAGCACCGCTACTTTAAATTGGAGGGACCAACTTCATTGGATGGTAAGAACAAGCCGGCATACGCATTTGCTGTTTAAGAAAAATAAAAGATCACGCCGCTATGGCACTCCTCCTGGAGTGAAAATTAAACGCAAGCATCACCTATTGGTCGCCGTGGATACATCCGCAAGTGTCAAAATAGAGGAGTTGCAACTCTTTTTTCAGGAAATTCGAAGACTTTTTCAGCAAGGTGTGCGGATAGATATCGTGGAGTGTGACAGCCAGATCAAGAAAAAATACCCTTACAGAGGAACATTCCCCGAAATGATTAGCGGCAGAGGGGATACCAGTTATGTGGCTCCTATAGAAGTATTAAATGAGGAAAAATCCTACGGAGGGCTCATCTATTTCACGGATGGAGATGGCCCGCCTCCATTTGTTACACCGAAGCGACCCCTATTATGGGTGATGAGCAGAGGTGATTTGGAGCAATATGAGCGATTTCCGGGTAAAAAAGTGGTTATGTAATGGTGTCTAAAACCGCTCGTTCAAATCTTTCGCAATATTATTAACTTTGTCTTATGAACAATCAACTCCCTGGATACGGGCCTGAAATCAGTGCAGAAAAATTGATCGAATTACTGGATAGTATACTTGATTTTTCTACTATTCCGGCAGAAGATGGCCTTTGGCAATTACCACTCTGTATTTGGGGAAAAGCCGGCATTGGAAAAACAGCCCTCATCCACAATTATGCAAAAGAAAAAGGCTACGAATTAGTTCACCTGGCTCCTGCTCAAATAGAAGAGATGGGAGATCTGTTGGGCATGCCGGATGTTGAAGGGGCTCACACCGTTTTCAGACAGCCTTCCTGGGTTCCACAATCGGATGGACCAGGTATTTTGCTATTGGATGATTTTAACCGGGCCGACGAACGCATCATCAAGGGGCTGATGCAATTATTACAAGAGAAAAAAATGATTGCCTGGTCTTTACCCCCGGGGTGGATGATCTTGTTAACAGCCAATCCTGAAACTTTAAACTATCATGTGACTCCTTTGGATCAGGCTTTGCTGACCCGGATGATGCACTTTACCATGGTTTTTGACTTGCAAAATTGGGTGAATTGGGCCGAAAAGCACAGGCTGGAAGGATGGTGCATTGATTTTGCGTTGGCTCATCAGGAGTTGTTTGAAGAGGAAAGACATACGCCCCGAACTTTTTCTCAATTTGCTTTCCAGGTCAGCCGTCTCAAATTAATCCCCGAGACTGATCATGAGTCATTGTTGCTGATAGCTCGCGCTATTTTAGGGGAGAAAACAATGCTTGCTTTAAAACAATTCCTGGGGAGCGGATTCCACCACATTCCAAAGGTGGAAGATTTGTTAGGGACTGAAAATTTTGAAGCTCAAATTGGGCAGTTATTAGATACTTGGAATAAAGAGACCATCCAGAGGCTTGATCTTTACAGCATATTGTTCAATCGTTTAAACGCTTTTTTAATAAAAAAGAAAGAACCTTTGTCCGAAGCTGAATTGGGCAAGCTGAAGAAGTTGTTGTTACTTCCATCCCTTCCGGAAGACCAACGCTTTCAACTGGCCCAGGATTGGTCCAATTCTTCAAATAAACAGTTGCAACAATTAATCCGGGAGCCTGAAGTGGCTCGTATGATCCTGTAAACAATTCGTTCTCTGGATCGCATTGCTTCTGTTAATAAAAAGATAAACCACTGAGAGCTCAGGCAAAAAGTCGGCCTACTTACTACCTTTGTTTCACTAAAAAATCAATCAACCATAATCAAATAGAACTTTATGAAAAGAGTGTTATTTCTTTTGTTGCTCTTTCCAGCTCTTTCCTGGGCACAGCAGCAGCTACCTGAATTTGACGTCCAAAAGGCTGATGTGGAATACAAACTGCGCTTTTTGGCTTCTGATGAACTGAAAGGCCGGGATACCGGTACCGAGGAGAACAATATTGCGGCCAGTTTTATCGCTGCCCACCTGGAGGCCTACGGCTTTCAGCCGGCACCCGGACAGGACTCTTATTATCAAACCATCAACTTTAGAAAGACCAAAGCTCCCAGTAAGGGAATGCTGACAATTGGTTCCGATACTTATGAGCAGGGAGAAAACCTGATGTTCATTACAGGTAACCTGGAAAAAACCAATGCGGAAGTTGTATTCGCCCAGTATGGGTGGATGGACGAAGAAAGTGGAAGGGATGATTACAAAGGCCTGGATGTGGAGGGTAAAATTGTAATTGTATTGCCCGGAACGGAGGAAGGACAATCAGACCAGGCCGCTTTTCAAGCTGCTTCGAAAAAAAGAAGCATTGCCAAAGAAAAAGGCGCACTGGCCTTAATTGAGTTGTACCGTCTTCAATTCCCCTGGCAGTTCTTTAAGCGTTATTTTGGAGGAGAAAGCCTGAGCATGCCTACTGCCCAGGAAGAAGATACTCCTATCTTATATGGATGGATGCAAGAAGGACAGTCTCAGTCGGATCTGGCCAAAGTAAGGGAAGGAGAGGCCATGAAAGCAGAGATCATGAGCAAGGGCTACATGAGTAAAGAAGCACCCTCTCATAATGTAGTTGCGGTTTTGGAAGGTAGTGACCCCACCTTGAAAGATGAATACATTTTATTGTCTGCCCACTTTGATCATGTGGGCATTTCAAGCAGAGGGGAAGGTCAGGATTCCATTTTTAACGGTGCCCGAGATAACGGCATGGGAACCGTAGCCTTGTTAACTGCTGCCGAAGCTTTATCTGTTGAAAGACCTAAAAGGTCGGTTATTATTCTGGCATGTACAGCCGAGGAAAAAGGCTTGCTGGGAAGCCGCTATTATGCCGATAACCCCTTGGTGCCTTTGGATAAAACCATATTTAACCTCAATACGGATGGTGCAGGTTACAATACGACCTCTGCTATTTCAGTGATCGGTTGGGGCCGAACCGGCACGGATAAGGCCATCGAAAAATCAGCGGAGGCTTTTGGCTTTGATATTATTAAGGATCCTGCGCCGGAGCAAGGTCTTTTTGACCGTTCGGATAATGTGGCCTTTGCCGCCAAGGGCATTCCGGCGCTGAACTTCAGTCCGGCCTTTGAAAACTTTGACGCGGAGATACAGACGTATTACCACCAGCCTGCCGATGAAGCCGATGCGGTGGATATGAACTACTTGCTGAAGTACAGTCAGACCTATGCTTATTTGGCTCGGTTGATCGCCAACAATAAAGAGCGACCTAAGTGGAAAGAGGGAGATAAGTATGAGGAAGCTGGGAAAAAACTATATAATAAATAAAAGATTAGGGCGGCTTGCCGCCCTAATCTTTTATACCCAATACGTCCCGGGCCAATTCATTTTTATCTCATATTTAGGAGCTAAGGCTCTCAGCCTTCTGATTCGCTCCTTCATCTCAGGGTGGGTGCTCAGCCATTTCGGAATGGCCTTTTGGACCGGATTCATCATGCCTCCATTAATATGTTCCAGCTTTTGCAAGGCATTGGCCAGACCGTCGGGGTCGCCCGTCAAGCGGGAGGCTTCCAGGTCGGCATCAAACTCACGCGTTCTGGATATAGATAGCATCATTAAGGTGCTCAAAGCAGGAGCAATGATCAGTAAAAGCACTGCATACCAGGAAATGACCGGCTCCCCCATAATGATCAGGGGCAAATTAATAAAGAGTAATATCTGACCCAGGAACGAAAAAAGACGGGTCAGCCGGCCGATTAGATTGACTATGCTTTGGAAACGGACGTCGTTATTGTGAATATGACTCATCTCATGCGCCACCACTCCCGTAATCTCTCGAATGTTTAACTGTCGCAACAAACCATAGGTGACCGCAATGGCCGGGTCGTGCTTCCGGCCGGTAGCAAAGGCATTAATGGCCGTTGATGGAATATAAAAAAGCTGTGGTACGCGCTCTAATTCTGCTCTTGCTGCTAACTGCCTGACTACATCATGGAGCATCGGCACTTCTGCCGGAGATAAGGGCCGGGCCCTGTACAAACGCATAATATACCGGGTGGGTAAATTGGAACTAACAAACATCCCCATTAATCCTACGATACCTACCCACAGCAAGGCTTCTACCCCAAACAAGAAATACCCCAACAGCAGCATCAAGCCGAGCATCCCCGAAAAGAGCAGGAGTGTGCGCCAAAAATTATATCGCTTTTGCCTTAAAAAACTTGACTGCATGTTTCGAACTGTTTAAGAAAGGCGCTTTTACACCTTTCTTAAACATAACATCCCTCATACCTTTTGTGTTTCACAAAGCTTCACTTCCTCTACAAAATCCCTCAGCTTATCGATCGTAACATGGTCCATTACGACGATCTTATACCAGTCGGGATGATGATGGTCGTTAGGGACCAAACTGTACTTCTCAGCAAGCCCGGGGTCAAACTGCCCCGCTTTGATGGTTACGATATTTCCAAACGGATGGCGATAATAGTCCAACCCCAATTCTTTTAATTGATTGCAGACCCATTGGGTGCGCAGCAGTAAAGTCTGGACTTTTTCGTACCATTCGAACGGACCGTAAGTCATCAGGATCATCCAAACTGCAATGGCATTAGCGCCGGAGCGACTTCCGATCAGGGTAAGATCGAGTCCTGCAACATAACTGGCCGAATCGGTCATCGTATGCTCAATGAGGCCCTTTCTGGCCAAAAAGATCCCTGTACCATAAGGCGCTTGCAGCATCTTGTGGGCATCCACTGTAATGGAGGAAACATAAGGATGCTCGAAATTCATCCTGTTGTTGCTATTGCTGAAGGGGTAAAAGAACCCACCATATGCCCCATCCACATGGATTTTGAAAGGCTGCCTTGTTTTTTCCAAGGCCTGCACATATTGATCCACATCATCCACTGAGCCAAACATCGTCGTCATCATATTGACGACGCCGACAAAATACTTGACACCTCTCCGGCTAAGGTTTTCTATAGCTAACTCCAAAGATTTATCTGAAATTGTTCGATCCATTGGGTTTACCTTGACGATCTCAATTTCCATCTGAAGCAGATTCGCAGCTTTAATGAAGGAATAATGCGTGTCTTCTGAACACAGGATACCCACTTCTTTAGAAGTGGCTCCATATTTTTTCATATAAAGATTGCGATATACCCATACGGCCTGGATATTGGCTTCCGTACCTCCGGAGGAGACATATCCATCCTGCTGATCGGGAGCCCCCTTAAAAATATCTTCCGCACAGATCCTGATCGCCTCGCGCTCCAATTCGTGAGTACCTCTGAAAAAGGATTCCGACTCTCCCAAAGTATGACAACCAATATGATTGGGGTTGTGAATCATAGCGGTTAAAAAGGGAGCATCCTGTAAAAAAGGCATACTGTGAGAAAAGACTTTACTATCCAGGTGAGAAGCTGGTACACCCAGAAGAGGAGTGTCAAAAAAGCTTTTATTTTTGTCGAGCGCTTCAAAAATCCGCTCCTTGATCTGCCGGCTGCCTAATTTTTTCCACGTTTTCATTAATTTCTTTTTAAATAAGGTTAGTAATGCGGGCAAATGTCGGAAAATTTATTTGTTATAACAATTATTAGTAGACTAAAAGAATAAAAAGACTGCCGCACGGCTGCGGCAGTCTTTTTATTCTTTTAGTCTACTATCTCGAAACTCCAGCTGATTTCGGCTGTTTTTTCCAATATTCTGGACACGGAGCAATATTTGTCGACCGACAGGCTGACGGCTTTTTCCGCTCTGTTGGGATCTAGTTCTCCTTTTAGCCGATAGTGAATGTTTACCTTAGTGAATAGAGAAGGGACACTATCCGGATCTCGTTCTGCATCGATTTCGAGTTCTATGTGTTCCAGTGGTTGTTTAAATTTTTTCAAAAACATGATAACATCAATAGCACTACAGCTTCCCAGGCTGGCAATGAGCATTTCCATTGGGCGCATTCCTTTTCCGGTACCACCAATTTTCTCCGACCCATCTGTCAGTACGGTGTTGCCTGCTTCGTTGCTTGCCTGCATGTGAAAAGCTTGATCAAGTCTAGTTAGTTGGATTTTCATTTTTATGATTTTTAATCCTCTAATGAAATTTTTCTTGTATACATCAAATCCTGAAATAATTTAGGTGAATATACATTTTTAGGTTTGCAGTCCTCCACTTTCCTTTTTAACAAAACTTTTAGAAAATTTCTGTCCGGTTATCTCAGGTTTTATCTTTTGCTAATAAATGTCGGTTTATGTATATTTTTTAAAATAAAAAATCAGGTACAGTGTTTTCTTGAGTCTATAATTTTGTTTTTTGGTTGTGTGATTGAGTTTTTACAATGAAAAACTTAAACAAAAGGGGTACTTTTTACTCATTTATCATTCATATCTCAATTTGAAGTTTGCATTTTTGCAAAGCAGGCAATACTTTTGTAATCCAATACTGGCAGCAGTATTGTTTTTATTTATAATCATCTCTTTTTTAAGATTTGGATTTATAAAGAAGGGTGGAGAGATCGGGCTCTATGAAACCCTGGCAACCTGTCTTACTCCTGAGTCAAGGTGCCAATTCCCGCCAATTATCCGGTATTCCGGGATTTTGGAGATATAAAATCAATGTAATGAATAACCGACGTAATTACTCCGTAGTACTCCATCCATCAATAAGCTTCAAAGCATTGCCCTTTGGGCCATTCTGTTGTATGTCTTTGATGTGTTGTTGTTGATCATTTCCTAAGATCAGGACATAGGTCCAAGTGATCTCAGAAAGTAGTGTGCTTTCTGCAGATCCCCTTCTATCAATATTTTTCTATAACCTATATAAATCGAACAAAATGAAATTTGAAACACTCCAATTACACGCAGGTCAGGAGGAAGTAGAATCTACCACCCGATCCAGAGCGGTTCCTATTTATCAGACCACCTCTTATACCTTTAAGGATTCTGAACATGGAGCCAATCTTTTCGCTTTAAAAGAATTTGGCAATATCTATACCCGCATCATGAATCCTACCAATGATACTTTTGAAAAAAGAGTAGCAGCTTTGGAAGGAGGCGTAGCAGCTTTGGCAGTAGGTTCGGGGCAGGCCGCCCAGTTCATCGCACTGAACAACATACTGCAAGCAGGAGATAATTTTGTCTCTAGCTCAAATCTGTACGGAGGAACCTATAACCAGTTCAAAGTGGCGTTCAAAAGACTGGGAGTCGATGTGCGATTCACTGCAGGAGAAGAGGCTTCTGACTATGAAGCCCTGATCGATGAAAACACGAAAGCTTTGTATTGCGAAACCATCAGTAATCCTCGGTTCAATATACCCGATTTTGAAGCCTTGGCCGCTTTAGCCAAAAAACATGACCTTCCGCTGATCGTTGATAACACTTTCGGTGCCGGAGGCTATCTGTTCCGCCCTCTGGAGCATGGCGCCAGCATCGTTGTTCAGTCTGCCACCAAATGGATTGGAGGGCATGGTACTTCCATCGGAGGGGTGATTGTAGACGGGGGGAATTTTAACTGGGGTAACGGCAAGTATCCGCAGTTTACCGAACCTTCGGAAGGGTATCACGGACTTAAGTTTTGGGAAGTATTCGGTACCGACGGGCCTTTCGGAAATATTGCCTTCATTATCCGTGCCCGTGTTGAAGGCTTGCGTGATTTCGGTCCTGCCTTGAGTCCCTTTAATTCCTTTTTATTGCTGCAAGGCCTGGAAACGCTTTCTTTAAGGGTACAGCGCACCGTTGATAATGCACTGGCGCTGGCTAAGTGGCTGGAGCAGCATCCCCAGGTTGAATATGTACTGTATCCCGGCTTGGATAGTCATCCTGCGCACGAGCGGGCTCAAAAATACCTGAAAAATGGATTTGGAGGCGTACTGTCTTTTACCATTAAGGGCTCTAAGGAAAATGCCACACAGTTGGTCGACAATCTGAAGCTGGTCAGCCATTTGGCTAATGTGGGGGATGCCAAAACGCTTATCATCCAGCCGTCAGCTACCACTCACCAGCAGTTGTCGGATGAAGAACAGGCTGCGGCAGGCGTAACGGCCAACGGTTTGCGTGTATCTGTCGGTATCGAGCACATCGATGACATCAAAGCAGACTTCGAACAGGCTTTTGAAGCGGTTGCAGCAGCTAATAAAGAATTGGTTTGATAAGGTATAGTTCCTGGTTCATAGTTCCTGGTTCTTGGTAGTAGATAACCAAGAACCAGGAACTATGAACCAGGAACTTTTACAAGAAATAAAAAAATGGAACAATTAAACATAGAAGCACCCTTTCAATTAGAATCCGGAGACACCCTCCCCGATTTGACCATCACTTATCATACTTTCGGTACGCCGAACGAGGATAAGAGCAACGTCATTTGGGTCTGTCATGCCTTAACGGCCAATTCTAATCCGGTGGATTGGTGGCCGGGCCTGATAGGAGAGGGAAAGCTTTTGGACCCGGAAAAGTATTTCATCGTCTGTGCGAATATGTTGGGCTCTTGCTACGGTACCACAGGGCCGACTCACCTGAACCCGGCAACAGGAGAAAAATACGGTCTGGATTTTCCGCTTGTCACTGTAAAGGACATGGTGGCGGTCCATCAATTGCTTTGCAAGCATCTTGAAATTGACCGAATCAAACTGTGTATTGGCGGTTCTATGGGTGGGCAACAGGTGTTGGAATGGGCCATTACAGAACCGGATCTGTTTGAGAATATTGTGGTACTAGCCAGTAATGCCCGGCATTCTCCCTGGGGCATTGCCTTTAACGAGGCTCAACGGATGAGTATCCTGGCAGACTCTACCATTAAGGAGAAGGGAGAGCAGGCCGGGAAGGCGGGGCTGGAAGCAGCCAGGGCCATTGCAATGCTTTCTTATCGCTCCTATTATACCTATCAACTGACCCAATCTGAAAAAAACGATGATAAGCTGGATGATTTTTTGGCCAGTTCCTATCAGCAGTACCAGGGTAGAAAACTGGAAAAGCGCTTTGACGTATTCTCGTATCTGTGCCTAAGTAAGGCAATGGATAGCCACAATGTCGGGCGCAATCGAGAGAGTGTCGAAGCCGCCCTCGAAAGCATCAAGGCTAAAGCCCTGATCATCGGTATTCAGTCGGATCTTTTGTTCCCCGTGGAGGAACAAGCTTTTATTGCCAATCACATTCCCGGCTCCAAACTGGAGATCATCGATAGTATTTACGGTCATGACGGCTTCCTGATCGAATCGGCTGCCATCGCTTCCCGGGTTAATGCTTTGTTGAATCAAATCCTATTCGATTCTGATAAGGCGGCCTATCGCTTAATCAACGGAAGAGCATCCGGCAAGATCAAGCCGGAAGGAACGGGAAAAGGCTTGGGATTGCCTGGAACGGAAACTTTTTGAGGGACGAGGGTCGAAGGACGAAGGACGAAGGTCGAAGGTTGAAGGACAAGGGACGAGGGTCGAAGGGACCACCTACGTTAAAACTTCGGTGGTCGGGGCAGAATGTAATTTGGGTTTAAATTTTTACATTTGGGCAAATGCATCCAAACATGTCGAAAAATAAGGTAATTATCCTTGATCCACCACATCCTTTATTAACAGAGCGACTTGAAAAACTTGGTCTGGAGCTCGATTTTGACTTCGAATCATCCGTTGAAGAACTGGAGAAGATCATTCACCAATACGATGGCCTGGTCATCCGTTCCAGGATGAAGCTTCAGGCACCACTTTTAGAAAGGGCGAGCCGGCTAAAGTTTATTGCCCGCTACGGAGTGGGAACGGAGCATATTGATCTGGATTATGCCGAAAAGCAGGGGATAGCCGTCTTTAACTCTCCAGAAGGCAGTAAAGATGCGGTGGGGGAGCACGCCCTCGGCATGTTATTGATGTTAATGAATCACCTGGGCCGCGCTGATCGGGAGATCCGGGAAGGCCAATGGAAACGGGAGCCCAACCGAGGACTGGAAATAAAAGGGAAAACCGTCGGTATACTGGGCTACGGCAATATGGGCAATGCTTTTGCTCAGCGCCTCACAGGCTTCGAGGCCCGGGTCATTGCTTATGATAAATACAAAACCGACTATGGGAATCAATACGCTGAGGCTGTTAGCCTGGAACAGCTCTTTGAAGAAAGTGATATCCTGAGTATCCATATTCCTTACATGCCTTCTAACCATTATTTTATCGATAAAACCTTTTTATCGTCCTTTAAAAAGAATATTTATCTGGTCAATACTGCCCGTGGGCTTGTTTTAAATACGGCTGAGCTGGTAGAAGCCATGGAATCCGGGAAAGTAATAGGGGCCGCCATTGACGTAATCGAATATGAAGAAACCTCCTTTGTAAAGCTGGATCTTTCTGAACTGCCGGAGCCTTTTCAATACTTACGCCGCTCTGATCGAACTGTTCTTGCCCCTCATATCGGCGGCTGGTCCATGGAAGCTAAGGTAGGGCATGCCAGGGTACTGGCAGAGAAGATTGAGGGTTTTTTAAAATAATTTTTAGTATAATTACATTCCTGTCCGCGATTTTAATTTTTTAGAAAACCGGACTACCATTTTGGCACAACAACAACCCATACAATGAATTTGCGAAAGCTACTATCATTGTAAACTACTATTATTATATTGATGCTACGATCGCAAAGTGCAGTTGCAAAAGGATACGAAGTTGTTTATAACCTGAAAGAGTTCGCCGATGGCCTCTATCTCCCTACCGCCTATATTGTGAGTCAGGACCAGGACGGCCTTTTAGCTCATATTCAGCAAAAGGCCATTGAAGAAACAATCGGGAGTTTTAAGCTCGAATTAGATCCAATCCGGAAACAGCTCTTTGGCCTGATCGACCAATTGCAACCTAAAAACCTGGAGAATAAATTTAATCCTACCAAAAAACGCACGAAGCCACTCGAAAAATTATTAGAGACAGCAGAGATAAAAAAGCTCATCTATGCCTATGTCCACCGGCGGGTAGATGAAATACTGTCCTTAGTTGTACGCCATGAATTGCCTATTTGCTGGCACTTGGAAAGAAAGGTACTAGTCAAGGATTTCCTGATGGAGCCTATGAAGGAGGTCCTGCAACCTCATTTATCTTTCAAAAAAACAGACTCAAAAGTCGTTTATAGACTAAGGTTAAGTGAAAATGGACAGATCCGGACGATCAGCTCTCATGATGTATTTCCGATTACGAATCATCCGGTGGCTTGGATCTTTGTGGATTATCGGTTGTATAAAGTTGCCCATATCAATGGAAATATGGTCAAACCTTTTCGCAATAAAGATGTGATCTATATTCCTGAAGATAAGGTCAGGGATTATTTCCAGAAATTTATTGTGAAAGTGGCTTCCAAAGTAGATATAGAAGCGGAAGGCTTCGAGCTTGTACATTTCAACATTCTTAAAGGATGTCGCATAGAAGCTGTACATGATCTGTTTAACGACCAATGGGGCCTATCCGTTACCATGCTGTATCCCAATACGGAACTCCGCTGGAATGATGTCAAACCTAAAAGAACTACGCTGGAGTTCGGAGAAGAAGGCGTACGTATTTTACAAGTCATTCGCAACAAATCGGCCGAGCGTTCTTATATTGAAAAACTGGAAAAACTCGGTTTGTCTCATTCAAAAGGGAATTATTTTAATCTGGACGGGACCGGCGAAGATGGCTGGCATTTGCTGGAGTGGCTGACCGGGCAAAAAGAGACATTGGAAGCGCAGGGCTTTTTAGTGGAGCAGCCTGTAGTCGAGGATCAGCAGCAGGTATACCTCTACAAGCCCAGCCTTCAAATGATCACCGAGCAAAAAAATGACTGGTTTGATATTCACGGAGAGGTAGTAGTCGGTGAGTTTACTTTCCCCTTTAAAAAACTGGCCAGGCACATTAAAGATGGAAACCGGCTCTATGAATTGCCCAACGGCACCTATTTCCTCATTCCTCAGGAATGGATGGCTAAGTACCGGCCACTCATGAATTTTGCTAAGAAGGAAGGTGAACAACTAAGGCTGAATAAAAACCAATTCACCTTGCTCCAGGACCTCGGCCTGGATGATCCGCCGCCGGTAAGTAAAGATCTGGAGGACATGGATTTTGAGCCCTCTTCCAGGCTTCAGGCCCAATTGAGACCTTACCAGCTAGAGGGGGTTAAATGGCTGGTCCAGCTTTATAGAAATGGCTTGGGTGCTTGCCTGGCTGATGATATGGGCCTGGGAAAAACCTTGCAGACGATAGCCGTACTGCTACATGCCAAAGAGCAGAAAGAACAACAGCCGACTGAACTACAGGAAAAAGGGAATGTACAGCTTCAATTGTTCCAAAGTCAGGAAGAACAGGCCTTTTTGGCTCCTTTAAACACCTTGATTATCTTGCCGGCCTCCCTTGTATTCAATTGGGAGCGGGAAATCCAAAAATTTGCCCCCTCACTTAGTGTTTATCGCCACGTGGGGTCCAAAAGGTATAAAGATATTCGGATTCTGGTTCGTTATGATGTGGTTTTGACCACCTACCAGACTGCTCTTCGCGATGTGGATCTACTGGAGCAAATTGATTATGAGTACATCGTACTTGATGAAAGCCAGCAAATAAAAAATCGGGAGAGTAAGATCTTTAAGGCGATTAATCGTTTGAAAGCGAACCATAAGATTTCCCTGAGTGGTACGCCTATTGAAAACTCCTTATCGGATATTTGGTCACAGATGCAGTTCATCAATCCTGATTTGTTGGGGAATTTTTCTTTTTTCAAAAAAGAATTTATCACCCCCATAGAAAAAAAGCAGGATGAGGAGAAAAAGATGAGGCTGCGGAAGATGGTATCCCCTTATGTGCTCAGAAGAACCAAAGAAGAAGTGGCTCGCGATTTGCCACCTCTTACTACTCAGTTGTTTTATTCGGAAATGACGAAAGAGCAAAAACGGCTGTATGAAAAAGAAAAGTCAGCTGCCCGCAATTTTTTACTGGAAAATTATGCCTCTAACAACCCCCAGTATCGGATCATGGTGCTTCGCTCCCTCACAAAACTGCGTCAAATTGTCAATCATCCCATTTTAGTAGCGGACCAGTATAAAAAAGATAGCGGAAAATTCAATGACATCATAGAACAATGGAATGTCATTCGGAAAAGTGGACATAAAGTTTTATTTTTCAGCTCCTTTGTTCAGTACCTGGAATTATTTAAAAAACAATTTGAGAAGGACCGGCAAGCCTACTCGATGCTCACCGGGGATATGAGCAATATAGAACGAGACAAGCAGATCCAGAAATTTGCCGGTAAGGAGGATATCCAATCTTTTCTGATTTCCATAAAATCCGGCGGCACCGGCCTCAACTTGATTGCAGCTGATTATGTCTTTTTATTAGATCCCTGGTGGAATCCTACTACGGAACAGCAGGCCATCGCCAGGGCGCATCGTATCGGTCAGGATAAAAATGTTTTTGCGGTTAAATTTATTACCCGCGACAGCATCGAAGAAAAAATATTGAAGCTCCAGGAACGAAAATCCAAGCTAGCAGAAGATATCATTGAAAGTGTCAATAAATCTTCCCTCTCAAAAGGGGATATCGAGTATCTGCTAGAATAAGTCCAAGTCGTTTATTGGGCCCTTCCCTAACCATAAATTTTGAAGCTAAGCTGCGAAACTTACAGCTTAGATTTACCCACTACTAACTACACAAGATGGAAGACCTACAAACATTCAAAAGACTTTTAGTGGCCAATCGGGGTGAAATTGCCATCCGAGTGCTACGTGCTGCTTCAGAACTAAAGATCCGAACCGTGGCTATGTATAGCTATGAGGATCGATATTCCTTGCATCGATATAAGGCCGATGAGGCCTACCAGATAGGAGCTGTTGATGATCCCTTAAAACCCTATCTCGATATTGAAGAGATCATTCTTTTAGCCAAAGAGAAAAAGGTGGATGCCATACATCCCGGGTATGGATTCTTATCTGAAAATGCGACCTTTGCCCGCAGATGTCGGGAGGAGGGGATCGTTTTTATAGGCCCTTCTCCGGAAACTATGGAACGGCTGGGTGATAAAATGGCCGCCAAGAAACTGGCGCGTGAGCTAGGGGTTCCACTTATCGAAGACAGTAAAAGAGATCTCCTGAATCCGGACATCGCTCTGGAGGAGGCCAGAGAAATCGGCTATCCCGTCATCATAAAAGCAGCTGCCGGCGGGGGAGGCCGTGGAATGCGTGTGGTTAGAAATGAGAAAGATTTAGTAGGCGAGTTCAACGAGGCTCGCAATGAAGCCGAGAATGCTTTTGGTGACGGAACCATTTTCCTGGAAAAGTTCATCGAAAACCCCAAGCACATAGAAGTACAGATCCTGGGGGATAAACATGGAAATGTAGTACACTTATATGAGCGAGATTGCTCTGTTCAGCGACGCTTCCAGAAGGTGGTGGAAATCGCTCCGTGTGTTACACTTTCAGGAGTGACTAAATTCAAATTATATGACTATGCCTTAAAATTAGCTGAGGCGGTCAATTACACCCATGCCGGGACCGTCGAATTTCTCGTCAATCAAAATGAAGAGATCTTTTTTATCGAGGTCAACCCTCGGATACAGGTAGAGCATACCATCACCGAAGAAATAACCGGCGTGGACCTTGTGCGCTCCCAGATTCTTGTGGCCCAGGGGCACCGCCTGAACGGACCTGAGATTGGGATCAGAAGCCAGGACGATATTAAGCAGTTCGGTTGTGCAATCCAGTGCAGGGTGACTACTGAAGATCCGGCCCTGGATTTTAAACCCGATTACGGGAACCTGATTGCCTATCGATCAGCAGCCGGGATGGGGATTCGCCTGGATGCCGGGAGTGCTTATCCGGGCGCACGGATCTCTCCTTTTTTCGATAGTATGCTGGTAAAGGTTACCTCCTGGGGGCGGAATATGCCCGAAGCGGCTCATCGCCTCCATCGGGCCTTGAGAGAGTTTCGGATAAGAGGAGTCAAAACGAATATGGGCTTTCTGCTGAAGTTGCTGGAACATCCCACCTTTTACACCGGAGAGGCGACCGTCAATTTTATCAAGGAGAATCCCGAATTGAATGTGCCGCCTAATTGGCGGGATCGAAGTACCAAAATGCTGCGCTATCTGGCAGATGTGATCGTTAACGATAACCCGGACGTCAAATATGTGGACCCCAACGCCATTTTCCTCGAGCCAAAGGTGCCGCCTTTCGATCATAAAAAAGCCAAACCGGAAGGTACACGCGACAAGCTTAAGTCGCTTGGGCGCGAAGGATTTATCGACTGGCTGAAAAAGGAAAAGCCGATCCAGTATACCGATACGACCTTCCGGGATGCGCATCAATCACTGCTGGCTACTCGCATGCGTACCTACGATATGCTCGCTGTAGCGGACAGCTATGCACATCATATGGCTGATGGAGTCTTTTCGATCGAAATGTGGGGAGGAGCAACCTTCGATGTGTCCATGCGCTTTTTAAAAGAGTCTCCATGGGAACGTTTGAGGCTGCTGCGCAAGAAAATACCAAATATTTTGTTCCAGATGCTGCTTCGAGGTTCCAATGCCGTTGGCTATACTGCTTACCCGGATAACCTGGTTATTAAATTTATTGAAGAAGCGGCTCAGGAAGGGATCGATATTTTCCGGATATTCGATTCTCTCAACTGGGTGGAAGCCATGAAAACGAGTATTCGAACCGTACGGGAAAATACGGACTCACTGGCGGAAGCCTGTATTTGTTATACCGGAGATATTACGGATAAAAACAAAACCAAATATACCCTCGATTATTACATTGAGCTGGCCAAACAGCTGGAAGGGGAGGGAGCCCACATTATTGCTATTAAGGACATGGCCGGCTTATTGAAGCCCCTAGCTGCCGAAATGCTGATCGATGCCTTGAGAAATGCGGTGAGCACGCCCATTCACTTACATACCCACGATACCTCCTCCATCCAATCGGCCACCTACCTGCGAGCCATTGAATCAGGGGTGGATGTCGTGGATGTGGCTATTAGCTCTTTGTCGGGCCTTACTTCGCAGCCTAACTTCAATTCCGTCGCGGCTATGATGCAGGGCCATCCGCGCGAAAAAGCCATCGACCTTAAGAAACTCAACGGCTTTTCTGCCTATTGGGAAAGCATCCGAAAATATTACTATCCCTTCGAAACGGAGCTTCGGGCCGGTACAGCCGATGTATATGACCATGAAATTCCTGGGGGGCAGTATTCCAACCTGCGGCCGCAGGCCAGAGGACTCGGACTGGAAGATCAGTTTGAAACCATTAAGGAAAATTATAAAATTGCCAACCAATTGTTTGGCGACCTGATCAAGGTAACCCCTTCCTCAAAAGTAGTCGGGGACATGGCAATGTTTATGACAGCTAATGGCCTTAGTAAGGAGGATGTTCTGGAAAAAGGGAAGACCCTGGCTTTCCCTGACAGTGTCAAAAACCTGATGCGGGGAGATTTGGGGCAGGCACCCGGAGGGTTTCCTGAAAAAATGCAGCAACTGGTGCTTAAGGGAGAAAAACCTTATACGGATCGGCCGAATGCCCATCTCGAATCAGTTGATTTTGATAAAGAGTTCGCTGTCTTTAAAAAGGAATATGGAGAAAAAAGAGATATACTCGATTTTCTTTCTCACAAACTGTATCCAAAAGTATTTGCAGATTTTGTAGAACACTCTGATAACTTTGGAGTGGTACGAAATTTACCAACCACAGCATACTTTTTCGGACTGAAACCGAATGAGGAAATTATCGTAACACTCGATCCGGGGAAAAATGTATTGATTAAATATCTCAATATGACCGAGCCGGATGAGCAGGGCAATCGACTCGTGTTTTTCCAGTTAAACGGACAAACGCGCTCGATCCCGGTTAGAGACCGCAAGATTAAAGTAGAAGGAGTCGTGCATCGAAAAGCCGGTTCGGCTAATGAAGTTGGAGCCCCTCTGCAGGGAAGTATTTCTAAAATATTAGTGGAGGTAGGAGATGAGGTTACTACCAATACTCCTTTATTCGCTATCGAAGCGATGAAGATGGAGAGCACGATCACCTCACCTTTGGATGGAAAGGTGAAAGCTATTCATCTTAAGGAGAAAACATTAGTGGAGCAGGATGACCTGGTGATTGAATTAGAGTAAAAATCGCTAAAGCGATTTTTACTCTAATCGACCGAGCTGACTTTTTACCTCTTGTCGTTTATTCTGGATATCGATGACAAGAGGTGGAGCAGCTCTGGATTCGCAATGCTGGATCTCACAGCGTTCGCAACTGTTGTTGACCTGCTGATGCAAAACACCAGGAGCTGTTATCCATGGGAAGAGTTGCTCCAGCTTTTCATCCACGAGTAATCCTATTGTGACGCTGGTAGTGTGCAAAGTATAGTCGTGGCTTGGTTTGGCTACCGTAATACAAAGATAAGAACTATCTGTCCCAAAAAAATCAGAAATCTGAGCCTCTGCAATAGGGGCCTTATAATTCTTTTGCTCCTGTAGCTCTTTATACTTTTGCATAAGGTGAATACTGACCCATCGGCGGCAATAGTGTTCGTCCAACTGATTTCCATAAGGATCGTGGAGTTGTGACAAATGCATTTCTTTGGTCATTTCAAACTTTTCCTGCTCGGGCCCGGCATAAAAACGAAGGAAGAATAGATCACTGATTCCGAAATGATAAGGTAATATATTAGCCAGACGCTGCAGTAGCATTTCAGATGTGACCTGATATTGGTCCATAAAGGCTATAAAGGCTTGGTTGTTCCACTTAGGCCATTTAGACATAGACTGAATGACCTGGATCATTTCTTCTTTATCCAACAATAGAGCTACGGAAAAGTAAGAGGCTTTAAAATTATTGAGCAGCTTTGCAAAGGAAGGCACTTCAATCATCCGTGTTTCAAATGGCCGCTCTTTAAGCTGAAGAAATTGGAACCCTAGCTCCTTAGCAATCAAGAAGTTTTCTTGGGGGAGACTAAGGTTGCTATTGATATAAAGGATCTTTTTTTTCGGAGAAAAATAGGACCTTACCTCACTTAATGCCGGGATGCTCCCCATTTGTTGGCGATTAATAGTGATCCCATACTCTTCCTTCAAAATTTTCTCGAAGATATTTGAGTCTTTAAACCGTTTTGTTGTCAGGTCGAATTTTTCCCTCAGGCCTTTGGTCGCCTCTTCTAATTCTTCAAAATAGTTGTCTTTTAGGTCTTGGTAAGATCGCAGAGCTGCTTTAAAAAAGTCTTCTCCCTGTAGTTGATAACTTCGCATGATCTTAATAATCGTACTGACAAAGGCATTGATCTTATCGGGTGCTTCGGCCATGAGCTCTATCAGTTTGGTGGTACTGATCCCGAAGGTCTCCAAAGGGAACATTTTTAAAAAATCGGATTGGAGTAAGTCAATAATGGGTTGTAGCCGTTTATTGGCATTTAAAGAAACGAGATAGTCATATTCTGTATCGAGGGCCTTGGCGAGGCTTAGGATCTTATCTGCCTTGGGGTACTTTTTACCTTTTTCAATGCTATGCAAATATGAGAGAGCCAGCCCTGTTTTTTCAGAAAGCTGTTGATAAGAAAGTTGTTGGTCTTTACGTAATTGCTGAATTTTCAGCCCCAAAATGATCTTTAAGGTATCTATGTCCTTTACCATTCCATTAATTTAATGAAAAGTATGCTTATTACACTGGAACTTGAGTGATTAAATATTTCCTGTCGCGCCGCGACAGGAAATATTTTGTATTTCTTCTAAAGTAATGTTAAAGAAAAAAATATTTTTAGAGAAATTTTCTCTAAAAGAGAAAAAACCTTTACTTTGCAACAACTTCTATACCAAATAGCATTCAAACCAAATTATAACCAAAATCAAATCCATTTATGATGGAAAAGTTTGGAATTCAACACCCAACTACCACACTTCTTGATTTGGGCCTGGATGGCCTTAAGAAGGTTCACTGGAATCTCAGCCCGGAAGACTTAGCCGAAGAAACCATCAAAAGGGGACAAGGGCTCCTGACTAGCTCAGGGGCTCTTGCCATTTATACAGGTAAGTTTACGGGGCGTTCTCCGAAGGATCGTTACATTGTCAGGGATTCCTTGACTCAAAGTACGGTTGACTGGGGAGCGATCAACAAAGCTTTTGATGCTGAACAATTCAATGCGCTGTACAATAAACTAACGGCTTATTTTCGGGAAAAAGAGGTTTTTGTGCGTGATGCTTATGCCTGTGCAGACGAAAAATACCGGTTGAACATTCGCCTGGTTTCTGAATATCCCTGGAGCAATCAGTTTGCTTACAATATGTTCTTGAGGCCGGAAGGAAAAGACTTGCAAAATTTCGATCCTGACTGGACGATTCTTTGCGCCCCTGGATTTAAAGCCGACCCTCTTGTAGATGGTACGCGCCAGGACAACTTCGCGATCATCAATTTCAGTCGTCAGTGTATTATTATCGGAGGGACTGGGTATACCGGCGAGATTAAAAAGGGTATCTTTTCAGTTTTGAATTATCTCTTGCCTCTTAAGCAAGATGTATTAGCCATGCATTGTTCGGCCAATGTAGGTAAGGAAGAGGATGTCGCCATCTTTTTCGGCTTATCCGGAACCGGAAAAACAACCTTATCAGCTGACCCTGAACGTCAATTGATCGGAGATGACGAGCACGGCTGGTCAGAGGAGGGAGTTTTTAACTTTGAGGGAGGATGTTATGCCAAAACCATTAACCTAAGCCCTGAAAAGGAACCCCAAATCTATCAAGCGATCAAACACCGGGCAATATTGGAAAATATCGGCTTTTACGAAGGAACCAAAAAGCCTGATTTTTCGGATAGTGCCATCACTCAAAATACCAGGGTATCCTATCCGATTGATCATATTGACAATGCCCTTTGTCCTTCCAAAGCAGGGCATCCGAAGAATATCTTTTTTCTAACAGCGGATGCCTTTGGCATTTTGCCTCCAATTTCCCGTCTGACACCTGCACAGGCTATGTATTATTTCATTTCCGGTTATACTGCGAAGGTAGCAGGTACCGAGGAAGGGGTAGTAGATCCGGAAGCGACTTTTTCGGCTTGTTTTGGAGCTCCATTTCTGCCTTTGCATCCTACCTTCTATGCGAATATGTTAGGGGCAAAGATGAAGCAACACCATACGAATGTTTGGCTGGTAAATACTGGTTGGACCGGAGGTCCGTTTGGTACGGGACATCGCATTAGCTTAAAATATACCCGAGCTATGATCTCTGCTGCTTTGTCAGACGCTCTGGAAGAAGTGGATTATATCGAGCATGAGGTATTCGGCCTGCAAATGCCGCTTACTTGTCCCGGGGTGCCTTCTGAAGTACTCGATCCGAGGGAAACATGGGCAGATAAAAATGCTTATGATGAGAAGGCCAACGAACTAGCCCATGCCTTTGTTGAAAACTTTGAGAAGTTTAAGAATAAGGCGGGGGAAGATATTCTTTCGGCTTCTCCGAAGGTTTGGAAAGGGGCAGTACATTAAAAGGGCTGTGCGAAAAAAAAGAAGGCCGACGATTTAATCGTCGGCCTTCTTTTTTTTCGCACAGCCGCCTTAAAGTTTTATCATTTTCTTGGTAGCCGTGAAGTCACCAGACTTCAGCGTATAGTACATCACACCACTCGGCAGCTCATTCACATTCACCGCATTAAATCCTTTGGCAAACTCACCTCGGATCACTTTCAGCGTTCTGCCACTCACATCATTGATGGTGATCGTCACCTCCGATGCTTCCGGCAGGCTGAAGCTGATCTGTGTTTGCTCCACGAATGGGTTCGGCACATTTTGATACAGCTCAAATCCGGCATTAGCTACCGCATCCTCGCCGAAGCTGAGCTTCACATCCAATTGTTCATGGCTTGAATTGTAGGCTTCTGCGGCGGTGTAGCGAGAACCTATGCTCATCAGCTCGCTTAACTGAGCGTCAGACTTCGCTCTGACTACCAGGCTGAATAGTGGTTGTGGAAGTCTCTGACTTGTTTGTGGAAGTCTCTGACTTCCACTCAGCTCATTCCAGGATGTCGTGATCACGCCTTCATTAACATAGGTCAGGCCAAAGTTCTCTTCCTTGGCTACTCCGTAGTTGATGTCTACCAGTTCCAATACAGCGTTATCGTAGTTCAGCGTGAACTGATAACCCTGGATTTGGGCCAGCTGCTCAGCCGTGAAGCTTAGCGTGTACTCATTGCCGGCTTTCATTGCTATATCCTGAGTGGTAACAAAGAACTCACCCGAGACATTTCGTGGATTGCCCATTCTTGAGTTCGCAATCGCACTGCCGTTCACATCTCCGCGCTTGATCGCTATGAAGTCCCCCATCAGATAGTCATCATTCAGGTTGTTCAGGTTGATGATCGATGGGGTCTGCTCTGCCCATGGATTGCTTGGATCCGGGAAGACATAGTCTTTTCGGACAAACACCCAGCTTGAGGAGTTAGAGAACTCGGTATTGATGCTCAGGATTAATTTACGAACCTGAATGATATCTAAGGCTGTAACTGAACCAGAATTGTTCACATCGGCAGCCAGTAATTTATAAGGAGAATCAAAGTTTTGAATACTTAAAATATGCTTGGAAATGAGCACCAGGTCAAAAGTTGATACCCCATTCATGGGATCATCATCTTTGCCAGGTGTTATCGAATAATCATAGCCAGCTTCCAGGCCTTCAAAGGCATATTCTCCACTGCTTCCGGTTTCAATCGTTCTGAAGGTTTGACCACTCAAATTGACACTTACGTTTTCAACTCCCTGATCTGATTCGGTTGTAATGGCACCTTGTATTAAAACGGATGGCACATTAGTGCTTTCGCATGGGCTTGGATCCGTCCCTGGAATGACTTTTACTAACACCGTACAATAATCCCAATTGCCGGCGCCGTCAACAGCGACTAAAAATACAGGAATCACTGGTTGGTCATCGCAAGTAAAGGTGATGGAGCGTTTTTCATCCAGATCGACGGTGTCAAGAGAACCAGGTACATCTCTGAAGACATAGTACTTAACATCTCCATTGCCGTCCGCATCCGGATGCGGCGTACAATCAAATATGTCAGAAGCAATAAAGTCTGTTGCCCAGACTTCGTTCATTCCGCCTACTACTATCTTATTCTCAATGACCGGCATGAGGTCCACACTCAACTCACGAATACAGATCGGAGCGGGAGCTTTACAGTCCGTCATGGTGAACTTGATCAAACGGTTCGTGATGTTTCCACAGTCATCCGCTACTCTTACATAGAAGGTGTGGCTTCCTACTGGCAATCCTTTTCTAGCGATGCTCGTGATCATGTATGATCCATTCTCGCCTTCTACATTGTATAATTCACCTTCAAAATTGGTTGGATTGACACCGTTAATAGCCAACAATACGCTTCTTACTTCTACATTGGTTCCAGTACACAGATCTTCTACATTGAACAGGATCATTACCTCACCGTAGCAGTCCTGAGCTCCGCTTGGTCCATAGGCACAGAAGTCCAGATCATCCGTCGTTACTGTCAAGATAGGTGCTTCGTCATCGTATACTTTAACAACTTGTGTGTATTCCCAGTAGCCTGGTGTGATCCAGTAAACTTTGTTTCCGTCGCAAG
>JAUIKE010000112.1 GCA_030430845.1 Bacteroidia bacterium | reverse complement strand
CTTCGCGGTTTATGGGACCTACGCTAATAGCCGCTTTGCGGCGAAAGCTTCTGAAGCTCGGGTGTCAACCCGAGCTAAAAAAAAGCTGACCTTTAAAAGCTGCAGCGCAGCGGCACACATGCCTATCTGCCTTATGTCAGTAAATAAAATAAAAATTGCACGGCATTAAACCAAGTACACTATGAAAAAATGGAACTTCCTGCTCATTTTGCTAGCAAGCATTACTTTATTTCAATGCAATTCCCAGAACACTGAAAGCGAGCCTACAGAAAACTCAGAGCTGGATCAAATGATCGGCCAGCTCATCATGGTAGGTTTTCGGGGCACCTCCGTCTCGGATACCTCAGTTATTGTTCAGCAGATCAGGGATTACAATCTGGGCGGAGTGATCATTTTCGAGTATGACGTGCCCGGCCAATTCCGACCAAGGAATATCTCTTCTCAGGAGCAAATGAAAAAACTAACGGATGATCTGAAAAAATATGGACGAGAAGATATCCTAATAGCCGTCGATGAAGAAGGCGGCCGCGTCTCTCGCTTACGCCCGGATTACGGATATCCGGCCGCCATGTCCCCTCAGCGGATAGGGGCGATCGGTGATCTGGATACGACACATGCCTGGGCGGCAAAGATCGCTGATAAAGTCAAAAGTGCCGGTATCAATGTGAATTATGCGCCGGTAGTAGATGTCAATGTGAACCCTGAATCTCCGGTGATCGGCGCTATTGAACGGAGTATTTCTGCCAATCCTGATTCGGTAGCCTTACATGCCCGAATTTTTATTGAAGAACACCGAAAAGAAAACATCATCTGCTCACTCAAGCATTTCCCCGGCCACGGCAGCGCCACCAGTGACTCCCACGAAGGCTTTACCAATGTAACAGACACCTGGTCAGAGGTCGAACTGATGCCCTACAAGCAGCTTATCGCAGACTCGACGATCGATGCCATCATGACGGCCCATGTTTTTAATTCTAATTGGGATACGGTGCCGGCTACCTTATCTCAAAACGTCATTACGGGTATTTTAAGAGACCAGCTAGGCTGGGACGGCATCGTCATGTCGGATGACATGCAGATGGGGGCCGTATCCGAACATTACGGTTTCGAAAAGGGCATCGAACTGGCCCTGAATGCCGGAGTTGATATTTTGTTGCTGTCCAATAATTCTGCTACGGTGCCTTATGACCCGGAATTAGCAGCCAAAACGGTTCGAACCGTCAGAAGTCTGGTCGCCTCCGGCAAAATAAGCACCGAACGGATTAAAGAAAGTTATTCACGAGTAAAAAAGCTTAAGGCCAAATATCAATAAAGATTAACGGATCCTGATCTTATGGAACCAGATATCCCTCAGGCTCAGGCTCACCGTAATTCTGTGTTTGGATTCCAAAAACAAGTCATTCGAGAGAGTACCCTGCTCCTGGAAGGAATAGTTGATGTTCAGACTGTGGAACATTCTCCTGATGGGGGCCGAGACGCCCAGGTTAAAGCCCCAGACGGGGAAGGAGTTGTTCTCAATTTTCTGGTAATAATTTTGAATGTGGAAGCCCCCCCGAATGGAGAAGGACTGCTGAAAGTACAAGTCGGAATTGACGGTCTTCGGCGACCATTCGCCGCCCAGGGCCCAGCGGTGGGTATCCTGGATCAGATAAGGACTATTGACCTCCGCCTCTGACCACTGCTGATACTGCCAATCGGTGCTGATCATGAAATTGGATCGACTCCAGGATAAGCCAAGGGTCGTTTGTAGCGGCAGGAAATAAGGCGTCTGATCTTCTGCTTCTCCTTCTAATAGGATGGTGGTATTTTGGTTGAGGGTTTGCTCGTTGATCGAACTAATTTTAGTAGAAGGGGTGAGTGTGGCACCCAAAATAAAATTATTCTTGCCCGCTCTAATACTGTATTGCAGGCCGAGGTCTGCCTGGAAGCCCTTCAGATTGGTTTTGGATTCGACCGTGAAACTGCCAATATCAAGTAACTGTTCTATTTCTTCAAGCTTGTTGAGGGAGCCCATGACGGCTGCAAGGTTCAAGCCCAGCGACAGTTGCCTGTTGATGCGAAGCGCATTGCCCCAATACAATTTATAGGTTCCTCCAGAGCTTCTGTAGGTCACATCATAAGATCTTTGGAGCGTTTCATTATATCGTTCGGTATTGATATTATAAGAAACTTCGCTAAAGGGCAATAAGCCGACGGTGGTACTCCAGCTTCTGTTAGGCTGCATCCACAGCACCATATGGGATAGTCCTCCGGAGGATTCGGATATGGTTTCTGCGCTGCTTTTGATGGTGTTTAGGTCAAAATCCAAGCCGAAATCGAAGGTCATCGTGACCGGTTTTTGCATGTATGCATTGGCGGCCGGGTTGAGGGGGTTGGCAAAATAGGGAGAGCGGATGGCTGCTCCGGCGATTCCCATGGCTTCTGTTTGCCCGATTGCCGGCGATAAAATATTTCCAATCCCGAATGAGGAATAAATAGAATTTCCGGTTTGGGCTTTGGAAAAACTCAGTAAGGAAATACTCAAAAAAAGTAAACTAATTAAGGCTTTCATATTGATAGTTCTGAATGGTTTAAAAAGACAACAACTAATAAAGAGGGAGACATGGCGGGGATGGTTGAACAGGGAATCGGCTATTCAACTAAGCCCCTTGTGGGCTTCATGAAAAGAAAAATTAACCCTACTAAGTCTGTGTTTTTTGCTAATTGATATTGGTGGCTAAATAGTTGAGATAAGCCGGGGCTTAGTTGAAAAAAGTTTTTTCAGACAAGGATTAAATACACTTTTGGATTCAACAAAATTGGATCTATGAAAAACCAAGAGTGTATTCTTTACAAGCCGTTTTGGGGAAGGCTTCCTACGGTGGTTTTTTTTCTGAGCATCTGCTGTTTGATGGCAAGCTGTTCTAAAGAACAGGAGCTGGGGCTTGATTTTTTTGCTGAAGAATCATTTGATGTCAGTTTGATTGACACACTAAGTTTGGATGTCAGCTCTGTATTGCCTGATACCCTGGCGACCGATCAATCGGGTAGAATTCTTGTGGGGTATCATCAGGACCCTTTGCTGGGGGGCGTGAAGGTGAGCCCTTTCTTTCAGCTCGGCTTATCAAGTTCTTCTACTATTTCTCTTGAGGAAGAAGAGGTCATATACGATTCTATCTGCCTGGTGTTGAGGTATGATGGCTATACTTTCTATGATACCAGCCAGGCCTTGAGTTTTACAGTTCATGAGGTCATGGAAGAAATAGCTTACGAGGAGGAGGGATATGCCTTATACAGTTCTAGCAGTTTTTTGTACGAGGACATTCCCTTAGGGGCTTATAATAAAGTGATCAGGTCCGATGGGGGCGAGGAGATATCGGTACGGCTGGGCGATGATTTTGGCCAATTCCTTTTGGGTTTGGCTCTGGATGACGAAGATGGTGAGTTGGATGACGAAAAACTCAAAGATTACTTGCATGGCTTAACGATCATTCCTAACCTATCTACAAGTGGGCCCATTGTCGGGTTTGGCTTAGATTCGGAATTGAGGATTTATTACAAAGACAAGTCGGTGTTTCCGAGTGAAGAAAGCACCATAAGTTTCGAATTGGGTTCGGATGAAGGCTCTATCAATACCACTCTATACTTTAACCAATTCAGTTTCGAACGGGAAGGGACGGTTTTTTCCAAGCTATCACCTTCTGCCAAGTCCTTGTCTGCAGCACATTCCGGGAATATGGCTTTCATTCAGGGAGGGGAGGGGATCTCTTTAAGAGTAGAGATGCCTTATATAAGGAGCCTGCTTTATTCTGGAGGTGATTTTTTAGTGACAGGAGCCACACTGGAATTTTACCCGCTTAGTACCAAAGAAGATGAGAACATGCCTGCGCCTTCGACTTTGAAGGTCTACTGGGTAGATGAAGATAATGGACTGTTGCAAACCAATACGGATGCGATTTTAATGGAAGATTATGAGTTTGGAAGGGAGACGCATTACGAAGTAGATGTAACTGATTTTTTATCCAGCCAATTATACAATGAAGAATTAAATCAAAATGCGCTGCTTTTCCAGCTACCGGAAGCTTTTAATGCCTCCGCTACTCGTCTTTTAGTGGGAAATGGGGAGAGTGATACTCCCATGCGGCTAAATTTATACCTTCTCTCGATCTAAGAAAATTCAATCTTTTAATAAAACTATTTAATATGAGACATAGCTATTTAATACCTCTATTATTGTTATTGAGTGTAAGTTTTTTGCCATCCTGCCTGTTTGAGGATAATGATGATGAAGAGGTCCTTGGGAACTGGATCCGGCGCTCCGATTTTGAGGGTGTCCCGCGCTCCAATGCGGTTAGTTTTACGATAAACAATATCAGTTATGTCGGCCTGGGGTATGACGGGGAGGATGATCTTAATGATTTTTGGCAGTACGACCCTGAGCTGGATTTTTGGCAGAAGGTAGATACATTTCCGGGGGTGCCCAGGCGAGCGGCGGTCGCTTTTAGTGTAGGGGGGAAAGGGTATGTCGGTACCGGATACAATGCAGATTTGCCGGTGGAGGAGCTCCGGGATTTTTGGGAATTTGATCCTCAGGCGCCGAGTGGTCAGCAATGGACACAAAAGGCAGATTTTATGGGGACGGCCCGCTACAATTCGGTTGGTTTTGCTATTAATGACAAGGGATATATTGGCACCGGTTATGACAACAACTGGCTGAAGGACTTTTATGCATACGATCCCACAACGGATAGCTGGGAGCAGGTGGTCAGCCTGGGCGGAGCAAAGAGAGAGAATGCTTTTGCTTTTGTGATCAATGGAGTGGCTTACGTAGGAGGCGGCCGTAATAATGGGATCTATGAGACCGATTTTTGGTCCTTTGAACCGGGGCAGCAATTATGGACCCGGCTGGAGGATCTTGATGAAGATGATGAGTACGAACTGATCCGGGACGGAGCGCTTGGATTGGGTAGTGGGGCTACCGGCTTCGTCATTGGCGGAACGAGTGGCTCTACCCTGGGTACCGTGTGGGAATATGATCCTTTAACGGATACCTGGGAAGAAAAGAACAGCATGGAGGGGGCTGCCCGTACGAATTTGACCGGCTTTGTGGTGGAGAGCAGGATCTTTATCGTTTCCGGTGAGATCAGTGGTACGCGACTGGATGATATCTGGGAGTTTCGCCCTTATGAGGAGTTGGATGAAGACGATTAAAAAGAAGGGGCTGTCTCAAAAGACCTACGGCCTTTTGAGACAGCCCCTTCTTTTTAACTAAACACCAGCTCGGATATCTGGCTTTTATACCGCTCACCGATCGGTAACTTTGTCTTTCCAAGGTAAACACTGTTCCCTTCCAGCATAGTCGCCCTATCTATAGCAATAATGTACGATCTGTGTATCCTGATAAACCGGCTGAAGGGCAAACTGGATTCCAAACTTTTTAGAGACTTCAAGAACAGAAGGCGAGTGTTGTTGTCTCGGTATAGCGCTACATACTCCTTCATCCCCTGGATGTAAATAATATCTTCAAACGGGACCCGGTAAAGCTTTCTATTGGCTTTAATTATGAGATGTTCGTTCTCCGGTTCTTTCAGACTATTCCATCCCCGCTTAGAGGAGGATAAGAGGTCAAACATTTTTTTGGCTTTTGCGACCGCCTTGAAAAAATCCTGAAATTTTAGGGGCTTTAACAAATAATCAACCGCATTAAACCGGAATCCCTCAAAGGCTAGTTCTTTTTTTGTTGAGGTGAATATAACCAGAGGCTTGGGGTTGAGCATTTGAATAAAATCAAAGCCATTTATTTCGGGCGTATGGATGTCCAAAAATATTAAATCAATTGTTGAGTCTTGAATAATTTGAAAGGCTGCCATTGGAGATTCAAATACGGCCTCCAATTGTAAAAATGATGTTCTTTCGACATATTCTTTAATCAAACGTACATCCTTTGGGTTACTTTCTATTAGTAGGCAATTCATGAAAATGATGGATTTTGTGAAAAGCAGGATTCGTAGTTTCATGATAAATCGTTGTGTGTGGGCCGGGGACCCACACACAACGATTTATCATGAAACTTTTACGTTTCTATTGATGTGCTCTAAGAGCGGATTGGTTGCATAAAAGAAAGGGTTTGTTGAAAAAAAAAAGTAAAAGGCGGGGCCGCGGCCCCGCCTTTTACTTTTTCTACCAATCTTCTAAGCTGGAAAAATAAAACCCCAACTGCTTTTTCACCTCCTTCGGCAATTCCGGTAATTCCGACCTGGGGATCAGCAGGGTCGAAATGTTATGCAGGTCTGTAAAAATGTGATGTTTGACGGCTGTGGCATGCAAATACTCATGTCCGGAAGAACCACCCGTACCTACCTTTCGACCTAGCATCCGCTGAACCATTTGCGCGTGGCGATACCGCCAGGTGGTCACTAATTCGTCGATGTCGATCAGGCATAAAAGGAATCGATAAGGCAACTGAAGTAAGGGCTCTTCATTATACAGACTGATCATCAGCGCGGCTACGGTGGCTTTATAGCTTAAGCGAATCTTGCCTTTTTCCATTTTTTCATTATGTACTTCCTCTTGAAGGATGGACTTAAAATAAGTCTCTGTATTTCCCATCATTTTAAGGCGGGCATTTTTCTCTTTTTCGCTTAGATAAGTAGAAGATTGAATGGCCACTTCTTCTTTTTTGATCATCCGCTCAACGGCTTTTTTATAAGATTCGAGGAAGTCGAACTTTCCTAGTTGTAAAAAAGGAGTGCGCTCCAGCCATTCTTCTACAGCTTCAAAAAGGCTGTGGCCGGAAGCCAGTTTTTTCAGCGCAGCCTTTTGTTCGTCTGAGAAAAAAGCGGCGTAGTGGTGCCCATGATAGGTTATCCGGTCCTTTTCAGGCAGGCCAAGCAAGTTTTCGATCTTCCTGAACTGAAAAGATTGAAAGCCGGAAGCGGGGAAGAGATATTTTCGGAAATCCAGGAAGTCCAGCGGCGTCATGGTCTCCATGATCGGAATATGTTCGATCAGTAATTTGAAGATCACAATGACGCGATTGAGCCGGGCGATCGAGATGCCGATGTTCTTTTCATCTACATCGTTGCGGTCAAACATGTCAATGACCGATTCCAGTTCGTGGATGATCTGCTTGAACCAGATCTCGTAACTCTGATGCACTATGATAAAAAGCATCTCCTCATGGGCGGGCTCTTCCGCCACTTCTGCTGAACGAAGGTGCTGAGCATCAAGGATTTTATCTAAAGCAAGATAGCTTTGGTAATGGATGGTGGTGTATTCTTTGTTGTGTGGTTTCATTTAGTTAGTTGTTAGTTGATTATTGTCAGTTATTAGTTGGGCGATTATAAAATTATAGATACTCCTTTTTATTGAAGTAGGGTAAGAGGCACGCAGATTTCGGCGATGTAGCAGATAAAATCATTGGTGAAATCTGCGAAATCAGGGTGCCCGTAATTAACAAAAAATAATAGAAATATATACATTCCACTATGAACCCTGGAACCCTGGAACTACCTCCTAAACTTACCCAAAACTGGTCTTCCAGGAAAAGCGTCCTCCACATTCTCCCCATTTTTTACCACAAAAACGCCATTGACGAGCACAAATTCAACGCCTTCGGAGAATTGGAGGCCTTTAAAATCGGCCTTATCGATGATGGTATCCGGATTAAAAACGGTAATGTCGGCATCAGCGCCTACTTGCAGTCGGCCTTTCAGACGCATCGATGGGGCTATGCCTTCTAATCGTTGAGCGGGCATAAGCGTCATCTTTTTCAGAGCTTCCATTAAGCTGATGACTTTTTGTTCGCGTACATACCTGCCTAGCACTCGGGAAAAAGTCCCTGCCGTTCTTGGGTGAGCCATGGGGGCATAAGGCATGCCATCTGAAGCGATAAGCGTTTGAGGATCGGCAATGCCTTTTTTGATCCATTCCGGTTTCATCATATGGATGATCACCACACCGCCTTTTTTGCGATATTCCTTAAAAGTGGCTTCCGTCAGGCGCTCACCGGTAGCTTCCCACTGCAGGTCCCCATAACTTATTCCCAACAACTCCTGCCAGCCGTCGTCAAAGATAGAGGACTCCAGAGAGGTGGAGGCAGCCGTATAAGGATAAACTTCCGTTGTTACATCAAGCCCTCTGTATTGGGCGGCTGCTACCATATCTAGTGTTGTCTCAATCTCACCAAGGGAAAGACTATTGGCATGTACAATGTGCAGGGGAGCCCCCGTAGTGATGGCATTGGAAATGGCTTCCTGAATACCGGGCATACCGAATCCTCGGGTATGAGAAAAAACGGGTACCTGCTTTTCTGCTGCATATTGGTATACTCTGAAAATCTCTCCATGTGTGGCGCCTGGATAATATCCCACCGGCACGCCGATACCGAGGGCTCCGGCCTGAAGTTCTCCCTGGAACATCTGTCTCATCACAGCAATTTCCTCATGAGAAAGAGATTGATAGTTGGCCCGGGCCATATTGATCTGTATCTTGGCCAGGTTGGGGCTTTCGATGCCTTCTGTTTCTATGATTTTTTTGGCTTGTGCAAAATAATGGTTATAAGAACCCATGGATAATGCCCGGATCGCTGCATGAGGGACAGTAGCCCCGTAGTTTACGATGGTTTTGCCCCGTTTGCTTTCAATCCAATCTTTCAAAAAGGGAATCCCGCTTTCCAGTTCCAAAGCTGTGGTTACACCATCCCGAGCCTGATATTGGTGGGCCTGGTTGGTCATACCGTGAACGTGCAGATCAATAAAGCCAGGGGCGATTACATGCCCGGATACGTCGATGACTTCCTTTCCTGTAATGTCGGCATCCGTGATCTCTACAATTCGGTCTCCGCGTATGCCTACGTTGCTGATGGCATCCATGCCTGTTTCGGGGTCCATGACGCGGCCGTTTTTGAGGACGATGTCATAGGTGTCAGTTGATTGGGCTAGGGAAAAAATACTTAGAAATAAAAGTGACAGGAAAAGGCTAATTGATTTACTCATGCTTTTTGTTTGTGATCTGATGATATTTTGAAGTATGGCCGGGCACATGTGTTGGCGCCAAAAAATCTGATGGGTTCAAGATGAACTCAGATAAAAATAATAGATTATTCGAGGAATTATAAAAGTTTTTTCTTCAATTAGCGGAACAACAATCCTCTGTACCTCATGATCAAACATCCTGACCTTTTGCCTCGCTTGAAAAGAGAGATCAAGGGCGATGTATTATCCGACCCCTATTCTTTAGGTATGTATGCTACTGATGCCAGCATATATCAGATTTTTCCCCAAGTCATTGTTCTGCCCAAAGATGAAGCAGATGTAAAACGAGCCGTTCGAATAGCATTTGAATATAGCCTGAGCATTCTCCCCCGGGGAGGTGGTACAAGTCTGGCCGGCCAAACCGTTGGGAACTCCCTGATCCTGGATTTTTCCAAATATATGAATCAAATCATCGAATTGGACCAAAAGGACCATTGGGTCAGGGTACAGCCAGGTCTGGTGAGGGATGAATTAAATGCCTTTCTGGCGCCCTCCGGACTACATTTCGCTCCTGATCCGGCTACTTCCAGCAGAGCGAATGTGGGTGGTATGGTGGGCAATAACTCTTCCGGCACCAAAAGTATTTTATATGGAAAAACAGTGGACCATGTTTTAGAAGCGAAGGTCTTGCTTACCGACGGCACTATTTTGCATTTGAAAGAAGAAACCGAGCACACGTATGCTCAGATTGTAGGGAAGAAGGATAAAGAAGCACAAATTTTTAAATCCTTCAGAGACATCATTTTTATTAATAATGAAGAAATTATTACTCGCTTCCCAAAAGTAATGCGCAGGGTAGGGGGATATAATCTGGACGAATTTGTATATACCCGAAACTGGAACCTGGCCAAACTTATTACGGGAAGTGAAGGGACCCTGGCTACGATATTGGAGTTAAAACTGAAGCTGGAGCCCTTACCGGCAAACAAGTCCGTTTGTGTGGCGCATTTTGAAAAATTGTCTGAGGCCATCGAAGCGGTCGGGACGATTTTGGAATACCAGCCTGCGGCTATTGAAATATTGGATAAAACAGTAGTTCGACTAAGTCGGGAGAATTTGACCACCCAGCGATCTTGCCACTTTATTGAAGGCGATCCTGCCGCTATTCTTATTATTGAATTTTATGGAAACTCCGGGGAAGAGGTGCTTTCCAGGCCGAACCTCATGAAAACTCAGCTGATAGAAAAAGGCATGGGATATGCCTATCCTATTTTTTCCGAAGGAAATGAATATGAAGATGTTTGGGTCATTCGCAAAAAGGGCCTGGGGCTTATGCTGGGCATTAAAGGCAACAAAAAACCACTGGCATTCATCGAGGATGCAGGGATTCCAACAGAGGTGTTACCCCAATACATTGAGAGCGTGCTGCAACTATGTCAAGATAACGAAACGCAGGCAGCCATGTACGCGCATGCCAGCGTAGGAGTCATCCATGTGCGTCCCATCCTGGATTTACGTGACCCGGTAGACATTCAGCGTTTTAAAAACATCGCGGACGGCACCTTCCAACTGGTCAAAGAATATGGCGGCTCCTGGAGTGGGGAGCACGGGGATGGCCTGGTGCGCAGTTTTTACAACCGCGCTTTTTTCGGAGATCAGCTATACGAAGCCTTTAAGCAAGTCAAAGCTCTTTTTGATCCGCTGAATCTCATGAACCCCGGTAAGATCGTAGAAGCTCCGGATATTCGCGAAAATCTTCGCTATGGGACCGATTACAAAGACCAGCCCCTGGAAACTGTTTTCCAATACAAAAGCGATGGTGGTTTTCATTCGGCGGTGCATATGTGTACGGGCGTAGGCGAGTGCCGCAAAACCATGGGCGGGACCATGTGCCCCAGCTTTAAAGCCACCCGGGATGAAGAGCATTCCACCCGTGGCCGGGCCAATGCTTTGCGCCTGGCGATGTCTGATCAATTGGATGGAGGTGGTTTGGCGGGACACAGGATGAAGGAAGTCATGGACCTCTGCTTATCCTGTAAAGCCTGTAAGTCGGAATGCCCGAGCAATGTGGACGTGGCCAAATTGAAAAGCGATGTACTACAGATGCATTATGATCAGCATGGCATGAGCCTTCGCGAACGACTGATCCGTAATTCCAGCAAGCAGGCAAGCCGTTTTTCAGGGGCGATGGCTCCTTTGATCAATCGTATTCAAAGCAATCAGGCTTTTCGGTATTTGATGGACAAATGGGTGGGGATTGATCGAAGAAGAACTTTGCCGGCCTATACTTCCCAGCCCTTCTTTAAATGGTTTGAAAAAAATGGGAATAGGGTTCAAAGCGATCGCAAGGTGGTATTATTTGCCGATACCTACCTGAATTATTTTGAACCTTCGATTGGAATAGCCGCAGTGAAATTATTAAACGATTGTGGTTATGAAGTGCTCCTGGCCAATATTGGCTGCTGTCAGCGGCCGAAGTTGTCCAATGGTTTTTTGCGGGCTGCCAGGAAAGAAGGACAGCCTGTCATCAATCGCCTGCGTCCTTATCTGGATCAGGGACTTCCGGTTGTGCTGTGTGAACCAAGCTGTGCCTCAGCCTTAAATGACGACTGGCCGGACTTGCTGGAAGAGGAGTCCTTGGCCAAACAACTTTCCAGGCAAGTTATGATGATTGATCAGTTTTTGGAAAAGGAAAGAGCGGAAGGAAGACTAACGGTTGAGTTCGAGGCAAAACAAGAGGAGATCATACAAATGCATGGTCATTGCCACCAAAAAGCTTTGTATGGGACAGCCGCCATCAAAAACTTGTTGGGGCTCACTGGGCTTCCTGTTGAAGAAATTCCCTCAGGTTGTTGCGGCATGGCCGGGAGTTTTGGTTATGAAAAAGAACATTACGAGCTTTCAAAGAAAATCGGGGAGGAGGTTCTTTTTCCAAATATTCGGGAAAAAGCCGCCGCCGCTCAAGTAGTAGCCAGTGGTTTCAGTTGCCGACATCAGATCGAGCATTTTACCGGTAAAAAGGCCAGACATTGGATAGAGGTTGTAAAAATAAAAGGACAATAGCCCGCAGCCCGGGCTATTGTCCTTTTTATGCACCCCATACTTTTTCAAAGACCCTCAAATAGTTTTCTCCCAGGAATTGAATGATGAAGTCATCGGAATGCCCTCTTTCGACAAGCGCTCTGACCAGATTTGGGAGTTTAGAAATATCTTCCAGGCCCGGAGTTGACAGCTGCTGACCGTACAAATCGCTGCCCAGACCGATGTGTTCGGGGCCCACGACTTCAAGGGCCGTTTCGATGTCTTTTACGGCGGCATCGATCGATTTGTACAAGATCCAGATCATGCCGAGTACGCCGCCATTTTGAGCGATGGCTTCCAGCATGGCCTTGTCTCTGGGCAGTTCAAGGCGGGGGCGGGGTACCTTGCCACCCATAATATCTTGTTCTTCCTTTAAAGTGGACGCGAACATGGTGGGAGTTGTGTGAGAAAGGATCAGCGGCTGCTGAGCCATCTCTATGATTTCCCAGAATCCTAGTTCGCCGATATGGACCAGATCGATGACAATCCGGAGTTCCTGCATGCGCTCAATGAGTCGACGGCCGGCTGATGTCAGCCCTCCTTGCTGATCGGCTGCCCAGCATCCGTCTGCGAAAATATTGCGCCGGGTGTGAGTTAGGCTGGCCGCCCGAAGGCCTAATTGGTAATACAGGTCAAGCATCCGAACATCTCCTCCGAGGGCTTCGCAGCCTTCGAATGTCAGCACCCAGCCAACCTTGCCTTCTTTTTTTGCATTGCGAATGTCAGCAGCCGTCAGGCAATGAACCAAATGATCATTCTCTTCAACGGCCTTATGAAACATATAGGCCATTTCCATACCTTTTTTGAAAGGCGCATCCAGCTTGGAGTCGTCCAGATAGATGGCGCATAGCTGAGTATTGACCCCGCCTTCCTGCCATCTGGGGATGTCGTACTGGCCCATGCAGCCGAAGTAGATGGTATGCGGCTTAAATCCAAATTTGGTGTAGGCTGGGTTTTCCAGGCCCAATGGTGGCTCCCAATCCTTAAGATCCGGGATCAACACCTTTTCGGCGATGTTCATTTTCCCTTCGGTAAGGGGTATGAGAATATCTGAATGGCCGTCGATGACGGCTGCCCGGCGGAGCAGGTCTTGTACTTTAAGGTCGAGTTGGTTCATAAGCTGAAATTAGCGATTTTTTTTAATTTTGGATTTTTGATGGAGTCTTGAATTGAAGAGATAAGCGGTTTATTTGACGCAGACTTCAACTGACTTTGGCTGAGCTTCACTGTTTGGTTTCCGGTAGTTCAGGGATTTTCTTTTTTTATACTAGTGCTCCATTTCTGAGGTAAACTAAGTTCATGTTGCAAAAAATAGAACGCTCGGCTTTGCTGAGCTTGATTCTCTTTCTGGTAGTTGGAATCGCCATACGCTTTTTCTCTTTTTTCCCGACCGTCATCGACCATGATGAATCGACTTATATTGTCATTTCCGATGCGATTTTAGGTGGACAAACCTACTTCGTGAATGTGATCGACACCAAGCCGGTGGGCATTTTTTTGTTGTATGCAGGTATTCAAAAGCTAGTGGGCTCCGGGATATTTATGCTTCGCCTGGCTGCAACGGTTTTCCTGGCCTTGACGGCTTTTCTTCTGTATCTGGCTATGAGAAAGTCTGGCGGGACTGCGCGGGCCGGCCTGGCAGCCGGTCTGAGTTATTTAATTATCAATTCTCTTTTTACTTATTACGGGGTTTCTCCTAACACAGAAACCTTTTTTAACTTTTTCACGGCTCTGGCCTTATGGCTTTGGGTGGGGGAAAAACGTTGGTCGGTATTCCCATTTATCGGCCTAAGTCTTGG
This sequence comes from Bacteroidia bacterium, assembly GCA_030430845.1. GTDB lineage: Bacteria > Bacteroidota > Bacteroidia > Chitinophagales > Saprospiraceae > JANQPA01. Next base: position 13,827 of record JAUIKE010000112.1, on the reverse strand, counting down.
CCTTGGTTTTTTGATCAAATACGTGGTGGCCTTTGATGCTCTGGCTATAGGGCTATTTATGCTTTGGCTGGCTTTGAGGAAGAAAGAACAATGGGGGAGGACCATTCTTCGGGCCGGCTTGATGTTTGTTGGTTTTTTAGTACCCTTTGCACTCAGTCTCTGGTATTACTCAAGTTTGGGGCATGTAGATACTTTCTTTTTCTATACCCTGGAAGTCAGTAGTCGTTATCCGGATGCGGCCCGCCCCTGGGATTATGTTAAGTTTTTCTTCGACTTTAATCTGCGTTTTTTCCCACTTTTGATATTTGCTGTTTATGCTTTGCGTTTTGCTAAAAGGAATAACCAAAAATATATCTTCCCATTCGGCCTGTTGTGGATTAGTTTAGTTTGGATAGTTGTATTATTGCCCGGTAAGTTTTTTGCCCACTATTGCATACAGGTAATGCTGCCTTTAAGCTTTTTGGCTGGTGGCTTTTGGAATATAAAACAGGAGGATCGCCCGCGATGGTTAAGAGGGCTTACTTCGGGCAGGATCGGTTGGCTGTTATTGATCCTTTTGCTGAGCCTGAATACCTTTTTCCAGAAAATGGATTATTTCGATAAAAAGGATTATCCGAAGGAAATAGCCGATTGGCTCCAAAACGAATTAAAGGAGGGAGATACTTTCTATGTGGGAAATTATGAGCAGATTTTATATCATCTGCTTGATCAGCCAAGCCCGATCCCTTATGTACATTCCTCTCTCGTATGGCGGCAAAACCACATCGATGCTTTAATGGTGGATACGGATAAAACCGTGGAGCAGTTAAAAGAGCAGTCGCCGCGTTTTATTTTTCGAAAAAAGTCGGATAGGGATAATGATCTGCCGATAGCGGAATGGTTAGAAGAAGATTATCAGTTAGTGAAGACCATCAATGAAGAGATATATGTTTTTGAGCGGAAATAAAGGTATTGATATTATCCAGCTAGATCAGGATATTTTCCTGTTTGGTCTTTTTTTCTTCTTAAAGCTTAAAATAAAGGGATTCTGGGGGAAAAAACAGCTGATAGAAAAGGTCCAATGGTTAAATATTAAACTGACAAAAATGAAATACGCACTGACCTTATTTTGTCTGCTGGTTTTGTCCAGTGTGACTTACGCCCAAAGAGGAGGGATGCCTTCCGGAATTTTTGGGGTTGTTTTGGATGAAAAAGATCAATCTCCACTTATTGGTGCACATGCAGCCTTGAAAAAAGCGGAGAATGAAGAGGAAGAAGTCGCCACTGTGACGAATGAAAGAGGGATGTTCTTTTTCAGAGATGTGGCAAAAGGGAACTATATTCTAGAAATTTCATATTTGGGATATGCGTCTCACAGGCAGGAAATAACTGTAGGAGATGAGCCGGTAAGGGTAGGTAGAATTTCTTTAAAAGAAGGAGCTACCCAACTGGACGAAGTAGTTGTGAAGGAAAAATTGCCGCAGGCCAAACAAATAGGCGATACCACGCAATACAATGCCGGTGCATACAAAACCAACCCAGATGCCAATGCTGAAGATTTGATCAAAAAAATGCCTGGGGTAGTAGTAAGCGGCGGGCAAGTCCAGGCTCAAGGAGAAAACGTTGGGAAAATCCTGGTTGATGGCCGCGAATTTTTTGGCAACGACCCCCAGGCTGCCTTAAAAAACTTACCTGCCGAGGTCATTCAAAAGATCCAGGTATTTGACCAACAGTCTGACCAGTCACAATTCACGGGCGTGGATGACGGCAATACCGTTAAAACGATTAACATTATTACCAAAAGCAATATGCGCAACGGTCAATTCGGTAAGATCTATGCCGGATATGGACCTGATGATGACGAAAACCGCTATAAGGTAGGCGGTAGCGTCAACTTCTTCAATAAAGATATGCGCTTGTCTGTGATCGGCCAAAGTAACAACATCAACCAGCAGAACTTTGCAACAGAAGACTTATTGGGCGTCGTAGGTGGTTCTTCCCGCGGTGGTCGTGGTGGCCGTGGCGGTGGTGGCGGCGGCTTTCGTGGCGGCGGTGGCGTTAGTGACTTCATGGTCAGTGCTCAGAATGGGATCGCTCAAACCCATGCCTTAGGTTTGAACTATTCCGATAAATGGGGTGAAAAAATCGAGGTGTCCGGTAGTTATTTCTTTAATCAGACCGAAAATGATGCTTTTACCAATATTAACCGGGATTTCTTTACCTCTAGTGACTCCAGCCAGGTGTATCGGGAAAACAATGTCATAAACAGCAAGAATATTAACCACCGTTTGAACATGCTGATCGATTACCGGATCAGCGAAACAGACCAGATCCGTATTCGCCCTCGCCTGACGATCCAGGATAATGACGGCTTTGACAATACGAATGGTACGACTTCTTTAGAAAAAGCCTTGCTGAACAGTACAAGTAGTGAATACCTGACAACCTTGTCAGCCGTCGACTTTTCCAATAATATCATGTATCGACACCGCTTTGGTGAATCTCGCAGAAATATTTCTTTGAGCTTGACTACTGGCTATAATTCTAACAGCGGAGATGCTTTCCTCGTGTCCCAAAACAGCTTTCTGAGAGGAAATACCATCATCAGAGATACACTTAATCAATATTCTGACCTATTGTCCGATGGCTGGAACTTGTCAGCTAACCTTTCTTATTCAGAGCCTATTGGTGAGAGAGGCAACCTCCAGATCCAATACCGAGCCTCGACCAACAAGACCGACTCGGATCGCGAAACCTATGATTATGATGAAGAGGCGGAGGATTATATTCTCTTTAATACCCCTCTTTCAAACGTATTTGAGAGCAATTATTCTACTCAGCAGGTGACGACCTCTTTCATGAACAGAGGAAAGAAGATCTTCTTTATGTTAAGATTGACCGGGGAGTTTGCCGACCTGAAAAATGATCAGACCTTTCCCTATTTACTGGAGTACGATAGGAATTTCTTCAACATCCTGCCCATGGGTATGCTCCGGTACGAGTGGACGCGCCAGAAAAACCTGCGCATGTTTTATCGTACCAATACGCAAGAGCCTTCCATCACTCAATTGCAGGAAGTGATCGATAACACGAATCCTTTGCAATTAACAACTGGAAACTCTTCCTTACTTCAGTCTTTCCAGCACTCGGTGAATTTGAGGTATTCTTCTACTAATACAGATAAGTCAACAGTCTTTTACGGCTATCTGAGTGGTGGGGTGACGAACCGATACATTGGTACCCAAACTTATATAGCAGAAGATGAGGACCTTACAATCGGGGATGTCGTATTGCCTCGTGGCGCTCAGCTGAGCCGACCTGTCAACCAGGATGGCTACTGGAACCTGCGGTCTTTTGTGACCTTGGGCCTTCCGCTCAATTTCATGAAAACGAACCTGAACCTGAGCTTATCCGGCAACTATACTCGTACGCCTGGTTTGATCAACGAACTGTCCAACTTTGCGAATAACTCAACCCTTGGGCTTGGCGTGGTTTTAAGTAGTAACATCAGCGAGAAGGTAGATTTTACGCTTTCTTCCCGCTCCAACATGAGTTATGTTGCCAACTCTCTACGTTCGGACTTGAATCAGCAGTACTTCAACCAAAATACCGAGTTTGGGATGAACCTGATTTTTGGCCCTGGAATCGTTTTCCGTACCAGCATGGCCAATCAACTGTACAGCGGTTTGAGTGACGATTTTAATCAGAATTTCTGGTTGTGGAATGCGGCTATTGCGAAGAAGTTGTTCAAGAATCAGAGAGGGGAGTTGCAATTGTCAGTATTTGACTTGCTGGAACAGAACAACAGTATTCAGCGTAACATCACCAATGCTTATATAGAAGATGTGGAGAGTGCGGTTTTGCAGCGTTATGTAATGTTGACGTTTACCTATCAGCTACGGAATTTTGGGCAGGGTAATGCTGATCAGGATGATAATAGAGGTAGAGATCGTCGTCCTCCCTGGGGACGTCAGTAGAATGACGATTGGGGTAGTCAATGGGCTTTTTAGGGGCACGCAGATTTCGCGGATTTCGCAGATGTGATTTTTAGGGGCACGCAGATTTCGCGGATTTCGCAGATGTGATTTTTAGGGGCACGCAGATTTCGCGGATTTCGCAGATGTGATTTTTAGGGGCATGCAGATTTCGCGGATTTCGCAGATGTAATTTTTAGGGGCACGCAGATGCCGCGGATGTAAGAAGTCGGTTCATTGACTACCCCCAATATGTCTTTTTTGCTGCGAATTTCGAAGATGTTAAAGGCCATTGACTACTCTAAATATTCCTTCCTTTGGTTTCAGTGAGGCTGCTCCGAAATTGATTAGCAAGCCTAGTTTTTTATCGCTAAGCTTCAGATAGGTCATTAATTGTTTGAAATGAACGGGATGTAGCTTTTCTACAGACTTAATTTCAACTACTACCTTATCTTCCACTAAAAGGTCAATTCGAAAACCTAAGCCTAATTGCTGACCATTATAAATAACTGGAACACCCACTTCTCTTCCTGTTTCCAATCCTTTTTGATCCAAATCGAATTCTAATGCGGCATGGTAAACAGACTCTAGAAGTCCTGGACCCAAGGTGTTATGGATTTCAAAGGCTGCTCCAATGATGGAATAGGATATTTGATTTTCAGTCATCAGTCATAAATTTTTCAGATAAAGAAGCAATAGAAATTTGATAAATCAAAAGGAATATCTCAAAAACGTTCTAAGTTATTATATTACGAAAGTGGCCTCTAAAATGATTAGATTTTACAAAAAGAAATCTGCGGAATTTGTGAAATTTGCGTGCCTTATTAAATCAACAATCCAGCACCATCTCAAATAAGTATCTAATGACATCAATTTACAACAAGATTAAAGAGACAAGCCAGTTTGTTCCTCCTTCAAATTGGCACCGCATCCAAACCATCGACATGCACACCGGCGGCGAACCCCTGCGCGTTATCCTCGACGGACTGCCAGAACTGGAAGGCAATAACATCCTCGAATACCGCCAGGATATGCTCCACAGACACGACCACCTGCGCCGCGCCCTCATGCACGAACCCCGCGGGCATGCCGATATGTACGGCTGCATCCTCCTCCCACCCAATGATGAAGAAGGCGACTTCGGTATCCTCTTTTTACACAATGAAGGCTACAGCACCATGTGCGGCCATGCCATCATCGGGATCACCACCCTGGCCATTGAAATGGGATGGGTAGAAATGGAATCTCCCGTAACCACCTTGAAAATAGATGCCCCCTGTGGCCGGATCACCTCCTTTGCGCATATAGAAGATGGAAAACTGAAGAATGTAAGCTTCCATTGTGTCCCCTCCTTTGTAGTAGGTCTGGACAAGGAAGTAGAAGTCCCCGGCCTTGGTAACATTAAGTATGACCTGGCTTACGGCGGCGCTTTTTATGCCTATGTGGATGCTAACCAAATTGGCCTGAGTCTGGAGCCGGGAAACTATTCCGAGATCATTCGCCGAGGGATGGAGATCAAACATGCCGTCATGGAAGCTGATGGGGAGGTGTTGCACCCTTTCGAGGAAGATCTAAGCTTTTTGTACGGCACCATATTTATTGGAGGGCCGGTTTCGGAAGGAATAGACAGCCGTAATGTTTGTGTTTTCGCAGATGGAGAGGTGGATCGTTGTCCGACCGGCTCGGGTGTATCCGGGCGTATACCGATCCATTACGAGCGTATGGAAATAGGATTGAATGAATGGATGAGCATTGAGAGTATTACAGGTAGTGTGTTTGAAGGCAGAGTCGTGAAGGAAATAGATTTTGGCCCTTTCAAAGGCGTAGTGCCGGAAGTGAAAGGCACGGCCTCTATTACCGGGCAGCATGAGTTTTTGATTGATCCGGATGATCCGTTTAAGTATGGATTTTTCCTTAGGTAAACTGAAAAGAGCCTCTGATGACTACCAGGTGGGCATGGCATCAAAGTCTGAATTTTTTGTGATCTGAACTTCCTCACGAGTAGTTCGATTTACTTTAAAAAGCTCCTGGTTCCCATTCACCATGCCTGTGAACAAAAGCTCTTGTCCGTCAGAAGACCAGGCTGGGGAAGAATAAGAAATGACTCCTTTGGCTATTACTTCTGGATTTTCCCCGTTTTCAGATAATAAGACCAGGTCATATTGATTTGTTATTTTTTGATTCACGGCGATGTGTGAGCCATCCCTGGAAAAAATTGGATGGGAGTAGGCTACTCCTTTGGTTCCCAACTGTGTTGTTTGTTGGCTGGATAAATCCATTTGATGAAGGGTTTTTTCGCGGATATAGGCGAAAACGATGCTTTCCCCATTAGGATGATAACTACATACCGCTCCCCAACCCGGGCGTTTCCCTTTGGCTTTATTTTGAGTTAAATTGATCTCCGGCCCGCCCTTTGCCGGCACTCTTAGGATTTCCCATACTCCTTCTCTTCTGCCGCTGAAAATAATTGTTTGGCCGTCAGGGCTCCAATTAGGATACATGCCTTCTTTTTGAGTGATTCTCTTTAGATTGCTCCCATCGGTATTCATGGTCCAGATGGAATAACGGTCATGCCCGTCAGGGTCGCTTTGGAATACAATTGTTTTGCCGTCAGGAGAAAGCTTTGGATGGATGTGGTGTGGATAGTGCCCTCTGCCGTTATTTTTAGTGATTTTCATGGCCTGCCTACCCTTGAGGGATAATTTATAAATATCCCTCCCTTGTGAACCGGCTTCTGAGGAATAATAAATGAAATCATTTGAAACGGGAAGGGGAGTGGTTGCAAAAAATAATACGGCAAAAAATAGGGCATAGCAGTATCCTTTCATCTTGTGGTGTTTTATTTGATCACTCAAGAAATGGATTAATTTGATAGATACAGAAGATAATGGGATGAATGGTAATATTTGTGTTGGATGAAAAAACCGGATCGGCTGCTTATTTTAGGATTTAATCGGATAAAATAAATCCCTTGCTGTGAATGTTGGTGATGCTTACATTGGGATCATCTTGCAAGTACCTCCGCAATTTCGATATGTAGACGTCCATACTTTTTCGACTGAAATAATCAGCCTGTCCCCACAGTCGCTTCAGTGTACTTTTTCGATCGAGTATTTTCCCTTTTTGCTGACAGAGCATTTGTAACAACTCATTTTCTTTGTGCGTCAGCTGCTGGATTTTTTCATTAAAAATCAGCTGCCGGTTAAACGAATCAAATTGGTATTGCCCGATGCTGTACAATTCTTGAGGCATTTCCTGCCGGCCGGAATGTTGAGTCCGGTTCAAAACGGCTTTTATTCGGGCGATCATTTCTTCCTCATCAACGGGTTTGGTGAGGTAATCATCGCTGCCGAGCTTGAAACCGTAGAGCTTGTCTGCTTTTAAATTGCGGGCGGTAAGGAAAATGAAGGCCTGCTGTGGATATTGCTGCCGGATGTTTTTAGCCAATTCAAATCCATCCTGATCGGGTAGATTCACATCCAGCACACACAGCTCAATTGGCTGTAGTTGCAACTTCTTCAGGGCATCTGTCGCATTTTTTACCCAAACGACCTCAAATTCATGTAACTCGATGTAGCGTTTTAGTAGATACCCCAGATTTTGATCGTCCTCGACGAGGAGTATTTTGGCCATATTCTTTTAATTTTTATTTTTCGTCCTTCGTCCTTCGTCCTTCGCCCTTCGTCCTTCGCCCCTCGTCCTTCGCCCTTCCCTTGCCAGCCAAACCTTAAAAGTACTGCCTTCACCTTTTTTACTCTCCACTTCGATGCGCCCCTGATGAGCCTTCACTACCAGGTAGGCATAACTCAGGCCCAATCCGGAGCCTTTCACCTTATCCTGGTAAAGGCTGGAGCGGTAGAATTTTTCGAATACCCTTTGCTGCTCTGCTACCGGAATGCCGGGCCCGTTATCCCTTACCATAATTAAAAGATGATCATTCGCTTCTTTCGTTGCACCTAACTGTATTTTTACTGGTGTTTTATCGGCATATTTTACGGCATTGTCCAGCAGATTGTACAAAGTATTAAAAAGTAAATAACGATCTGCCTGAACCTTTAGGTCATCCTCCTTTTCCGGTAAAAGGAGCTCGATATCAATCTGTTTTGTCTTGCGAAAAAGCTGCTGCAGTTGGCGGAGCATTTTTTTTAGGTCAAAAACGGTTTTTCCCAAAATAAAAACTTCCGATTCCAGCCGCGTGATGTCCAGCGCCCGCTGTACATTAGACTGAAGTCGTTCTTTTTCTTCTCCAATGATCTGTAAATATTCCCGGGCTTCTTTTTCCTGTTTGTTAAAATCCAGTTTCGACAAATGTTTAAGCGCCAGCGATATAGAAAAAACGGGCGTGTTTAACTCATGCGTCATGTGATTAATGAAGGCATCTTTGAGTCTTGACAGCCTTTTTTGCCGCCCTACACTGTAAAGAATATAAATAAAAATGGCGATTTGGATGAAGGTTAAAACGATGGAACTTACAACCCAACCCATTATTTTGGAAAGGAAAAAGGAGGGTTTGATCCTTTTAAAATTCAGTCCAATATAAGTTTTACAAGAAAAACAAACGGGACCGATCCAGTAATCCACTTGCTCGGGTGGCGGATTAGAGGAGTAAAATATATTGCGAGAATTGGTTACTGTGGTGGGTAGATCTTTAGAAACTCTACTTGTCTGAAAAATACTTTTAGCTTCAGAAGTAATTAAAACCTGGAGGGTGTACTGAGTATCAATGCCTTGGAGGTCTAACTCACTATTGAGTTTGTTAAGAAGCTGGCTGATATGAATGTCTTGTTTAGGGGCCAGGGTATCGGAATTGGATTTCCACTCTAGGATGGCATTGTGCAGGGGATCGCCCGGGTCGATCAGGCGGAACAGGCCGTCGCAGGCTTTGCTGAGCCGTTCTTCGAAAGCCTGCTTCTGGTCGGTATATTGACGGCGCAGCCAATACACTTGCAGGCTGATCAGGCCGGCCTGAGTAAGGACCGCAAAAATAATAATCCACCTTATTCTGCTTTGGCTCATAATTTTGTTCTTGATCAAATATAGTTTTTGCGGAGGCTAATAGCAGAAACACCCACTGCATTTTAAGCCAATTTTGCTTTTTTTTAGCCTTTTTAAACCTTCATTTGCCTTTTTTGACCCCTCATTGTCCCAGGCCCAAGCCGGTTCGCTATACTTTCTCCGCTAAAAAACATGAAAAACGCGACTGTTATTATCCTTTATTTGATGACTCCATTTTTTATCGGATCGACTGTTTTGGCCCAGGGGAAAGTGGCGGAACTGGATCAATTGGTGCAGCAGTATTTCGAAACCGGCCAGTTTACCGGTAATGTATTAGTGGCGCAACATGGCAAAGTCCTCTTTGAAAAATCAGTAGGCCTGGCCAATCGGGAGTGGGAGATCCCGCACAGCATGGGGGGGAAATTCATCATCGGTTCTTTGAGCAAACAATTCATTGGGGCCTTGACACTCGTCCTGCAGCAGGAAGACAAGCTGAAGGTGACGGACAAGATCAAAGATCATTTGCCGGAATTTCCCAATCAGGATATTGCTTCGAGGGTGAGTATTCGTCAATTGTTGTCTTGCAGTTCCGGCTTGCCGCATTATGGGGCCTGGGAGGATTTTATGGAAAAAAGGGATCGACTGCCCTATACCAGGGAAGAACTCCTTGAGTTGTTTCGGCAGGTGGAATTAGAGTTTGAGCCGGGAGCGCAGCACGGATACAGCAGTCTGGGCTACCTAATTCTGGGATTTATTTTGGAAAATGCAGGAGGCGCCGATCTGGGAACCCTGTTGCGGGAAAAAATATTTGAGCCCAGCGGCATGCACGATACTTCGCTGGATGATCAGATCAGCATTTTGCCCAGGCGGGTCAGCGCCTATCGCTACAATTACCAAAAAGCCCGCTACGACAATGCCAACTACCGGGACCCCAGTACAACCTTCTCTGCCGGGGGCATCCTCTCGACCGCCCGGGATCTGCTGAAATGGGACCGTGTACTGGAAGGCAATGAATTATTAACGGAAGCCTCCAAAGAGCAGTTGTTCTCAGCGGTTCATGCCAACTACGCCTACGGATGGCGCACGGCCATGCCCCGCCGTACCGACTCTCTCAGCGTACACTGGCATGCCGGGCAGGTGACGGGCTACCTCTCCATGATGGCGCGTCTGCCCGAGGAGGGGTACTGCATCATTTTGCTGAGCAACATCCGGGACATGGCCTATCTGGACATGACCAACCAGATCCTGAATGTGCTGTACGACCTCCCTGTAGAGCGGCCTCGCCACTCCCTACTCAAGCGCTTGCTCAAAGAAATCGTGGACAAAAACGCGGATGCCGCTGAGCAATTGTATTTCAGTTTAAAGGCCAATGAGCTGGAGGCCTATTCTTTCTCGGAAGTCGAGCTGATCATCCTGGGTATTGAATTGAACTCGGAGGGCATGCACGAGCAGGCCGTTGCCATGCTAGAGCTGAACCGACGGGAATATCCGGACTCGGGTTATTTGCTGGATAACCTGTATTTTTTAGGGATCAATTATGAGGCCTTGGGGAAAAAGCAGGAGGCGATGCGTTGTTTTGAGGAGGCTTTGGATTTGGATCCGGAGAATGAGCGGGTGAGGGCTAGGGCAGAGGCTTTGAAAAATTAACCCCTTTCCCTTTCTTTTTGCGTCCTTTTCCCTAACTTATCGTCTACCTATAAAAAAACGATCATGAGTGAGCAAAACTGGACGGAACTGGATGAGGTGCTGCGGGCTTTTATCCGCAGCAAAGTCAAGGATCCCAACCTGACGGAAGACCTCCTGCAGGAAAGCCTGATCAAGATTCATCTAAATCTCCATCGACTGAAAAGCCATGAAAAGCTGATGAACTGGGCGTTTCAAATATCCCGTAATGTCATCATTGATCACTATAAACGTTCCAAACGCATTCATAATGTGGGGGAGGCGGCTCTGCCGGATGAGGAAGAATGCCAGGAAAGTACCTTCACACAAGATCTGGCTACCTGGATACCGGAGGCCATCAAGTTGTTGCCGGAAAAGTATCGCCAGGCCATTTACCTGACAGAAATTGAAGGTTTAACTCAAAAACAAATGGCAGAGAAATTGGGACTGTCCATTTCAGGAGCTAAGTCGCGAGTGCAGCGGGGGCGAGAGAAATTAAAAGACATCATTCTTCAGTGTTGCCTGGTAGTGACCGATAAGTATGGCAATGTGCTGGATTATCATAGCAGACGTCAGGAAAGAAAACAAGAGGAGTGTTGTGATTAGGAATAAATGAAATGGAGGGCCGGCGACCCTCCATTTTTATAAAAAAAATTTTGCGTCCTTTTTTTCGTTCCCTAGTCTACCCAACAAACAAAAATCAAAAAAATCATGAGTAAGAAAATCAATGAAACGTACACCGACGAAGTCAAAACAGTAGATGCCGATTGCTGCGAGCCCGGCTGTTGTGAAGAAGAGTCAGTGGGAGCCGTAGAAACAGCAAAGGACATCAAGCAAGTGGTTCGGGAAAAGTATACAGAGGTAGTCACTGCCGATAGCGGTTGCTGTGGCCCATCCTGCTGCTCGCCCGGTGTAGAAACCTTTTTTAATGAGTCTTACGACCATCTCCAAGGGTACACTAAGGATGCTGATTATGGCTTAGGATGTGGGATACCTACTGAGTTTGTCAATATTCAGAAAGGGGAAACCGTACTCGACCTTGGATCCGGCGCCGGTAATGATGCCTTTGTTGCCCAACAGTTAGTAGGCAAAAACGGCCAGGTGATCGGTCTGGATATGACCCCTGCCATGATTAAAAAAGCCAATGAAAATAAAGAGAAATTGGGCGTGGAGAATGTGCGGTTCGTATTGGGCGACATAGAAGATATGCCGTTGGAAAGCGATTCTGTGGATGTGGTGATCAGCAATTGCGTGATGAACCTGGTCCCTGACAAGGTAAAAGGATATGGTGAAGTTTATAGAGTGCTCAAGCCGGGAGGCCGCTTTAGTATGTCGGATATCATTACGGTTGGGGAATTGACACAGGAGGTGAGACATGCGGCGGCTCTGTATGCCGGCTGTGTATCGGGCGCTTTGCAGAAGGAGGAATACCTGGACATCGTTAAACAGTCTGGCTTCAAAAATATTCAGTTGCCTAAGGAGCGCATGATTGAGTTGCCGGATGAGCTGTTGCTGCAACATTTAAGTGCGGAAGCTTTGCAGGATTTTAGAGATAGCGGAGCGAGTATTTATAGCATTACAGTAGTAGGAGAGAAATAAAAAACATGAGACATCCCGAATTTTTTAGCTGATGACCAAAAGCAGATGCTACTTTCCCGTACGGGATGTGATGCTAAGATACTGACGACTTTTTTATCTAAAAATGGAGCCCTTTTTTCTACTTAGCAGTATAAATCGTCAGCATCTTAGCATCACAGCATCATTCGGCTGCCCCCGGCAGCCGAATCAGCATCATTTTATTAGGGGTCTTTCGAAAATTCGGGATGATTCATGTTTTATTTTACATACCTCTTCCTCAATTCCTTCACAAAAGCCTCACTCTCCTTCGAGAATCGATAATATCCTCCTTTCGATTTTTTAGCTGCTTTATTGTAGACCATAAAAAATTCAAAGGGATCATCATTGGTGGCAATGAGCTTTTTTCTTCCCAGGGTTTTTTCAATAGCAAGAGCCATATACAGCCCGTCGGGATGGCCACCCCAGGTCAGACTGCTGTGGATCTGTTTGCCCAGCTCCGCTGTTTGGCTGGGGTTTGCCTTCATTTCTTGTAACCACCGGTCCATTTGTTGAAGGGTATTGGGCGCATTGGCAAAAGCCTGATTGAAGGTGACAATGTCGGAGCGTTTATCTTCAGGTATGGAGTGGATATCGATTTGTGGGTATTCCTTTTTGTCCAACATACTGGCTATACCCTCCTCCAATAATCCGGCAAAAGCATAGAGCAAAAGGAAGTCATCGGATTTGTTATCCGGAAATTCAATCTCGTCCAGGCGCGAGCGGTAGGAGTGATGAGCTTCATGCGCTATGAAGCTGATGTTTTCTACTTCACTGTTTTTTATGACATGCAGTAAGTCCAATACTAGATTTGGCCCCCCAAACCCATTGGGCTCAAACAGAATAAGATAGACTTTAGGCGGAGCAAAACGTTCGGTGGTCCCTCGCGGCAGATACTGCTTGGCGGCGGTCAGTGCTTTCTGCGTTAGGTCGCCTTTTTCCAGCTTCACGGCAAATTGATCCAGCATCTTTCGCTGTTGAGCAGCTTCTACCAGGTGGGAGCACACAAAGTTCGAGAAACCCTCTGTTTGGGTGAGGATGGAATCCAACTTCGCCTTTTTAGACGGCATGAAGGCGATCGGCATATTTCTGATGAGGCGTCGCTTTCGTTGGCCCTGCCGGTCGATCTGTTGGTAGGCCGGATGCTGGAAAAGCTGATCCCATTGTTCTTCTGTAGGCATACGATCGGACTTCAAAATGTCTACAGTTTGCCAGAAAAGGGGCAGGCCAGAAAGGTCAAACTGCATTTGTTGTTGAGCATGGGCTGGGTGATATTTCAGTAATAGGAAAAATAAGCCCAGGATGATTAGTTGTGCGGGTGATTTCATAATAATGTTTTTTTGAGTACTCTGGTAGAATTGGGTAGGTTACTATTCAATACAAAAAATGGGGTTGTGTAAAAACTCGTTCCTCGTTTTTACCCACCCCAGAAAATTTTATTTAGGAGGTCGTTTTAAGAAAAAAACTTTGTTTTTTTCTTAAAACGGGCATGTTTCACATGCTGATAAAAGTAGTTGACACTTTTTTTAACTGCTAGACACAAAAAAAGCCTTTATCCCAAGGGATAAAACAAAGTTCTTTGACAGATCAAAAAAACGAGTGG
>JAUIKE010000111.1 GCA_030430845.1 Bacteroidia bacterium | reverse complement strand
CTGGTATTTTCGTATATCCGCTTTTTTTGCATCCATTGTACCTCTGCCTGCAAAACGGCGGCATTGGCCTGAGCGAGGCTGGCTTCCAAATTTCGCATATCTAGTTTCGCCATAAGTTGCCCCTTTTTCACCTCGTCGTTAAAATCGACATATATTTCATCGATGACCCCGGAAACCTGCGTACCCACCTCTACGGTATTGGTCGCATTCAGCGTACCCGATGCGGAAATGATCATTTCAATGTTCCTTTTTTCGATGGCGGCCGTTTCCCAGCCGGTCTGCTCCTGGCCGTTATTTCCGCTGATAAAAATCCAGGCGGCTAACAGAACCGCCACACTCCCGGCTATGATCCAATATTTCTTTTTCATGCTTGCTTTGTTTTGTTGTTTTGTTTTAGAGCACATTTAAAATCCAAGGGACTTCCCTTTGTAAAAATCCAATATCATCCGGCTGAACAAATACTGGTATTTGGCCAGCGCCATGGAGTTTTCTGCATTTAGATAATTGTTCTTTTCGATAGTAAAATCAGTAGTACTTATCAATCCGGCCTCATGGGCGCTTTGAGCATTTTCAAATAAGCGTTCATTCAGCGCCAATTGCTTTTCACTCGCCTGGTATTGGCTGTAGGCATTTTCAAAATCGGCATAGGCCTGCTCGATGTCTTTCCGCAATTGATTCTTCGTATCCTTTTCCTGCAGGCGAGCTATTTCACTATTCACCTTAGCGATTTCTACCTGACTCGAATTTCTTTTATTGGAAAATATAGGCACCGACATGGTCAGGCCGACATAGGGCCTGAGGTTGTCCTCCAGTTGGGCTCCGAAATTATAGTTGGAAATGACCGGTACGTTGACGACCTCCTGCGCCATGACTGACTGGGTCGGGTCGCTGGCCAAATAGCCGATGGTCGTCTCCTGTGTGGTGACGGAATAATCGACCAGTTTAGAGGCGCTTGAAAAATTGGAAGTCAGCGAGGCATTCAAACTAAGAGAAGGCATCAGGCCGGCCTGTGCGACTCGCACGCCCAATACCGAACTTTCCGTTTGCAGCTCTGCGCTTTCTATTTCGGGCCGCAGAGCCAAAGAGGTTTGAAATATCTGGCTGACATCCCCCGGTGAATCGAGTACTACATTGGCCATTAATTGATCCGGCACTTCCACTTCAAAATCATCGGTGACTTCCAGGTCCATCAGTTGCATCAAGCTTATTTTAGCCACTCGTAATTGCCCTTCCAACTGTTCTTTGTTCCATTCCTCCTGTGCCAGCTGTGACTCCAATTGCAGCACACTGTATTCAGCAACGAGGCCTTTTTCATATTTCTTACGGCTGTTTTCCAGTTCTTCGGAAGAGGAGGCCATCTGATTCTCGGTATTCCTGATCTGTTCTTTCAGCTGCAGGATTTGTAGGTAACTTTGTGTGATAACCAGGCTGTAATTTTCCTGTGCGGCCAACACATCCAACTGCCCGGCCTTAGCAAGCAGGCTGTTCTGTTTGATCGTATTTTGGACAGACAGGCCGCTGAACAAAGGCATATTCAAGTTGGCACCAAAACTGGCCGAATTAATCCCGCCATCCACTAGTTCCACATTAACAGAGTTAAAGCCCCGGCCCCAACTACGCCCGGCGCTTGCACTGAGGCTCAGACTCGGCAATCGCTCCGCTTTGGACTGCTCCAGATTGATAGCGTCAATACGGCTACCCTGTGCCACTTGCTGGATAGCTAGGTTGTGTTCGTTGGCGTATTGGATACATTCTTCGAGCGTCCATACCTTTTGTGCCTTCGCAGAAAAGGCAAAAAAGAAAATGCCTAAAAACAGGAAGCCTTTTATACAAGATGAATTTTTCATAGTTGATGTTTCTTTATAGCCTCAAATTAGTGGGATAAGCCGCGTCCGGCAAAGAAATTCAACCAAGCCCGCCATTTTGCCGAAGAGGAGGCCCATCTTCTCAATTTCCCTGTTTTTTTGCTATTTTAAACGGTTATTGATAAGTTGAGCCTATTGGTTGAGAAAAAAGGCGAGTAGATAGACAATCCTTTTTTTTTCGAAAAAAAACCGTCCATATTTGCAATATGGTAAGATTTGAAAAACATAAAATTTTTTGGCAAATACTATTATGGTGGAGTAGTTGGGCACTGATCACTTTCCTTCTTACTTATGGCCTGGAAAGCACCGAACGCTTTCTAAGGTTAAGCGTAAGAAGCTTGATCGGAATAGCGATCATCATCTCCTTAAATATCAAATTCCTCCTGCCGCAATTGTATTTCCAGAAAAAGACCGGCGGTTTCATCCTGGCGGGTGTTGTCTTGCTCGTATTAGTCTCCTTTTTGCTTTTTAGCAGTCTATTTCCATGGTCAGATTGGTTCCATCCCCTGCCGAAGCATGACGGACCGCTTCCGAGAGAGGACGAGTCTGAAAGTGCCCGAAGAGCTATTATGAGAATCCGGGAGGTAGGAAGGATGATGCCATTTGTCCTCACCTTCCTCGGTAGTACATTGATAGAAGTAACCCGCTTTGCCAACAAAAAGGAAAAAGAGGCCATCCATTCTGAAAAGGAAAAACTGGAAACGGAGCTGAAATTTCTCAAGTCGCAGGTTAACCCCCATTTCCTTTTTAATGCGCTGAACAACATTTACAGCCTATCCGTCATGCAGGCACCACAGACATCAGAAAGTGTGATGCAGCTCTCGGAGATCCTGCGCTATATGGTGTATGATTCGAACGAGGAAAAAGTACCCCTGGAAAGCGAAATCGCTTACATCGAGAACTATGTCAACCTCAAGCTGCTGAAAGACAGCCGGGGAATGGACGTACAGCTCAATTTGGACAAGTCATCTCCCAGGCTGATGATACCGCCTTTGCTCTTTATCCCATTTGTGGAAAATGCTTTTAAGCACAGTAAGATTGAGAATTTAAGAAGCGGGTTTATCAAAATTGATCTAAAAACCCAAAACGGTCAGGTGCAATTTAAGGTACAAAACAGCCTACCGGCAAACGGTTTCACCAAAGACAAAGTTGGCGGGGTAGGTTTGGAAAACATCCAAAAACGGCTTGATTTGCTTTATCCCGGAGACCAGCATGATTTAAAGATCAGGCAAACCGAAGGCCAATTTGACATAGATTTAAAACTCTCCCTTCAATGAATGAAATGAACTGCCTCATCGTGGATGACGAGGAACTAGCCAGAAACCTTGTAGAAAACTACATCAGTCGCTTACCCCACCTCAAGGTTGTTGGGAAATGTACCAACCCCTTCGAAGCCATGCAAGTACTGCAAGAGCAGCCCGTTGATCTGATGTTCCTCGACATCCAGATGCCCGAACTGACGGGTGTGGAATTCTTAAAAACGCTGCCGCAAAAACCACTCGTCATTTTCACTACAGCCTACAAGGAATACGCTCTCCAAAGCTACGAACTCAATGTAGTGGACTACCTCTTGAAGCCCTTCCGCTTCGAGCGGTTTTTACAGGCCGTTAATAAAGCAAGCAAACTCAAAATGCTCGATAGCATAGAAAAGCCGCCTACCCCCAGTCCGACAACTGTAGAAGAACCTGACAAAAAAGACTACCTCCTCGTAAAATCCGAATTCAAAGTATTTCGCATCTTTTACAAAGACATCTTTTACATAGAAAGCATGAAAGAATATGTGGCCTACCACACGCCGGCAGGCCGCACCTTGTCGCTCGGTTCCTTAAAAAAGCTCGAACAGGAGCTGCCGGCCGATCAATTCATACGAGTGCATAAATCCTATATAGTGAACAAAGGAAAAGTCTCTGCCCTGGAAGGCAATCAGATCCATGTGGAGGGCGTGAAAATACCGATTGGAACGAGTTACCGGGAGCAGGTCATGGAGGAGCTTTTTTAAAAAATGCCAGGGGTTGTGTAAAAAGTCCTTCGGCCTTTTCACACAACCAATAATATTCTTTTGGGAGGTCGTTTTAAGAAAAAAACGAAGTTTTTTTATTCAAACGACCTCCTAAACAAAATTTTAAGGGGTGTGTGAAAACGAGGAACGAGTTTTTACACAACCCCCGGCAAGAAACCCCAAAAAACCAATGAAAAATTAATCTTATATCTTTCAACCCTATGCCGGACGACCGCTTCCTTGTACAGCATATCGTTTGGTAAGCGCCTTTATTTAAGACCCTTTGGAGGAGGAGTACTTTTTTCAGGGCTCGAAAAGACCCGATCCATAAACCTACGGATAAATCTCTCAAAGTGAGGCAACTGACTTTCACTCAAGATTGATTTTAAATCCTGAAAATGCTGGTAGGTCACTTCCATTTTTTCACCTTCCAATTGTTGAACCTGGTTCAGCACGTCTTCTTTATTGATACGAACATCCGGACTATTCAGGTTTTCAAAGTAAGGCCGGAGCAATTTTCGTTGTTGCTCATTGAGCGAGTTCATTTTCCGATTATGATCCTCCGCCAGCGCTGTAAAAGTACGCTCCTGTTCGCTGTTTAGATCCAGTATTTTGATGACCTCTCCCCGAAAGTTAGCGGGCGATGCGGGAGGTCGGGGGCCCGGTTTAGCGAGCAGGAAAAAGGCTAAAACACCGATATTCAAAAATAGTAAACCAAAGGTGGCATATTTATAAAATTTAAGCTGACTCATTATTCATAAATTTTATAATTTGTAATTAACGGTTGACTGTAAGTATCCACCGCGGCTACATCCTCATAAGCTACTCCATCTTGCTGGTTGTAATAAAGCATGGCTGCTGAATTGACCAAAAGAACCAAAACAGCGGCGGCCACTGCGTACCTCCATTGCTGGATAGGAATAAGTTTGCCTTTTGCGGGGACTATTTTGCCTTCAATTTTTGCAAATAGTTCCGGGCTGGGCCGGGCCCTTTGACTGCCTTTCATGCTTTCAAAGACCTCGTCCATCCATTTTTCTTTTTCAGTACTCATATTTTTAAACTTTTACGGATCAAACAATTACTTCTTCGGTTTACCTCGGTGTGGGTAGAGCTTTTCCAGCTCTGACCTCATATTCTTTTTGGCTCGCTGTAGTAAAGACTCCACTGCTTTTAAAGAAACACCCATAACGTCAGCCACTTCCTGCCGGGGTAAGTCTTCGATAAAACTGAGGATAAAAGCTGTTTTCTGACTAGCCGGAAGTACCTCCATGGCTTTATACAGTCTGGCGGCATTCTCCTTATTTTCCATTAAAACGCCCGGGTGTTCAAACTCAATGTTCTCAGAAGAATTAAAGGTGTTTTTGAACAAAGAGAATCTATTTTTTTTCTTCACATAATTCAGCGAGGTATTCACCACAATGCGATAGATCCAGGTATTTACAGAAGATTCTTTTCTAAAAGTCGAAGCACTTTTAAAAATCTTCACAAAAACATCCTGCGTAATTTCCTCGGCTTCTTCATGGTTTTTGGTATAGCTTAAGGCCGTATTGTAAACCTTTTCAGAATAGCCATCATACAGCATTTTAAATGCCTGCCCCCTTCCACCAGCAATGTCTTGTATGACTTCAATTTCGTTTTTCAATGCCTTCCATTTTGAGGTTTCTCTAGTTTCGCATATCTGTGTTAAAAAATCTCAACCATTAGACAAGTTAAAATCAGAAATCCTTCGGTAAATAGTTTTTTTAAGGCTATTCCCTTTAAAAAAAAACAGATCTAAAGACATTCATTATCTTTGACAAGTCATAAAAACGAGGAATACGGCTACTTTGGGCCTCCCCAAGCAACCATATTCTTATTGTGAGCATCTCATAAATAAGGTAGCAAAAAAGAGCTAAAGTCGAGAAGATGAGCAGACAATTACTTTGTTGGTGTTTTTCATTCACCTTAGCCTTTGGGCTCCAGGCTCAAACTGACAGCCTGGTGTGGGAAATTGACAAGCTCGGCATCCAGGATCTAATATTTGGTGACAGCTCCCAGATCAGCACACAAGTTTATGCAGCGAGTAGATCTACACAAAATATCTCTGATTTGCCTTTCCCTATTTACGTCATCCATAGGAGTGAGATCATTAGCAACAGTTATATTACACTGGTGGACGCACTGAAATCTATGCCGGGCGTCAGAGTTTCTCAACCGGGTTCGGCCTTGGAAGGAGAGACGTTTACGATGCGTGGCCTGCTTGGCAACACCTATGCCAAGATCCTGATCAATGGCAACCCGATTAAACCGTATGTGGTCAGTGGCATGCCCATCGGTGCGCAACTCCCGATCCAGCAAGCCGAAAGGATAGAGGTGATATACGGGCCTGCTGCTGCACTATATGGCGCCGATGCTTCTGCGGGGATCATCAATATTGTATTAGCAGATTCCGAGCGGCCGATCTTCACCAAGGCGAGTATGCATGTAGGCTCTGATAATTATAAAAGCCTCAATGTTCTGCTGGGAGGTAAGATCGGACGCGGTAAGGATGTCATCCGGTTTAAGTTGTATGGGACAGACACCCGTTTTGACGACCGCCGGGTCTTTTATGACCTGGGTTATTTATATAATCCTCTAAATTACGTAGGCCCCAACACTAACAGTACGGACGTTTTTAATGATTCCAACTTTCGGGGAGAGCCTAACTTGGGCATTATTCAGAATACGCCGCACGAAAGCCGCTCTTTGGGTGGCGAGATCAATTACCGCTTCCTCAGCTTTTCTGTACTCAGTATGAATCGAAGGGACCACAGCTCGATCGGGCTTAATCCGGCTGCAGTATCTTATTCCAACCCATTGGTAAATACCGGTGAACAAATTACTTCTGCCATTATCAAAAGTCAGTTTAATATCAAAAACCTCCATACCGAAACAAAACTCCAATTCCTCGGATATGATATGAATAATGGGGCCAGCAGTTCACTGGTCCATCCTGTCTTAAATGCCCTTTTGTATAACACCATTTCGGATTCTACCAACTTGGATAACATTAAAGCACAGATCGAAAACAATTTTTTTTCGAACCTTCGGTTTATGGGGGCATACTCTAATGAATACAGTATTGAGCAAAGCTTCCAGATCCCAGTGTTCTCCAGCGGTATTTTCTCTCTGAACATGAAGTATTTGATCGGCGACGGCCAGTCGATTCGTGAATTCCAGCCACGGGTAGTTGATTTTGAACGCGATGAGCTGACCAATCTGGTTCCGGACTTTGAGGATCAGGGGATCGAGGAGTACAGCCTTTCGCTTCAATTATTTCAACCTCTGGGAAACAGGCTGAACCTGCTGCTTGATGCGCAATACCTCAATCGGAGCAGCGGAGATTTTGCAGCTCCGATTGACATTATTAATCCACGACTAGCCTTATTGTACAAGCAATCTGATAAGATCCAGTTTCGCACCTCCTACAGTACTGCCATCAGGGCCCCCTCCCCTTATTTTAGCGCCGGCACCTATACCTTTGAACCAGAAAATTACGACTACCTCCTAAGCGGTGTTGTGCCGTTGGAGCCTGAAAAAACCCGATCTTATGAGGCAGGTATGAGGTGGGATAATGGAAAAAAAGCGGCTCTGGACCTCAACATCTCTTATACCAGAACAGATGGGTTTATTAATTACAATATTGCTTTTGACGGCTTTAGGCCGGATCGCAGCCTCTCCGAATTTACGCTCGGTTATTTTAACGATGAAAACTCCTTTGCAGAGCTGTTCGACATACAGGTTTATCTCCGGCTCAGAGACATTATTCCGGCTATCAAACTGGGAGGCGCGCTAAGCATGAATTACTCTGCCGGCATGGAAAGCCTCACGACCACCAACCTGGAGGCGCTTAATAATGAGGCTCAGGTACTGGATGATGTGAGAGCTCATCCCAATTTTCTTTCGAGACTGTCTTTATTTGCAGTTCCACTAGAGCGGTTTTTAGTCAGGCTGGATCAATACTTCGCTTCAAGCTCCTTAACCCGGAATTCTTTTCGTCTTAATGCGCCTGCGAGAAGGAATATGGAATCCAATTTATACAATGATGCCTACTACACCATTGATCTAACGCTTAATTATGACATCAACAAAAACCTCTTACTTTATGCCAAAGGCTTTAACCTACTGAATACAAAGTATGCCGGAATAGACGCTTCTGCAAGTAATGACATTCTGTTTTATAATCCGCAGAGCCTCTTCACTTTTCACCTGGGCCTGAATTATGAGTTAAACTGATGAAAATAAGATCTATTTTCTACTTCGTACTATTTTCTTTTTTCCTGCTCCCGACTTTACCGGCTCAGGTTCAGGATACGATGGTCATTTTGCAAATCCTGGATCAGGCGGCAGCCACCGACTCCTTTGATCTTGCCAGAGAAAAATACGAAGCGGCTTATACCCTTTCTAATCAATTAGATTATGAGAAAGGTATCCTCGCAAGTCTGGAAAAGCTTATCCCCATAACGCTTCAGCAAAATAACACGACCAATGCATTGCGGTATTTGCTAGAAGAACGAGAGCTACTTAAAAAGCGCAATGATATTAACAAGCTGATCCAGGTAAATACTCAAATCGGTGATCTATACAGCAACGAATTATTATATAGCGAAGCCCTTGTTTACTATAAAAGTGCAGAAAAACACTTAACGGACTCCAGGCAATCAATGGCTGAATCACTTTTAGCAAAACTGGGCACCTGTTATGCGCAACTGCTTCAGCCGGATAGTGCTCAACTCTATTATACTCAATTGATGGAACTACCCGGCAAGGGAGAATTGGATCGATTAGACAAGCTGCGGAAAATCGTAACGGCCTATCAAAAGGCCGGGCAATACGAAGCTGCTTTAAGATATAATTTGCAAATAAAAACCTTAATGGAGGCCTCCCCTCAGTGGCAGGCTGAATTGGGGATCATTTATAACAACCTGGGATATACCTATAACTTTCTCGCCGATTACAATAAATCGATCAAATACTTTCACCAGTCGGAAGATTTCTTTGAAGGAGATGCCGATCATTTATCGGCCCTGTACACCAACCTCGGAGTCACCTACTTCAATAATGGAGAAACAAAGCTTGCCATTCAATACTTGCTGAAGGCCTTGTCCATAAGCAGTAAAACCGATTATTTAAGCAAAGGCAATATTAATAATGTATTGGCCAACATATACCTTCAATCAAATGATTATTTCAATGCACAAAACTTTAACCAGGCTGCTATTCAATGGGCTACTCAGAGCAAGGATGCCACATTAAAGTCTGAGGTTTTTAAAACGGCAGCAGAAATCCACTCCAATCTTTACGAGTATGAAGAGGCCATTAAAGCCTACCGGGCCCACCTCAACTTGCAAGATTCCATGTTGGCTACGGTCCAATTGGAACAAGATCGTTTATTCCAGGAAAAATTAAAGCTTGAAAAAACCGAAGAAGAAGTTAAGTTACTCTTAATCAGAGGCGAAATACAAGATCTGACGATCGAACAATTAGAGCTAGAAAAGGAGCGGCAAAAACTAAAAATTGACAACCTAAATTTAGAAGCCAAACAAACACAAAACGACCTGGAGATCCTGAAACAGTCTGAGGAAATAAGAGAAGAAAAGCTAAAAAACCAAGAATTGATAAATCAGCGAACCAGGCAAGCGCTCCTTTTAACTCAGGGCCGCTTAGCCATTCAGGAACAGGAGCGCCAACTGAGCGAACTGGCCCAGGCAGAAGCATTGGCACAGGTTGAGCTGGAAAAAAAAGAAGCGCTCTTACTGCAAGAAGAACAACGTACCGCCTTACTGGAACAAGAACAGGAAATGCAACGAAAAACAACAGCCGCTGCGCAAAGAATAGGCCTGCTTTTATTTGTAATTTCTTTGATGATCCTGGCCGGCCTTCTCTATACCAGAAGGACCAATAAGCGGTTGGGGCAGCAGAAAATAGAAATAGAGGCAGAGCAACAAAAATCCGAAAGACTCCTGCTTAACATCCTGCCCCAAAGCATAGCCCAGGAACTTAAAGAAAAGGGAAAGACTACTCCCCGAAAATATGATAGCGTCAGTATTTTCTTTTCCGATTTTGTCAATTTTACCGGCATATCCGCTCAATGCACACCCGAGCAGGTCATTGCTGAGCTTAATGATTGCTTCATGGGCTTTGACGCCATTATGGAGGCTGAGGGGATCGAAAAAATTCAAACCATCGGTGATGGATACCTGGCCGTAGGTGGTTTGCCCGACGAGGCCCCCGACCATGCTGTGCGATGCGTAAGGGCTGCCCAAAAAATTATTGCTTTTCTGGAGGAAAGAAACCAGCACAGCGCCATCAAGTGGCGGGTACGCATCGGCATCCATTCCGGTGAGATCACCGCAGGCGTGGTAGGCACTACAAAATTCACCTACAACATTTTCGGCGACTCCGTCAACACAGCCAGTCGTCTTGAAACAGCCAGTGAACAGGGCCGGATTAATATTTCTGCTACGACCTACGACCTCATTAAGGACCATTTTGACTGTGAATACCGGGGCAAGATCAGCGCCAAAGGCAAGGGCGACCTGGACATGTATTTTGTAACGTAAATAATTATCACTCCGCCCTTAAAAATTCAATAGGATTGATCCTCGCCGATCGCCAAATATGATAACTGATGGCCAGGACAAATAAAATCCAAATTATTAAAAAGGCAAATAGCACATTAAGGGGCTTAAATGGTACATGATAAGCATAGTTTTCCAGCCATCTGCTGGAAAGATACCAGGCGACCGGCAAGGCAATCAATATAGCCAGGATCACCATTCGGGCGAAGGGCCCGGTAAGGGTGATGACCAATTTGTCCAATGAGGCACCCAGCACTTTTCTCAAACTCATCTCTTTGGCTCGGCCCGCCAGGCTTAAAGCGATCAATCCATACATCCCCAAAAAGGCAATCACTACAGCAAAAATTCCGGATAAGCTGATGATCCGGCTCCACCTTTCTTCAGCTGCATAAAGATCAGCCATGTCTTCATCCAAAAAACTGTAGGTAAATGGATATTCTGTAGCCAAGCCCTTCCAGATATTTTCCATCTCCTTAATCACTTGACTGACATTCGAGGGGTGTACCTTCACCACCAAATCGTTCATGGAGGATTCATCTGATAAAACGAACCACATAGGAGCCACCGCATGTTCCAGACTCTGAAAATGAAAATCATCTGTCAACCCGATCACTATCGGCTCGTTCAATCCGGCATTATCCAGGCCTTTCACTTTTTTACCAATAGCTTCTTCCCAGCCCAATGCTTCTGCAAAGGCCTGGTTGATCAAAATATGCTGGGTAGAATCCATAGAAGATCCAGACCTGAAATTCCGGCCGGCCAGCAACTCTATGCCCATGGTATTCAGATATTCCGTATCAATAAAAGTGATGTAATAGTCAATATTTTTACCCTCATATTCAAAATTAGAACGGAAGGCTCCGTGAGTTATCGCCGGGCTGGTAGCCGTAATGGCTTCTACATTGGGGTTATCTGACAACTCATTTTTAAAAGATTTGAAAAAGGTTTCGCGATCCTGCCCCTGCCTCTGGACAACCACCAGTGCTTCCTTTTCGAAGCCCAGGTCCCGGTTTTTCATAAACCGCAGCTGATCCGCCATCACCAGGGTGACCAGAACCAAGACTGTAGACAATACAAATTGAAGGGTTACTAAGGATCTGGTAAAAACATTACCCCCACCTAATTTAAGCCTGGATGACATCATTTTTACCGGCTTAAAACCCGACAGCAGCAAGGCCGGATAAATCCCGGCCAAAAGCCCGGTCAGCAAAGTACAAGCTAACAAAAATAGTATCGACTGGGGCCTCAATAAAGCCATCATTGATAATTGACGGTTGGACAACTCGCTGAATGGCTCAATAAGAGCCTGCGCCAATAATACGCCCAGCACCATTCCTAAAAAACTCATCAACAAGGACTCCCCTAAAAATTGATACCGCAACTGATTCGTGCCTGCGCCGACGACCTTCCGTACGCCTATTTCCTTTACCCGGCTAGCGGAACGGCCAATCGCCAGAATGGTAAAATTAATGCAACCTATTAACAAAATGATCCAGGCGATGCCGCCTAGTATGAAAGAATGGCTGCGAACGCCCCCCTCGTGCAGGCCGCTCTCTACCAACGCATCAAAATGGATCTCTTGAATGGGTTGAAAAACCTCTGCGTAATAACTGTCTTCCCCGTACTGTTGGTGAATACCCGTACGCCTTGGAAAATACTGGTCGCAAAATTCAACCGTTTTTTGCTGTAAAACCTCTATGTCGGTCCCATTCTGCAGCATCGCAAAAGTCCGAACAAAACTAATACTCCACGAATCTTTATATTTTTTGGTAAAGCCGAAATTATCCGCAAAATCAAAAGAAACGGCTACATCAAATTGCAGAGTTGAATTAGGAGGAAGGTCTTCAATGACCCCAGAAACCTGTAGTGGATGAAAAGCATTCTCGTAAAAAACTTCAATCGTTTCCCCCATTGGGTTATTTTTCCCAAACAGCTCTCTGGCTAATCGATTGGTGATAACCACCTTATTTTGGTCATCCAGAGCAGTTGTAGGATCCCCTGCCAAAAAAGGAAAAGAAAACATCTCAAAGAAATTAGAGTCAACAAAGTATTGCTGCTCCTCAGAAAGTTGATTCCCGTGTTTTACATAATCTTCCACATCAAACACCCTGCAAGTGGACAGTATTTCGGGATAGGCGTCTTTGATCGCTTTTGCCATGGGCATGGGATGACCCTCTAATCCATCCACCAACAGTCCATTCCCCTCGAAAACACCTCGATTAATGCGATATAGCTGATCTTTATTCTCATGAAACTGATCAAAACTCCATTCATTTTGTATGAATAAAAATATCAGAATGGCACAGCCGGCCCCCATGGTCAAACTGAAGATATTAATGGTGACCGCCAGTTTTTGCCGGGAAAAGTTGCGGAAGGCTATTTTTAAATAGTGTCGGATCATAGCAATGGAATTTTCAATATTTGGAACCTTCATTTTCTTTATCGCAAAAGGCCGAAAAAAGGACAGCACCTGTAACCAATATATCAGCCGGGCCCTGAAAGCCCCTATTCGCTCTGATCGCTCCGAAAATTCTTCCAACAAATCTCCTTCGATCTCTTCTTTGAGGTCTTCTTTACAGTAAAACCGCAAAAACCGGACAGCATTCCTGGGTGGTCGGGTATTCTTCTTTTCCATATCCTAAAATTTAATAGCCATTTTGGGTATGGACTGCCAAAGTTGATTCCTCATTTCGACCGAATGCTGCAAAGCCTTAGCTCCAGCCGCCGTAAGCGTGAACAAACGCTTGCGCTTTCCACCTCTTTCTTTGGTAGGAAGCCCTTTTCGCGAAGTCAAAAACCCTTTTTTTTCCAAACGGTTTAAGGCAGAATGCACCGTACTAAGTGTCACAGTACGGCCGGCCCGACTATTTATTTCGTCCTTAACGGCCACCCCATACGCCTCATCGAACAGAATTCCGACTACCAGCAGTATGAGTTCTTCAAATTCTCCCAGGTTCGTTCCTTTCATATTTTTTCCGTATATTATTCGTAAATGTAAAGAAAATAAAAATAGAAATCAAGTTAAATTCGTATTTGTCGATTTAATAAACATTTTAAATCAGTTCAGTAATAAAGGACTCCTGATGATGAAGTTGTTTAAAGAATAAGATGGGTCATTTTAATGCCTACTGCTCGTTTTAATCTTTATCAGATGTTGTAGTTTCGGCAACTCCTCCATTTCCTCCACCACTTTTTTCTCAAAATCTTCAAAAGCCTGAGCCAAACGATCCCACACCTCCTTTTTCACCGAATCTTCCTCAATAAAACTGAGTTCGATGCTGTTGAAAGGCAGCTGCCGGATGTCTTCATAAGAAAAAAACGGATAACGCTCGCACAGGATGCGATACTGATCGGTGAGGGTGGTACGCAAAATACCGGCATCATCGGTTGAGATGACCATGGGCACGTCGTGATAATAGTAAACACTAATAGGATGCTCATCACCTTCCACACCCAGGATGAATTCATTGCTACTGAGATTAATTTCCACCGCTTTACGCTGTACGCGCATTTCATCCAGGACCTTTTCACTTTCCGATTCGTAGGCGATGTCCACGCCATGCCCGATCCGGTCGGCACCGGCTATGAAAACAGCATCGGTAATGTGAAAGTCGAGCTCGACCGGGTTTGCCAGCGCGGGCGTCAGTTCGCCGGCATGCATGGCAATTTTGACGTCAGGGAATTTTTCGTGCAGGAAGGCAAACATCTGCATGTGCAGCCAGTAATCCCGAATCGCCATATACTCGTGTTCGGGGGCTACAATGTTCACCCCCACCACTAATTCGCTTTTGTCGGCTGATAAAAAACAAAGGATTAAGTCTTTAAACACATTTACCGGCGGGATTACCCGCACCGCATAATTCTGATACCGAATGGTAAAATGCTCGTCGTCCAGGGCCAGCCGTTCGTGTAATCCCCGGATCTGAGCATTGTGGGTTTCTGAGCAGGGCTCTGCTTCCGATCTGAATTCATCAAAAATGGCCTCCAGTGCAGCTACGAGGGCCGTTGTTTGTTCTTCCTTAGCATATGTCAGCAGGCGAGTGTTCCAGCCTTCCTCATTGTCGATGGTTGCCGGGCAATCCACGGAATTAAACATGGTTTCCAGGTATTGGACATTCTCCTCTACAGCAATCTGCTTGAGTGCCCGAAGCCCTTGTTCGTAAGTGCTGTTTTTGGGAAGACTGAACTTGCCGAAGGCATCAAAGAACTGATCGCTATAATCCGGGCCGCCAAATTCGCGTACTGACCACTCGCGCACCAGGTCGTTGCGCACCTGGTCGAGCAGGCCTCGCTGCGTCAATAGCCGGTAATCCATCCAGTCTACGCCTCGCTGTCTGTTGCGCGGTGGTTCTGTTCTTACTTCTAAAGTAGCAGGATTTATCCAGAAATGCTCTAAGGTATAATCGACGTACACCTCGGTCGGGACCGACCCGCTGTAATGATGGTGCAAATCGCCTCCTTTGGGCATTTGCTTAAAAAACTCGGTTAGGACCGCTTCATTATTTCGAAAAAAATGAAGATAGGCATTGATACTGGCCAGCGTGTCTATTTGAATTTGGCTGTAGGAAAAAGAAAACGCGGGGAGGAAGAAACTGAGTAGGAAGAGTCTTTTCATGGAGTGTAAATGTGTTCAAGTGTTCAGAGGCTATGGGGTTGTGTAAAAACTCGTTCCTCGTTTTTACCCACCCCATAGCCTCATTAATATACCAGATTCATATCATTCAGGACCGCATCCATAATAGGGTCCTCCCCCTCAAGATAACCCTCTTTCAATTTATGTCCATACAAACTACCGATGAAATTCCAATAAGAAGCATTCAGTCCGCCGCGGAGGTCTTTGAGCAGATCGTACAGAGGCGTATCCAGTTCTCTTTCGATCATCTTGATGAGAATTTTCCCCTGAGTTTTAGTCAATTTCTTCATGGGATCTGAAAATTCATCTTTCAGGTCTTTTTTAAGCTGGCGGATGTATTTTTTCCTTTTACCCTTTTTAAAGTCTGCCGTTTCTTCTTCCATTTTTCGAAAAACCCGGATAGCTTCTACGGCATAGGGGTACACTTTAGCTGCATATTCCCGGTATTTATCGTACCTCCGGCGATCCTCCTTGCTATTAAAGATTTTCAAAGAGGTAATAGGAATATCCGAGAATGTGGCCAAGATAAGCGTATCCCCACAATCGTCAATAGTATATGGATAGTATTTACCGTTAATCTGCACCGTTCCCTGCCCCCAACAGTAAAAACTAAGGAGGATGAAGGAAAAAAGAAATATCACTCTTCGCATAAAAAAATATTTTCCTTACAATTTACAATAAAACCAAGTATTCCGCTAAGCTGTTTAATTGTCTTAAGATTGTTCTAACAAAATTTTCACTTAAAAGCATTGATACGATCATGAGTCAAGAGGCCCTAACGAAATTTCTGGAGCATCTTCAACAAAGCTTTGAAAAAAACACCTTTGTCAAGCTTACCCTGAGCAAGCCAGACAATAAAGAAAGTGAGCTCAAAAACATCTATATCCGGCCGGTTGACCTCAAAAACAAACGCCACTACTCCTTTTTATATCGATATAAAACGAAAGATATTGTAAAAAATCATCTTTCCGATACCGCTATTCCGTTATTAGACGAAGCGCTGGGGAAGGATTTTCTGGAAGCTTCCCTCTTTACTACCGAACAGGATCTCACTCTTTTCTACAATAAAAAAAGAAAAGCCCGGCTTGCCACCAAAGCTGCCAGCCACAGCAATGCCCCTGACACCAGTCACAACAAAAAAAAGAATCGATTCATCGAAGCGGCCAATAGCCCCTATTTGTATCACTTGGGTATAAGCTCCCAGGAAGGCCAGATCCTCAAAACAGGCCAGAAAAAATTCAGGCAGATCAACAAATACATCGAGATCATTGACAGCCTGCTCCGTCAGCACCCCCTCCCCCCATCACCCAAGATCGTAGACATGGGCTCCGGGAAAGGATACCTGACCTTTGCCTTGTATGATTATCTAAATCAACAACTTCAAATTGATGCGCAGATAACCGGAATTGAGCTTCGACCTCCACTCGTGGAAGCAACCAATGAACTGGCTAAAATCACTCAATATCCTCAACTTCGTTTCGAGGCCATGGACATCATGGATTATCCGGCCGATGGGGTTGACATGCTCATCGCATTGCATGCCTGCGATATTGCTACGGACATCGCCATTGCAAAAGGCATCCAGAGTCAGGCCGAGATCATCATTGTAGCGCCTTGTTGTCACAAGCAGGTACGCAAAAGTATGAATCCGGAAGGCACAATGGGGGAGATGCTCAAACACGGCATCCTACTAGAGCGCCAGGCCGAGCTGCTCACCGATACCATCCGCTCCTTACTCATGGAAGCACATGGTTATCAAACCAAAGTTTTTGAATTTATCTCCACTGAGCATACACCGAAAAATTTGATGATCGTGGGGATGAAAGGGAAGCCGAATCCGGAGGCAGTGAGGACGATCCAGAGGTTGAAGGATCAATTTGGGATTGCATCGCATTATTTAGAAGAAATATTACTATAAAAGGATGGGCGCTCTCCGAGCGCCCATCCTTTTATAAAAAAGTTTCTCTGGCAGCTTTCATCGGAATGCCGATACACTTCTTTTCCATATACGCCATCATCCGCTCGATCAGCTCTTTGGTTTGTTCATCCAGTAAGCCTACTTCCTTGGCAAATACTTCGTTGATAGCTTTCGATTTTACCGCTTTGATTTCGGTAGGAACACGGCGCATGGCCAGTTCCAGCTGACGTTGCTTATAGAGTATGGGGAATTCTTCCAGATAGTTTTCGAGGATGGCCTGGGCATTGACAACTTCATTTTCACGGGCGGTCAGGTTGTCCTGGGCCAGAGAACGTAAGCCTTCAATTTCGATGTACTGAACAGGAAATTCATCCAAAACCCCAGCTTCGACATTATGAGGGATAGCCAAGTCAATCAGTACTTTTCGGTCGGTATCGCCGTTCAACAAATTTTGATACAAGCCTTTGGTAATGATAGGGTCTTTTACAGCAGTACAAACCACCATACAATCAAAGCCTTCCTGGTAACTGTATAAATGATCCAGGGAATGAGCATCCCCCTCTACCAATCCGGCTACTTGTTCAGCTTTGGCAATCGTTCTGTTAAATACAGCCACCTTATTGAACTGATGCTTAGCCAGGAACTTGGCCATCAGCTGGTTCGTTTGTCCAGCTCCTACTACCAGGATGCGAGCATCCTTTGCGACATTCGCGTTCAGCAGTTTTTGAATGGCCAGTGATACGACAGAAACCGACTTATCTCCTATTTGTGTATTGGAATAAACAGATTTTGCAGCTATCACTGCCTGATTCATTACCAGGCGAATGTTGTCTCCGGTCAGTCCCCACTCGCGGCATTGCTCATAGGCTTCTCTCAACTGCCCCAGGATCTGGCGCTCGCCTATGACCAGCGAATCAATAGAGGCCGCCACATCAAACAAGTGCTTTAAGGCATAATGCCCCTGATAGGTGAAGGTCACCTCCTCTACATTTTCCTTCCAATGAGCAGACAGGTCCGGATTAACGTAGTTAAAAAATCGCGCAGTGAAGTTTTTATCGAGTTGTTCATCAGAATGGAAAAAGTACATTACACGGTTACATGTAGCCACATACATCAATTCGTTAAAGCCAAAGACAGTTTTCATGTCCTCCAGCTGCTCTTTCAAGCTGCTCTCCGGACCTGGCTTTACGACGAAGTTCCCGATATCCTTCAGGTTAATTCGTTTGTGGGTAACGGTAATGACTTTATAATTTTCTAACATTTGCTCGATAGTTTACGCGATACAAAAATAAAATTAGGCCTGAACCTGTATGTCATGTTTCTGTAAACAAGGTTAAACAAAATCAGAATCCCGTAAATTTTACAAAAAAAAGGCTTTTTTAAGAGAATCAATTGGGTTGACACGTAAAACAGCTCAAAACTATGAATTAAAATAAATTTCGAGGGTGACTTTTGTCAAAAAAAAAATTGACAATTGATTGGTAAACAAGAAAGCGGAAGTCTCCGCTTTCTTGTTTATTTGATCTTTTTGCTCTCGTTAGCATTGACAAACAACAGGTTGCCTATATTTTCATACCCTTCAAACACCACAATCCCTTCATGTTTGATGGCTTCATCGCGGATTCCGACAATTGTCAGATCGGCATCCCTGGATTTCTGGCGGATGATATTTTTCGGGTCCATATCCGTTTTTTGCTGAATGAACTCCAGGTTATTGGGCGAGATGGGTAACTGTCCGTCTTCTACCAACCCGATCAGGCGTTCCCGTTCTTTTTGCATACTTTCTTCAGGGAAAATGGCAAATATCTTGATATGGCCATGATTCCAGTCGCGATGCCCCAGAATAATGTACGCCAGCAGGATCATCAGGTTGGCGTTATCATAATCATGTGAGGTAATCCAGATGTGTATATTTTGTTTGAGGCCGAAGCCGCGCTCTGAGGAGCCAAGTATAATCACGTCAAAAGATACGGAGCGGATCAGCTTGAAGTTATCCACAATATCCGGCAGATTATCGGGATGGTGCCGGGAAAACTCTAACAACAGCAAGTTGTTCTCCGTACCCGAAATCCCCGGCAACTGGATAACCTGGGCAATAGCCGAGGTATACGAAGGGCTGATCAGCGTATCGATGTAAATATTGCTATGGCTCATTTCCGCCATTTTGATCAGCCGGTCTTTACAAACTTTTGCTTCTTTATGGGTTGTTTTGGATAAATAACCGTCAATTTTGTGAATATAAGTACCGAAACCATATCTCTGAGAAAGCCAGCGAAGCAAGTCAAAAGCCGCCAGGCGGTCAAAGGAGTTTTCGGAAATACATACGGCTGACGGGCGCCAGCTACCGGTTTGTTCCTTATCCGCTTTTTGCAAAAACACCTGTAACTGTCGGCTGAATTGAAAGATCACTCCCTGGAAAATGGCGGCAATGTTCTTTTTATCGGGATTGTAGGTACTGACTACATAATAGAAAATGACCATCAATAACAAAGACAAAAAGGCATAGACCGGATTCATAAAGAACATCAGGCCAAAACAAGCCAGAGCACCAAACAAGGAAATATACCAGCGCGAGCGGAAGGTCGGGCGGTAGGATGGATCCGCTGAAAAATGCTGCAAAAACGAAATTAAACACAGTGTCCCGTAGGTCACCATAAAGAACATCGAAATGATCTCCGCCACGGCGTTCAGCTCTCCCATCATAACAAACACAAAAGCTATGGCCACCGTCACCACCGTACTGTTAAAAGGTTCATCTTTTTCACCTCTACCTCTGGACAGCCAGTAATTGATTCCTCGAGACGGCAAAACGCGATCCTTCGCAATCGCCTGCAGCGTACGCGGAGCCACCAAAATAGATCCGAGTGCAGAAGAAATGGTCGCCGCAGCCAAGCCTATCGGAATCAGCCAATAGCCTTGCCATGCAATATCCGCCATGACGAGCTTACTGGTATCCGCCAAGTCTTCCGGGCTGGCAGAAGCCGAAAGCTTAAAAGCAATAAAGAAATAAATGACCATGCCCGAAATAGTCGCCGCTAAAGTTCCCAGGGGTATGGATTTACTCGGGTTCGCCAAATCCCCCGACAAACCTACCCCGGCCGTCATCCCTGTAAAAGCGGGGAAAATAATGGCAAAAACCGCGAAAAAGCCAAATACTTCCATCGGCGTTCCATCTTCCTGAAGAGGCATCGTTTCAGAGCCTTCTTCAATTTTTTCCCGAATAGGATAACCATTTATCGTGTCCGGAACATAGATATCCTCCTGTAGAGTACTCGTTGTATCTTTTACATTGGGTCGAAAAACTGATTCGTTATTCCCTACGTGTGCAAAGGGATCTATGGTATTATCTCTATCATATTGAGTCTGTCCGATAAAAAAGGCGCCCAGGGAAAAGAAAAGGGTGGCCACTACAAAATAAAGAGTTTTCACCCCCAGGTCCGCTCCCTTAGCCAACACAATCCCTGTTAAGAGAAAGAGTGCCGGAATACTAACCGTCTGTTTTTTACTCAGCAGCCAAACCAGGCTCGGGTCCAGGGTGTAGGTATTGATCAGCCAATCGGAAAGCGAGGAAAAGGCTTCCGCAAAGGCAATGATGTAAAAGGCCACGCTAATAGCTTGCGAAAAATAAAGGGCAATCCCAATCGAAGAGCCGATCACCAAGCCAAAGGAACGGGACATGATGTAATATTCTCCTCCACCTTCCACCTTCTGGTTCGTGGCAATCTCCGCAATGGCCATAGCCGTCGGAATGGTCACCATATGCCCGATCAGCACAATAGCCATGGTCCCCACCAGACCCACCTGCCCTACCGCAAACCCAAAACGCAAAAACATCACTGCCCCCAGTATCGTGGAAATAGCGGTAAAAAATACCGGAGCGGTTCCAAACTTCTTGACTTCTTTCATCGTACCCATAAATCTGCTTTGCAACTTTGAGTGAAAGGTAGAAAGTAAACCGTATATCCACAAATTAATAGTTCAATAAAAAGTAGCGGCCCCGGGGCCGCTACTTTTTATTGAACTATTAACCTTAAATCATATACCTTTTTCTCTCCCCTTAGCTGTAGTAAATACATGCCTCGTTCTAAACCTTGGGTGTCTATAAAAACGGAATGAGTTCCCCTATTTGATATTCTATCTGATTGTACAATTCTTCCGGCGGCATCTAATAGCCTAATTTCTGAAACTACATCGCTTGCATCCTTCCATTCCAGACGAATGTCCTGCCCTCTCCGGACGGGATTCGGAAAAGCTTTTAGAATTCCGCCCCCTTCCAGTTCTACGACATCGCTCACAAAAGAGATCACAATTTCTTCACTGATCGTACAGCCGTTCCGATCGGTCACTCTCAATTCATAAGTACCGGGGGCCAATCCGCCCAGGTTGACCGCTCGTTCTCCCTGAAAGAGCTGAACCCGATGTGGCCCCGTTCCTCCCTGAATTGCTCCGACACTTATACTGCCGTCCCGGCTGTCGGGCCCGGCGGCGGGAGTAATCGTGTAGTTTACCCGCATGGTATCCGGCCCGGCTAAAGTGTAAGGCAAGGCGTAGGTACATCCGTCATCCGTGGTGAGTGTAAAGTTGTAGCTGCCGGAAGCCAGGTCTGTCAACTGCCCTTGGGTGCTCATACCACTTTCCCAGCGGATCCGAAAAGCGATGTCGGAAGGGGTGCTGAGTTGTATGCTTCCGTTTTGATTTCCGGGGCAGTCCGGCAGTTGGGCCGCAACTACTTCAAAATCAAAGGACGGCGTTTCATAGGCTCCGATATCCGGAATATCTTCAAGAATTCGGGCATTGGCGTTCAGGTCAAAACCTTCGTTGAATTCATCCAGTAACTCATCCCTTATGCCGGCATTAATAGCCGGAGAGCATGGTTTGAGGGTAAAATCGCCCCGGATAGGGTCATTGAGTTGAGGGTCCTGTGCAAAAAGATTGTTAGGCCCGCAGTCGTAAATATTCGTGCTGGCTTCACAATCCGACACATTGAAAATATTGTGATCGAGCTGGTAATCGTAAAGAATAGCGCCGTTGCCAGGAGCAACCGACATGAGGATCTCTTCCAGGCTGGATTTGCGTGACTCCCAGATGATGTTGTTTTTCAGCCCTATATGAATGATATTCTTAAGCGTATTTGACTCCAGGCGCGACCAGTTGACGATCGGCTGGTTGCCGTTGCTGTAAAAAGTGCAGTTATATATGTAGGTCCGGTTTTCCCCACTAGAGGACCCCAGGTAGGTATAGGCTCCGTCATTATAGGCAAATAAGGTGTTAAAAAAAACGGTTTGATTGCCCGAACCGCGTTTGACGAATTCCTGGTTGTAAAAATAGGCCGCACCGCTGAAAGCGTTGACCTGGTTATTTTCAATCCTGGAATTACTCACCTTTATGTTGCTCGTACCGAATAGTTCATCGTAAAAGGAAATGGCTGCTCCGTCTTCAGAGGATTCGTTTTCCTCAAAATTGCTGCGTTCAGCAGTGAAATTGATGTGCCCGCCAAAGTTGATGATGTTTATCGCTCCGCCCGAGGCATTTAATGAGCGGTTCTGGACAAATTCAGCCCCCAGGACTTCTAGTTTGGAATCCAATGGTTTTTCACATAAAAAATGAATCGCTCCCCCCTCACCCAGGGAGATGTTATCCGAGAAGCCCGTATTTTCTATCGAATAGTTTCCGTTATGATTTTCCTGTACGATCCCAATGGCGCCACCCATCGTGGGGGCATAGTTTTGGAAAAACAGGTTATCGGTCAAACTGATTTTTCCCGAAACATCCGCAAAGTAAAGCGCCCCGCCTATGTGTCCGGAGCTATTGGACATAAAGCGGCTGTTTGCTATCGCGTGCGTAACACTGTCTGCCTGCTCCAATTTGAAATAAACGGCCCCGCCAAAGGACGTGGCATTGTTGGTTTCGAAGAGGCAATCGTTCAACTGTAGTCCATTCACCAACGGCACACTGGACGTCAGGGAAATAGCCCCGCCCCGCCGGGAGGTGTTGTTTTTGAAGCGGCAATTCGAAATGATGGGTAAGCCGTTGAGGCCCTCATTCGTTACTTCAATTTTGATGCCGCCTCCTACATCTGCGTTGGTCCCCTGCGGATGCCCAAGGGCGAAGCCGCTCAGGATAGTCAGGCCGTCGAGGCGGGTGTTCTCGTCCGGGTTAGAAAGATACAATACGTGGTAGGAGTTGTCGGTACTGTCGGCAGCAACCCCGATGTTCCCGCTCAGTATGGTCGGATGATCTTCGGGCCGGCGCTGTTCCAGGCTTTCTTCCGTACCTGCAAAGCCTCCGTAGACTTGCACGCCCGGCGGGATGACGAAGGATTTCGAGCGGTCGTTCAGCGAATCGGGGAGGTAGGTACCGGCTGCGATCCAGATCTGGTTGCCGTATTCGGCATTGGCGAGGGCGGTTTGGAGGTTGTGGTAGGCGTTGGGCCAGTTAATCCCATTGTTGCTACCCTCTGTAGCATTTTTATCGACATAAATAATTTCATTTCTTAAGTTCACACAGTAGGAATCCTGGCTCTTGTATACAATTCTACCATCCAGTTGTATGTAACACATATGGTTTTCGAATTCATCTTCAATCGTTTTCCAATCTGCCATCGGATACAAAGGATCTATGGTCGCTCCCAAGCCTTCAATCCATGTAATAGGGATATTGCTCTTAAAGTTGGGAATATCAAACCTCAGTTGAATTGTCTTTCGTGGAACGCCTTCATAAAGGATGGTATCAACATCTATTACAGTAAATAAAAATTTCTGAGGAAGAGGTGTATTTAAGGTTGCATATGAAAAAATTGGACACCAAATAGTATCTCCTTCTTCTAAGGAGAAATCATAAACCAAAAAATCCTGGTTCGGATGACTGGAAAATCTTTTTGAAAATCTGGCATACACTTTTTTTCCTTCAGGTCTTATCCAGTTTTTGATAAATCCGCCTCCCTCACTTTTATATATCAGGCTATGCCAGACTGAACCATTAATGACCGTGTCTTCTTTATAAAACACTTGAGTATTTACTTCAGGAATATACTGTCCAAATCCGGAAAACTGCCAGGTGGGATCCTGATCCGGCGTCGGAAAGGACTGGGCCCAAAGCCCTTGCACCAATAAACTAAAGAGAGTGGTAAATAGTAAAATCGATTTTCTCATGGGATTATGTTATTGTATTATTTTTAACTAATATATGTACTGCTGGCAAAACCTTAAGTTTTCGCATAGACCCTATGAGGCATCCCATCTGTCGCTCCGCCCATGCGGGCCGTATGGCTGGAGCTCTTTAGTAGGGGGCATCTTTGGCCGTGGGCTGACGCCCACGGTTACCGATATTTCGCTCCGCTGGAGCTTTTTGACATAGAACATAACAGCTCTGCTCCTTGGAGATGCCTGCTTATCAATGGCTCATGCCACATCAAAACCAGCGCATACCAACCTACAAGCTATAAACCCAAAATCAAGAGCCTCAGAGAGGCGAAATATCGGTAACCCCAGGCGTCAGCCTGGGGCAAAAGCCGTACCCCCCCTCACCAAGCCCCAGCGGGGCGGCACATCTGCCCAACAGTAGTCAAGCAGTACAGTACAAAAATAATAAACGAAGCCTTCCCCCTTTTGGATTCCTTTAAAATCACAAAATTTTAACTTCCCTCTGATTTATCCATAGCTTTCGGGCCGGGTCTTCTCTATTTTCATAATAAAAACATAATTTTGCGCCATTATTCAAGGAACTTATCAAAACAAAGTTCCGTTAACAATAAAATTAAAAATCCCACGAAGTGCGGGCGGTTGGGCTAGCCCAACCACCCGCACTTCAAAAAAACATAGATATGTACAGAACACACCACTGCGGAGAACTCCGTATCGAGCATGTAGGACAGGAAGTGACCCTGAGCGGGTGGGTCCAGAAATCTCGTGACAAAGGTTTCATGATGTGGATCGACTTGCGCGACCGTTACGGCATCACGCAGCTCATTTTCAGCGAAGAAAAATCTGATGCGGCGTTGTTTGAAAAAGCCCGCGAACTGGGACGCGAATTCGTCATCCAGGTTAAAGGAGTCGTGATCGAGCGCAGCTCTAAAAATCCCAACCTGCCAACCGGAGACATCGAGATCGAGGTGTCCGAGCTGAGTGTCCTCAATCCAGCTAAGCTCCCTCCTTTTACGATTGAAGACGAAACCGACGGTGGTGATGATCTGCGCATGAAATATCGGTATCTGGACCTCCGCAGAAGTCCGGTGCAGAAAAATATTGTGTTCCGCTCTCAACTGGCGCTGGAAGTACGCAAGTATCTCAGCGGGCAGGATTTCGTAGAAGTAGAAACACCCTTTTTGATCAAAAGTACGCCGGAAGGAGCGCGCGACTTTGTGGTGCCCAGCCGGATGAACCCCGGACAATTCTATGCACTGCCGCAGTCGCCACAAACTTTCAAGCAGATCCTGATGGTATCCGGCCTCGACCGCTACTTCCAGATCGTGAAGTGCTTCCGCGACGAGGACCTGCGCGCCGACCGCCAGCCGGAGTTCACGCAGATCGACTGCGAGATGGCCTTTGTGACGCAGGAAGACATCCTGAACACCTTCGAAGGCCTGACCAAGCACGTATTCAAAACATTAAAAGGCATTGAACTGCCCGACTTCCCGCGTATGTTCTACGACGACGCGATGCGCCTGTACGGCTCCGACAAGCCGGACCTTCGCTTCGGCATGCAGTTCACTGAGCTGAATGACCTGGCTAAAGACAAAGGCTTTGTAGTCTTCGACAGCGCTGAATTAGTGGTAGGTATTGTCGCGGAAGGCCAGGCTAACTATACCAGAAAACAAATCGACCAGCTGACCGATTGGGTGAAGCGCCCACAAATCGGCGCCAGAGGCTTGGTTTATGTGAAATATAATGAAGATGGCTCCTTCAAGTCATCCGTTGGCAAGTTCTTCAATGACGAGGCACTGAAAGGCTGGGCCGATAAGATGGGCGCTCAACCGGGTGACCTCATGCTGATCCTGGCCGGTGAGACCGACAAGACGCGCAAGCAGCTCAACGAGCTGCGCCTGGAAATGGGCCGCCGCATGGGATTGATGAAAGAAGGGGACTTTAAGCCTTTGTGGGTACTGGACTTCCCACTTTTGGAGTG
Organism: Bacteroidia bacterium; assembly: GCA_030430845.1. Taxonomy (GTDB): domain Bacteria; phylum Bacteroidota; class Bacteroidia; order Chitinophagales; family Saprospiraceae; genus JANQPA01. Next base: position 1,643 of record JAUIKE010000111.1, on the reverse strand, counting down.
GGATGAAGAAGCAGAGCGCTTCCACGCTATGCACCACCCTTTCACTTCCCCTAAAAAAGATGATATTTCAAGAATGCTCGACGGTGACTTTGAAACCATGAAGAGCCTGCGGGCCGATGCCTATGACCTCGTTATCAACGGAGCGGAGATCGGCGGCGGGTCCATCCGTATCCACGATCGGGCTTTGCAGGCTAAGAACTTTAAGCTGCTCGGCTTCACGGAAGAAGAAGCGGAGAGTCAGTTTGGCTTCCTGATGGGAGCGTTCGAATACGGAGCGCCGCCACATGGAGGTATTGCCTTTGGGTTCGACCGTTTGTGTGCAGTGATGAATGGGCAGAGTTCCATCCGTGATTTCATCGCTTTTCCGAAAAACAATCAGGGAAGGGATATGATGATCGATGCGCCTGCACCGGTAGCGCCGGAACAGTTGGATGAGCTAAGGTTGGAACTTCTTCCTGAAGAGTAAATAGAAAGAAAAAGGGGCCAAATGGCCCCTTTTTCTTTCTATTTACTCTTAAAAACATTTACATAGTCTAGAAAATAGATAACCTTCAATGATACGCTATTCGACTGAGGATTATCAAACAAATTCCGCACATTTTCGATGTAGGAAATATCCGCATCCTCCCGTGCTCCGAAAATCGCACTCTTCCAGATCAGGTAGATATCACTTCCCGGAGCAAACCTCCAGCGATACACCATATCAATGTTAAAGGCATTAAAGCTGGTATTGTGATTATCCGTGTAATCAGTAGAACCTAAATTGCCATCCTCCTGCAGCAAGGCAAAGCGATCGTATTTAACCTTCGTCCAGTAATGGCGCATGCGAAAGGTAAGCGCCATCGAATTATTGAAGTTAAAGCTGGCATTGTACACATTTTCTACGGTCGTCTGGTCCCGCACACCGAAGATGATCTGATCATTGGACTTAGGTTGTCCTTCTTCAATGGTTTCTTCAGGGATTTTATTTACAAAACCCACATCATTGAATTCATTGGAGTTGAATGTGGACAAGCTCATGCTCAGCTTATCATTAAAGCGGTATCTGGGGGATATATTGAAGTTCAGACGATACCGGCCGTCTTCAGAAAAAGAGCGATAATTACCATTAAGCGATACTCTCAGTTTTTTCCGGCTATCCGATCCTACCCAAAAGCCTGCACCCCGATTGGTAGGCTGACGATAAAATCGGCCTTTAGTACGCGGTTCAAAGTAATCATAGGTAGCCAGGGGTTCTGAACTTCCCCATATATTTACATTCCAAAAACTCTTCGTTTCACCCCAGAACCAGAATTCGGTACCAAAGCCCGTGTAGGTGTCCGGACGGAATAGTCGCTGATAGCCAACAAAGGCGCCCATTTCTCCACGGTTAAAAAACAGGAAGGGTTTGAATATATTATAGTTAAGAAAAGTCCGGAAGGAACGCTCATTATTGTTAAAAATAAAGCCCAGGTCATTAATATCATAATTGTCTGATTCGACATTATATCCGACTCCAATGCGGAGGTTCCCGCTTGTTTTGGCTAGTTCAATATTGTAGGCATGCCCGATATCGGTATTATCGGCAGCATATTTCTGGCTTAATTTAGCACTTCCGTTGATGGCGTATGAATTGGCTTTGTTTCGAAGGGAAAAAACTGTGC
>JAUIKE010000342.1 GCA_030430845.1 Bacteroidia bacterium | reverse complement strand
AGTTTTTGTGAAAGTATGAATCAGTTTAACCTTATTGAAGTCTAAATTGGAATTCCAACAAACGCTTGTCCTGAGCGGCGATGCCATAATTAGAAGCAGGTACCCAGCCAGGCATATTTTTGATCACTTCCAGGGCAGCCTCGTCACAACCGAAGCCGAGTGAGTTGATCACTTGAGTTTTGGTGATATTTCCTTCTGCAGAAACCACTACCAGTATTTTTACTGATCCCTCTACGGCATGCTTTTTTGCCAGTTCCGGATATTGAAGATGTTCCTCAACGTACCTTTCCAGGTCATTGAACGAAGCTCTTTGCAGTCCCAGTGCCATATTGGGTACAGCTTTAGTCAATGTTGTTTTAGGTGCTTTTGTAGTAACATGCTCCAAAGGATTCACATTTGTGGAGGCGACTGCTTGTGCCTGCATAGTATGTATACTTAAAAAACCAAGAAGGGCCATTGAGAGGAATAAGCGGAAAGTTTTCATTTTGAATGGATTTTGATAATTTGAAATCGTTTGCTTGTGATGATTCAAAGATGCAGTCAAAGCCACTCAAATCCCTCGTCAATTGGGTTCAAGTATTTAAACATTGGTTGTAAGGAGTTAAAAAATATTTGTTCATTCGTTGCACAAATGAGACACAACACCCACCTAAATGACTGATAAACAATCACTTACTGGTTGCACTAGGTGAGAAACCGAATTCATCCTGAAAAGCCTTTGAAAAATGGGCCACCGATTTAAATTCTACTTTCCAGGCTACTTCTGACACATTAAGGTCGGTCGTTTCCAGTAAGGTTCTAGCCTAATTTTTGATCAGAGAGGCTGAAAGAATACTATTACTCTATCTCAGATACTTCCTGAGAAAAGCATTTGATTCCAAATTGCTCCATCCTGCTTTTATAATCAATCAAAAAAAAGCCGGGGTAAGCCCCAAATTTCCCATCCACTACATCAAATGCCATCACCTCTGTCCATTCTGCCGTTTTCCCTGAAGGTTCTACTCCCTGGAATTCATCAAAAGGAAATTCTCCTTGGTGACTGGCCCTCACTTTAAAATGGGTAACAACCTTATTCCCTTCTGATATTACATCCAAAACCGTAGCGTGGTAGTCGGGAAAAGCTTCTCGAAATGTGCTGTGCAATTCAATAAAACCTTCATCATTAAAAAAAGGCTTTACCTCTTCTTTCCAGTTCGAAGAGTTGATGGCAGCGAACCAGCTGTCGACAAACGCTCTATTGGCAGCAGCAGTATCTTCTTTAGGTAATTCTTCTGATTGAGGCTGGCAAGAAAACAGGAAGAATATAAAGAGGGTGAAGAAAGTTGTCCAAATTTGGGTTTTCATATCAAAGGTGTTTTAATAAAAAAATTGCAATTCCTTTAAGTTAAGTTTTTCTTGTAATTTAAGCATTATAAATCCTTGTAGAAATGAAAAACGCAATATCCCTTTTCACCCTTTTCTTGTTTTTTACGAGTAGTCTCCTTTCTCAAGATTTCTCTAAAGTTATTATCAAAACCGAAAAGATCACCGATGAACTTTATGTCCTATTTGGCGCCGGAGGTAACATCGGAGTGCTGGCCGGGGATGACGGTTTCGTTCTGGTGGACGATCAGTTTGCACCCCTATCAGAAAAAATAAAAGCAGCCCTGGCAGAAATTGGCGATGGCTCGATCAGTTACACCATCAACACCCATTACCATTATGATCATGCCGATGGCAACAAAGCCTACGGCCCGGAAGGTGCCCTCATCGTTGCGCATGCCAATACCCGTAAGCGTTTGATGCAGGAGAATACCATTACGCTTCCAGGCAGAGATCCACACATTCAGGAAGTGTATCCTAAAGAGGCCTGGCCAAAGGTTACTTTTGAAAAAGCGATCAAACTACACTTGAATGGGCAAACTGTTCGGATTTTTCATCCTGGTAATGCCCATACCGATACGGATGCCATTATTTACTTCGAAGAGGCCAATGTGATGCATACAGGAGATGTCTTTGTGCGTTATGGCATTCCCTTCATCGACGGCGGAAATGGGGGTAGTGTTGGCGGCACCATCAAAGCGATGAATACCATCCTAGATATTGCAGATGACAATACGGTCATTATTCCCGGCCACGGGCAGTTAGCTAAAAAACAGGATATGCTTGACTTCCGCGATATGCTCCAAGATATCTGGAACCAGGTGGCGAAAGCTAAAAAAGGAGGGAAATCTCTGGAAGCCATTCAGGAAGAAGATCCTACTCAGAAGTATCAGGAAGGGAATATGGGAAAATATGTGATTCAGTTGATTTATAGTGAATTGGGAAAATAAATTAATATTATGTATAGGAGAAAAACGAAGTTTTTCTCCTATACATAATATTAATTTCTAACAACTTTAAATTCATACCGGCTGACACTTACCGGATGATCTTCCGAATTATCTTCAAAAATCTTCACATCCGTAACTTTAATGAACAGACCGGGGAAGCGAGGAGAGGTGAAAATGATCTCGTCATGATCTCTAAAAGCATTGCTCTGTTTTTCAAAAGCTTGAAATTGTAAAGCTTCCGATCTCAATTCATCCAAAAGCGACCGATAAACTCCCTCATCTGTGGTGGTGAATTTTATTTCCTGATAATCTTCTAAATTCAGATATACCAAACGATTGGGTTCATTTACCTCCACTTGCGATAAGGAGGCCGTTAATGATTCGTCCTCATTTGAATAACGAGGAGTGGTTTCATTGATTTCAGAAAAGTAAATTCCCTGGGGGTTCAAGTCCTCCGATAGTCCCACCTCAGTGTTTGGTTCGGAAAAGTCGATCAGGTTTTGCAGGCTCAGCGTTTGTCCGTTCAGCGAAAAAAGTCCCATAATCACCGTAACGATAAAGATTAAGATTATTTTCATTAGGAGGTGTACCATGTTATTCTCTTTTTTATAGTGATGAACTTTTTTACTTCAAACTACAGATGCCGTCCCTGCCCTGATATTGCCAAAGTAATCATGTCACTATATATAATCCAATTTCCATGCCAACAGCCCCAAACCCAGTAATAACAGGGACTCCAGGGAAAAACCCATTATTTTACATACTAAATACTGTATAAAAATTAAACAGGGGGTGTTTAATTTTGCAGCGCATTCAAAACAGAGAAATTTGCATCAAGACGCTTCTTCAACCGACCGTCTCAATGATAAGCCGGCCCAAAGTACCCAGATCACCCAGCCAAAAATGAAAATCCGAAAGCCATGGAGGTCTACAAAAACAAATCCAAGTATCCACATAGCAAGCGCCGCTGTGGCCAATAAGAGTCCGAAGTGTGCCAGCCAGGAGGTCAAGGCTTTGGTCTTATAAATGACCAACGACCATAATATCGTAGAGGCACACACAGCTCCCATGAAAATATAATCGAAAGCATGGTTCATGGTAAAGCCATATCGGGTGATAGGTTCAATAGCAGCTAGTGTGGCCTCTGAGGCATCTTTATACATGCTCGCATAGATCGGGTAGGCCAGGCCGTTCAGTGCGGCGGCTATCATAACAGCTACCAGGCCTGTGAGAATGATGGCAAAACTTATCTTAGATAGGAAATCTGCTTCTTGAAGCCTTCTTTCCATTCCCCAAAAACCAATGGCCAGGAAAGGGATGGATAAAATGGCGATAGAATGAGAAGCGACGGCCACTGTCCAGATTCTTAAAATGTGTTCAATTCCCCCACCTGTAGGGTGCATAACCATGGTGATGAACATAAGGAAGCAGCCAATGAGCAGGCAAGTGCCGGAGGTTTTGTAAGTGGTAGGTTTCATCAATAATTGTTTTATTTGAAGACGTAATTTTTCATATCATACTCCTGAGTTATGTGCATTACTCACTGATATATGGCTAAGCTTTTTTTTGACACAGACTGCAACTGACTGTTACGGATATTCACAGGTCTGATTCGGTTCAAAGAAAATGATGCCTTTTTTATTTTAAGCCCGAGTTTACTCTTGGGTGACCTAAAAGTACAAAGCACAGCATCATTACCAATTGATCGAAATCAAGAAATGAAAGCTTACTGAAAAATCTTGCGCCTCACCCGGCTGAGCGTCTCAGGTGTAATTCCGAGGTAAGAGGCAATGTATTTGAGTTGAAATTTTTGAAGCAATTCAGGTCTGTGTTCTAGCAGGTGGGTGTATTTGGCTTCCGGCGACACTTTCGGGTCGCTGTAAATTGAAGGGCGAACGGCTGTTTCCAAGATTCGCCCCAGGGTAAAAAATGAAGGAGAGAATTCTATTAAATGATGCAGGTTATACAAAGACAAGTATAAAAGAGTGGTCTCTTCATTGGCCTGAAGGTAGTTTTTAGACGGCTTTTGTCCAGTGAAGCTTGCGTAATCAAGTGCCCAATCTTCATCTAGAAACAGGTTGATCATCACTTCTGTATGCTCTTCTGTAAGATAGTAGTGCCGAAGACTACCAGATGTCACAAAATAAAGGCCTGTAGTAATTTCTCCTTCCTTGAGCAAATACGCGCCTTTTTTTAAAGATAGGTTTTGTAGCTTTTCCATCAAGGCCGTTACGTCCTTTTCGGAAAAGGGCCCAAGCTTTCGCACTGCAGACAGGAAGGGTTCTTGCATTTCCTTAAATTTTTTTAAGCGGTTGGCCCGAGCGGGCCAACCGCTTAAAACTTATGGTTTAATCACTTTCTTTTTCTTACTTCTATCTTCCTTCGCCGGCTCTTTCGGATGGATCGGCCCTTTCTCTTTCATTTGCTGCATCACATTTTCAATCGCCTTCTCCAACTGTGGATCAATTCCCTTCGCCAAAGCAGTCGGGTCTTCTTTGATCTCGATATCCGGCTGCACCCCATATCCTTCTTTAAACCAGGTCCCATCCGGATTGTACATGCGGAA